>CP017966.2:711624-1067436 GCA_002813105.2 Methanosarcinales archaeon Met12 | reverse complement strand
GTGCGAACGAAGGGGCACTCATTTTGTTAATCTTCTGATAACCATTCTGGTAATGGTTTTTGCTGCACTATGTAGACCCGATGAGCCATAATCCCTTCAAAAAATGCCCCAATGAACTGTAGAGGAATAACCAAAGTGTAAAACAGGGTTATCCACTCCCTTATTGCCAATCCTACATCTCCACCAAAAATAAAATTTATCCCTATGTTCATTCCTCCAACGCCCGCAACTATGAATGCGCCTATTTCAAAGGGAACTACTCGAATAGCAACAGGCAGTCTTTGTGGCTCTTTTACCACAACTAAAACTACAAGAAGCCCTACCAAAGCCAACCAGAGAAGCAGGGGAACGATCAAGACTCCTCCTAAGGTAGCGTACATACCGGCACCACCTATTAAGTTTACAGCGAAAATAAATAGAATAGCCTTAAAAACACCTTGGGGTTTTCTCAAGATTTTAAAGAGGGTCTTTCCGACCGGCTTCCTGAGTTGATCAACCTTTACACCAAATTTCAGCGCTTTATCTTTATTAATAGCCAAAAACATTAGCCCAGCAATAGCTCCAACCAAAAATGCAAATGTAAGAGCTACTACCAATTCCCAGTTGTTAATTAAGATTTCAAAAGCTGACATATTTTTTACGTCCCATAGTGAGCATTTCGCCTAACGTTCAAGGCTAAAAGAAGTTGCCGAAGGCAATTTAGGGAAATCTTTCCTGCCTGTCGGCAGACAGGGATTTCCCCTTTATCCGCTGTTATATGACCCGAAGGGCAACCCCGCCCTTTTACAGAAAGGGCGGGGGTAGAGTCGTGGACGAAGGGCGTCATAAATTTATGCTCTCTATAAACCATAGAAACATCAACAGTATTTTTCGTAATTATGCTATTGATTATTATTTTATAAACCTTTTTTCTACTACTCCCCAGTCAATTGCATTAAAGAATGCAGTAATATAATCCGCCTTTTTCAGGCCGTAATCAACCATATAGGCGTGCTCAAATATGTCCATAACCAGCAGAGGTTTCGCACCTGAAATATGTCCCACATCATGTTCATTTATCCAAACATTGAAAAGCCTGTCTGAATCAGGGTCATGATATAATATCACCCAGCCAATGCCGCGCATTGCACCTATTGCCTTAAAGTCTTTTTCCCATGCTTCAAATGAGCCGAAGTCTACTGTATTTTTTTTGAAAAGCGCATGATTTTTATCAATTGCGGCGCCTCCTCTTTTCATATTTCCAAAATATAATTCATGAAGTCGCATGCCATTAAATTCCCAGCCGAGCCTGCGCTTCATCTCTGCAAATTCAGGTGATGTTTTATCAGTCTTTTCAAGCAATTCAATAATTTTATTTATATTATTGACATAACCCTGATACAGAGCGAAATGGTTCTTTAGCAACGTATCGCTAAATCCTTTAGTACCAAGAAGATGATTAAAATCCTCGTATTTGTAGATTTCTTTTTGAATTGTCATATATTGTTACTTCCTTAATTTTAATATTCTTCACATTTAATTTGATAAAAGCTTCTTCCGTGGTCGCAAGATGGACATCTTTCCGGCGGCATTGTTCCAAAATAAACATATCCACATTCACGACAAACCCACCACACTTCTTTCTCTTTTTTGAACACTGTTCCTGCTTCAACTTCTTTCAAAAGTTTCTTGTATCTCTCCTCATGATGTTGTTCAGCTACCGCAATCGCTCTTAGCCTTTTGGCAATTTCAGGAAATCCTTCTTTTTCAGCAACATCAGCAAATTCCGGATACATTTTTGTGTACTCATAATTTTCGCCAGCAATTGCTGCTTTCAAATTCTCAGCTGTTGTGCCAAGTATTGTTGGGGCTACTGCCTCAACCTTTATTTCATCAAGGTTTTCCTTGCTCTTCTTTTTCAACTCGTTAATTAACTTAAATAACCAGCTTGCATGTTCTTTCTCGTTTTCTGCGGTGATGAGAAAAATCTCAGCGATCTGTTCAAACCCTTCTTTTTTGGCAATTTTGGAATAGAAAGTATATCTATTCCTTGCCTGGCTTTCACCGATAAAAGCCCTTGTCAGATTTTCAATTGTCTTTCTCATAGTTTTACCTCCTTTAGTTTTAGTTATAGATTTATACTTTTTATATTTATCATTTTTGCGCCAGAAGTCCACGATTTCATATAACGGTTTCAGCATAAAAGAAGTTTTTGCGAAACAAAAATTTGGGTGAGCCCGAAGGGCGAACCTTTTATGCTGTGTGATATGAAGTGGCGTATCGATATAATTCATTCATCGTCTCCCTTGTGCGCTTCCCTCAAATCCCCGAAAGTACCTCGTCTAACTGTATCGTGGCAATTTGCACACAGCATTACTTCAATTTTTTTCTCAGGGTCTGCATGATGAACCTGAAGAACAAATAGTCTGCTATCGCCACAAACAACACATGTATCTGGCATCGCCTTTTCTTTTAATGCCTTTAAATATTCCACTTTTTCAATTTCCCACTGTTTATTTTTGACCTTTACAGCTGCTTTTCTAGCACCTTCCTTACGCTTTTTTGTATATGCAGATTTTTTCCCTGGACCCTTATTTCTCATTGTTTCCCATGCTTTTTGCGTTGGACTTTTTTCTTCCATATTTTACTCCTTCAACGCCATTTCATATAACTTCGGTATATCCGACATTAATGTCGTATATCCTTCCATTTTGGGATTATATCTGAAACTTACTTCGTATATACCTCCCTTTAGCAGACTGATAACCTTCATCTCCTTCAACCTTATTTTCAATATACGAATTCTTCATTATTAAATCTAGCGGGCTTTTTATCTTACTCAAATCTTTATTGCTTACATGTGTGTATATCTCCGTTGTTTTACTGTTCTTATGCCCCAGCAGTTCTTGAATATACCTCAAATCCACTCCGCTTTCTAAGAGGTGAGTAGCGAAGCTGTGCCTTAGCGAGTGAACACTAACTTCTTTATCAATATCCGCTTTTTTGATAGCATCTTCAAATATCCTTTGCACTGTTCTTGTTGTAATGTGCAGCCCTTCTTTTTGTCCGGGAAAAACCCACTTTTCCGGTTGATACATCTTTAAATACAAACCCAAAGTTTCAATTGCCACATCCGATAGAATCGTATACCTGTCCTTTCTCCCTTTCGCACCCTTAACGTGAATAAGCTTCCTTTGAATATCAATATCCGCTGGCTTCAACTTCACTACCTCACTTACTCTTAAGCCTGCAGAATAAATAAGCATTAAGATTACTTTGTGTTTTATGTTATTTACAGATGAAAGTATTTGAGAAACCTCCTCCTGACTCAATACAACCGGCAACTTCTTATCCTTCCTCGGTCGCTTCTCTGCTTTAAAATCTCGCCATAATAAAACTTCAGCGCATTGATTGCGGTGTTTAAAGTGGATGCAGAAGCCTCCCTGTCATTCACCAGATGATACAGATAATCTCTTATATCCTCATCGGACACTGCATAAGGATTCTTCTTGGAGACTTCCAGAAACTCCTTGTTATGATACAAATACAGTTTTACCGTTCTCTGACTGTATTTCCTTAGCACAAGTTCCTTCTTCAACTCGTCTAAATGTATAATAGGGTCAATTACCAGATTTTCTCCATCAAAAACAGATAAGAGTGTTTCAAGCTTGGAATAGGGCACACTCCAGCATCTCTCCTCTGGATGCCATCTGTATCCTGCGATAGTTTTAATTTTTGTGATGTAGTTTGGATTATAAGGAAAAGAGATTCTAATCCTTTCTTCATCTCTCTTGACCTCTATCATTTCCTCCCTTCCTATGCGAACTTCTCTATCCTTCCATTTTGGTATTATATCAGAACATGGTTCGCATATACATCCCTCTGGTCGAACTTCTCCATCTTTAATCATCTTATCTTCCCCGCCCCTTATCTGTAAGTTATCCAGAGGACTCTTAATCCTGCCTAAATCTCTGGTGCTTACATGAGTATATATCTCAGTAGTTTTTGAGCTTTTATGCCCTAATACGCCCTCGCCATCAACACGACCTTGTTCGTTTCCTTGTTGCAGATGGGGCACTTTCCCTTTTTGGTCTGCGCCAACTCACCGAGCATGTCTGCATCGGCAGCATCTTCCATTTTCATGCCACACTCTTCTTCGCCGCACCAGTTGACCTTGGCTATGCCCTTCTTAACTGCGACTTTCGCCTCGCCCATCTCCTTACAATCGACGATTCTCGCATTGAATGATATTCTCGCCTGCTCATAGAGGTTTGCATGTATTTCCTCCAGCTTTTGTCCTATCGCCTCAACTAATTCGGATTGCGGTATAGATTCCTTCCCAAAGGTATCCCTCTGCACGAGCGTAACCATCTTTTCCTTCAGGTCTCGCGGACCAATCTCTATCCTCAAAGGAACGCCTTTCATCTCCCACTTGAAATACTTGGCACCCGGTCTCTCGTCCGAGTCGTCCAGAACAACCCTAAAACCAGCGCCGCTTAACATCTCACGAACGTGTTTACACGCATGTAGTATTTCTCTTCCAGAGCCAAAAAGAATGGGAATTATGACGACTTGGGTCGGCGCAACCTCCGGCGGCAGCACCAGTCCCCCGTCGTCGCCGTGTACCGCTATTACCGCCGCAATACACCGTTCTGAAATGCCATAACACGTTTGGTGGACATACTGCTGCTCGCCATTGACATCCTCATATTGAATGTCAAACGTCTTGGCGAAATTGGTGCCCAGATGGTGAATCGTTCCGATCTGGAGTGTCTTCCCATCGGGCATCAGGGTGTCCACCGCCATCGTGTAATCCGCTCCTGGAAATTTGTCCCACTGCGGACGTTTGGTTATGACGTGTGGAACTGCCAGCCGACTGTAAAACTCAGAATAGACTCGCATCGCTTCGCGCACCTGATTCTCAGCATCATCCCATGTCGTGTGAGCTGTATGTGCCTCTTTAAACGATGTGATTTCCCTGAGCCGTATGAGCGGACGCGTATGCTTTGTCTCATATCTGAACGTATTTACTATTTGATATATCCTCAATGGCAGATCGACATGTGAACGTATCCAGAGCTTGAACATGGGATATATTGCAGTTTCCGATGTTGGACGCAGTGCCAGTTGGACTTCTAAAGGAGTGGACCCGCCTTTTGTGACCCAATAGACCTCATTCTCAAAACCACGGATGTGTTCCGCCTCTTTCATGAACTCATTTTCTGGTATCAGCAGCGGAAAAAGAGCCTCTTGATGGTCTGCGTCCAACAATGACTTTAAAATGGCATACACCTTGTCTCTGAGCGCGAAGCCAAATGGATGCCACACACAGAGTCCTTTGATAGGGTATCTAACGTCTGTGATTTCTGCCACGGAAAGTATCTCGTTGTACCACTCACTGAAATCTTCTTTTTTTGGAAGTGATTTTGATTTCACCATAATAACCTCATATCCCCAACATCATTCTTAATGTATTCCTCAATCCAGGAGATAGCCCCATCATCAGAATCGCCAGTTTTAATATATTGCCGAGTCTATCGTTCGTATCCTTAAACTGGGTGTTGAGGATATACAAAATCGGAATGACCACGACGAGCTTCAACGGATACATCACCATCGCAGTGCCACTCAATTCTATTAGAAGCGCCGGTAATATGTGTTTTTCGAGATAATCCAGAAAGTCTACCCCTATGTGAGTAGAGGATGCATCGAAAAGGTGCGACCAGATGATGAAGATGCTGAAACGATCGTTGAAGAATTTTGACCGCCTCCCCGTAAGATATACCGCTGATGTAAGAACCGTTGCAATTCCCATAACTGCAACTGGAACCCACGGGAAAACCACCTCTGTTTTTAAGAGCAGAATCAAAGTGCTAAGAACGAACCAAGTAATTCCAACATACCCAAACATCGGCGTGATGGCATCTATTTTATTGGTTTGACGTAGTCTGGCCAATGCCAATAGTATAATGATACATACGATGAGCACAAAAAATTGGACCAGCGGTGTGACAAACAGATAATTTACTGGAGGTGCGAATGTTCCAGCGTCTTCCAAGACCCTGAGCACTCCGCCAACCAGGACATATGGCACAACTGCGAGCATAAATTGCTGATCGATTTCGATATCTAGTTTTTCCAGTAACTTTAATATCCCTAAGAGAATAACGCATAGCAGAATGCCAAACGTCAGTGTATTCACAGGATTATAGCCTGTATCATATATGATGGGGTCGATATAATATTTGAGGATGAATTGTCTAATGATATCGATCATGGGGTGTTTATTTGAGAGAAGATGACTTAAATCTCATCGATTCGTTGGAGGCACATCCTGCACAAACTCGCGCTAATCGATGGATGCAATTGCCCAGAAACATCATCATCGGCCAAAATGCCATACACGAGATAGTCAATGTCTGCAATGACCTTAAACTCCAGGGATGTGCCATGGTCATAACGGGTTTGAATACAAAAAAGATAGCAGGAGACGTCGTTGTTGAATTGTTGTCTGATGGAGGTTATTGTGATACAGACCTAATCGAGGTCTTATCTGCTTCTATGCACGAGGTTGAACGGGTCAAAGGGCGGGCGAACGATATCGGTGCGGCTTTTCTCTTGGGTGTCGGCGGAGGCAAATGCATAGACATAGCAAAACTGGCATCTACTCAGCTGAACATTCCGTTCTTAAGCGTGCCCACTACAGCCTCTCATGATGGAATAGCTTCGTCGCGAGCGTCGCTCATGCAAAGCGGTCAAAGCATATCGATGCCAGCACAAGCGCCAATGGGAATCGTCGTTGACACAAAGGTCATTGCGTCTGCCCCGTATAGATTGCTGGCGTCAGGTTGTGGCGACATCATCTCCAACTATACCGCAGTTATGGACTGGCAACTGGCAAAGAGATTGGGCAAATTACATGGCGCGGACTACAGTGAATATGCAGCAGCCCTTTCCAAGATGACCGCACAAATATTGATTGATGCTTCTAGCTCTATCAAACCTGGCTCGGAAAAATTTGTCCGCATTGTGGTCAAGGCACTGATATCGAGTGGAGTTGCCATGAGCATCGCTGGGTCTTCCAGACCTGCAAGCGGGTCGGAGCACAAATTCAGTCATGCACTGGATAGGCTATCACCCAAGCCTGCTCTGCATGGTGAGCAGTGCGGCGTGGGCACGATCATGATGATGTACTTGCATGGTGGGGATTGGCAGTCCATTCGGGACTCGCTGAGGAACATAGGTGCGCCAACCAACTCAAAGGAACTGGGTATCGAAGATAAATACATCATCGAAGCACTGGTTCATGCCCATGAGATTCGCCCAGAGAGGTATACGATTCTTGGGGACGGTTTATCTAGAGAAGATGCGGAAGAGCTCGCAAAGACCACAAAGGTGATATAAACTTGAGTATTCCAATCGCTCTTTTCTACACGAAGGTTTATATATCGATCAAATAGATTTTACTATTATGGAGACTGGTACAATCCAAATACCAATGAAGATAGTTGAAGAGATATATGATACGCATGAGAAGATAGACCAGATTCTTGAAACACTGGAGGTGCTCATGGACGAGGAGACATTGAAAAGGTTAAAAAAGGGAGAGGAAGAACTAAAAACAGGTGATTATGTAGATGCCAGGCCAGAAGAGATTGAAAAGCTGTTAAGGTAAAGATGCACAGAGCACGTTTTTTGAAGACATTCCTGAAACAAGAGAAGAAACTCAATGCAGATGTGAAAGAAAGGGTTATAGAAGTTGTTGAGGAAATTTTAAGCAATCCCTACTCTGGGGTTAATTTGAAAGGCGATTTGAAGGGATACTATAGGGGGAGGGTTGGAAAGCATCGAATAATCTATAAGATAGACGAATCAGAAAAAAGAGTGATATTCTTCGATGTCGATTTGAGGAAAAGGGTTTATAATCGGTTAAAAAGAAGATGAAATATATTGTTTTAGATGAATAAAGACGTCTTATCTAAGGGGTGTGAGGAGTTTCTGTGGTCCTAAAATTCAATTCTCTGAAAAAATCAGACTAACACATTTATATAGAATGATTATAAAACAAAAGTAAGATTAACGTAAAGACGTTAGCTTGGCAAGGTAATCATATATCACCAGCAACTACACTTAAAGCTTGTAACGAGAAAAATAGAGGAGAGATATGATAAGAAAGATAGGAACTATGGTCGTGCTTGGGGTTCTAATTGTGGGTGTAGCTTTTACTTCTGGTTGCGTTGAGACGGCACCAACGCTGATTGAAGCACCGAAAACAAGTTTGACGATAGTACTCGATGAAGTGAACGATCAAGGCGTCTTCTTCTCCATAGCGCTATCTGTTCAGAACCCGAACCCATTCAGCATAACACTCAAAGACCTGAGGCTCGTGTTGCATGACGATACTGGTGCCGAGCTGGGATCAATGTATATGGAAGGTGGGGATGTTCCAAGCCAAGAAGCAAGAGAGTTCGATGGAAAAGCACAGGTAGGCTTTGGGGTGTTGAATGCTGAGAGGGCCATAACTTCACTCAGTGGGGTTGTGGGCGCTGCTGGAATAGAGAAGGAGCTTGACATAGAGACGAGTGCCACCATCAAGATTCCCTCTATGAGCAGGTTGTTTGCTTCCCCTCAGATCAAGTCTGAAGTCACACTAAAGATAGGTGTTCCAACCGCAACCGCAGACATCAAGATAACCATCACCAACCCCAACGACCTCAGCTTCGGGATAGGCGACACGTCCATAACGATGTACGACAAGTATGGGGCAGAGATAAGTAGCGGAATTATTCCTGGAAAGACGATACCAGCAAAAGGTACAGCAATCCTCGAAGGAACGATCACAATACCCTACGACAAGCTCACCAACCCGGTGAAAACAAAGGTTGAAACTTCTGTAGGATTGAGTGGTGTAGAAGAAACAATCCCGATCAGCACAACCATAACAACCAGCGTCGAGCTAGGGTTACTATAAAGAATCAATATACACTTAAAGCTTGTAACGAGATAACAAGGAGAGGTAGTATGAGAAAGATAGGGGTAGTCTTAGTTTGATTTCCCCATATATACCTGCCGCACCATCACTTCTCAAATGCTATTTTTTCTCGGTTTCCTGCTTCTTATCTGATTTTTTTCTTGCCTGATTTTTTAGCCGATTTCTTTATGGGCTTCTTCGCAGACTTCTTGGCCACATCCTTTTTTGACTTCGTGTATTTCTCGATATACAGCATCTCTTTGATGTCGGTGTGAGCCAAAATCTCATCGGCTATCTGGCGTTTTGATATTATCCAGCGCTGATCAAATGATAGCGAATATGGAACGATTACCTTTGCTATATCGCCCTGGATTTCAACGTCGAGGTCGGCACGCGCATACAAATTTATAAGTCCTTTTATCTTGGCTTTTGTATCATCTATCTTTTCTTCTATGACGTAATCATATACTAACAGTATACCTGCCAGAGGGTGGTTGAAATCAACGCGCGCTCTACGGCCGATTGCAGTCTCCACAACTCCATTCCTGCCATCTATGCTGACCTGCATTCCCGGTTGTGGCTTTTCTTTAAACTTGGTTATCGAAAAAGTCTCGATTAACGCTGGATTCCGCTCGCCAAACCCCTTTTCAGGTGGCACTTCCACAGAGCCCCCGTATCCGATATCTCTTCCTACCATGTCCTCTTCTAACCCTTTTACTGCATGTCCAGCTCCGACCACGACCAGCTGTGGCTCATATTTCGCCTTTTCGTCGAAGGTGCCTGCTTCTTTTGCGATTTTTCCATCCGTCGTATCGAAGACGGTCCCGTTCTTCAGTCGTCCTGTATATGAAATTTTGATAAAATCTCCGTTCTTGATAGGCATAGTATAACCTTAAGCAACTACTTAATATAAAAAAGTTCATCTCATTAAACATATGATAGAAGTAGAAATCAAATCACCCATAGATGACCCTGATGAAATTCGACGCAGGTTGACAGGATTTGGCGCGACCTTTCTATCAAAAGCGAAACAGGTCGATATATATTACAATGCGCCCCATCGCGATTTCGCAAAGACAGATGAGGCGTTGCGCATTCGGGTTGGAGAAGACGTCACTCTGACGTATAAGGGCCCGAAACTGGATTCGCTCAGCAAGACGCGCGAGGAAATCTGTATATCATTTGGAGACGCAGATCAGGCGACTGCGATGCTTAAAGCACTTGACTTCAAGGAGGTTGCGACGGTCGTCAAGGTGCGGGAAACATATCGATTAAACGATTTGATTATTTCGATTGATGACGTGTGTGACCTTGGCATGTTCATCGAGATAGAGTCCATGTCCGGCGCGGATTATCGGTCTGCCCTTGGCAGAGTATTCGAAATGCTGAATAGGCTGGGATTGAAGAAAGAAAATACGATACGCGAGTCGTATCTCGAACTCATTCTCCGTCGATGAAGGCGACCTCGATTTCCGCACCAATGTCAACGACCGCTGCCAGTCCTCTGGACGCTTGTCCTGGGTTCATGATTGTCGTGTTTCCAGACCTGACAACTCCACGTGCTTCATGTATATGTCCGCAGACGACCAGATCGACTTGGCTTAATATTTCCCGTATAGCTTCACTTCCAACATGAGCTCCGTGTATGGCATCCAGCGAATTCTTTGGTGGTGCATGGGATACCAATACGACCCTTCCGTCGCGCTGTGATGGTGGTAATAGTCTCCTCAACATGCCTCGAATTTCGTCTTCAGACATCTCAAACGGTGTACTGAACGGCGTTGGGTTCGAGCCTCCCAGTCCGATGAACGTTGTATCACCAAATTTGAAAGATGAATTATGTATACTTACTGCACCTGATTTCTCTATAACGTCGAGCACACCTTTTGGGTCACAGTTTCCTGGAATTGCCATTACAGGCTGGTCATTTCCCATGATATCAAAGAGCTCCTTGGCTTTTTCCTTGGGCCCAAAATTGGTTATGTCCCCTGCCACGAGAATCGCATCTACTTTACCGGCACGCCCTAAGATGGACGAAATCTTCGAAAAATCTCCATGTGTATCCGAGATGGCCAATAGTTTCACAGATGTAAACATTATATTGCATACGCCTATATAAATCTACTACGCTAATGATTATGTAATCATGGCAAAAGATGAGATTCCCATAGCGTTGAAGATGGTATCGATTGGAGGTGAACTGGCATTTTCTGTGATAGCTGGCGCACTGATCGGTTATTTCATCGGAAAATCGCTTGGCGATAAATGGTTTGCGATATGCTTGGCATTTGGTATTTTTCTGGGATTTGCAGGCGGCATTTACCGCATATATCAAATATGCCGTCGGATTTAATGAATAAAGTTAAGAATATGAAAACATAGTTTAGCAGGAGTAGGTGAAACCATGCAGTTGTTGCTTATCCATTCGGATTATATCGAGTATGAGGTAACAAAGAGCACTCCAGTCGCCGAGAAAATTGACGAGTCGTTCAAGAGGGGGAAGATGGAAGAGGTTCTCACGGCGTTTATCGCGGTGGAAAGTGTGGATAAAGCAGACCCTGCTGGAGTTGCAGGTCAGGCATCAGACGAAATCAAAAAGGTCGCTGCCCAGTTGGGTGTCAAGAAAGTTATGGTATATCCCTATGCCCATCTCAGCTCTGACCTTGCATCGCCGCAAACTGCGCTTGGTGTTCTTAACGATGTCGAGACTTTGCTAAAGCCACATTTTGACGTTGCACGAGCCCCATTTGGTTGGTATAAGGCATTTAAGATCAGCTGCAAGGGGCACCCTCTTTCAGAACTCTCGAGGACTATCAGGCCAACGGAACAGGTTTCAGAGGCACTTAAAGCAGAAAGAAAGATAGAATCACACTGGCATATATTGACCACCGATGGTACGCTGGTCGATCCGGATGAATTTGACTTCTCCAGACATCAAAAACTCAAGAAACTCGTGGATTACGAGATTTCCAAGAGCAGGGCAGTGGATCGAGTGCCACCGCATGTGGAATTGATGCAACGCATGGAGTTAGCGGATTATGAACCCGCATCTGACCCTGGCAACATGCGATTCTATCCAAAAGGGCGCCTTATGAAAAGCCTGTTAGAAAATTACGTGCTTGCCAGAGCCATCGATTACGGCGCCATGGAAGTTGAGACTCCGCTGATGTACGATATGGAACATCCAACGTTGAAGGAATACCTTGACCGTTTTCCTGCGCGTCAATATTCGATAGAGTCGGATAAAAGGCGATTGTTCATGAGGTTCTCGGCGTGTTTCGGTCAATTCCTGATGAATCGTGACATGACGATTTCGTACAGAAATCTGCCTTTGAAGATGTTCGAATTGACAAGATATAGCTTCAGACGCGAACAGAGTGGCGAACTGGTCGGCTTGCGCAGGCTGCGCACATTCACGATGCCTGACATGCATACGCTTTGCCGTGACATGGGTCAGGCCATTAGCGAGTTTGAGAAACAATATCAAACGTGCATGGATGTTTTGAATGGCATTGGACTGGGTCTGGACGACTACGACGTCGCCATCAGACTCACCAGAGAGTTTTATGAATCGAATAAAAAATTCATCAGCAGATTGGTCAAAATCGTGGACAAGCCCGTGTTGATCGAGATGTGGGATAGGCGCTTCTTCTATTTCGTACTCAAGTTCGAATTTAACTTCGTCGACGCAATGGACAAAGCCAGTGCATTATCGACTGTACAGATGGACGTGGAAAATGCAGAGCGATATGATATCAAGTTCATCGATTCCGATAACGAAGAGAAGAGGCCGATTATCTTACATTGTTCCACCAGCGGCGCCATAGAGCGATGCATATATGCATTGCTTGAAAAGGCCCATGTGGATTCACAGCAAGGCATCACATCTGAGCTACCACTCTGGCTATCTCCGACGCAGGTCAGGCTGATCTCCATCGCAGACCGCCATATCAAGTATGCCGAGACTGTTGCAGGGCAACTGGAGAACCACCAGATCAGGGTCGATATCGATGAAAGAGATGAGACAGTGAGCAAAAAGATAAGAGATGCAGGCAGAGAATGGATACCGTATGTGGTGGTAATCGGTGACGAGGAGATGAAAAGAGAGAAACTAAGCGTCAATATCAGGGGAAGTGTCAAAAAAGAGCTGGACATTGATCAGTTGATTAAACTTGTAGTGGACAGGACCACTGGAATGCCAAGCAGACCGCTCTCACAACCAAGAAATTTATCCTCAAGGCCAAAGTTTAGTGGATGAACAGCACGATGGGGCTGCGGAGATTTGAACTCCAGTCAGAGGACCCCCAGTCCCCTAGGATAACCAGGCTACCCTACAGCCCCTTAATTCCTCACATGCCACGGATTCTGTTCTCTATCTCAATACCAGTTTCGGTCAATGAATACGTTTCTCCATCCGCTTTGACCAACTCTTTTCTCTCGAGGTCCTCTAAGAGTTTTATGGCCAATCTCTTTGGCATACGCGCCATCTTGGCGATTTTACTCATTTCGAGAGCGCCGTTAGAGAGCGCCTGTATTATTTGTTCTCTTTTCCTGTTGCCCGATATATATCCAACCAATTCTTCTGTCATGATGTTAACTCAATATACGTACAGTGCGATAAGTTTATTGCCATTTGCTTCTTATAATACCTTTGGCGGGCTAGCCTGGGCGGTTCGGCGTCGCCTGTCACTCGAAACCGTCGATATGCGATGAGGCGAAGCTTGAGGAAGATATTTCAAATATATTCCAACCCAAAAATTTTACGGTGAAATCTCGTCCTGTGGGGACAGCTTTGACGCAGGGGCTAACTGGAGAGATTGCCCCTCTTCTTGGTTATGGGCACCGGTTTAGATCCGGAAGGGAGCAGACCTACCATAAATGACTGTCGCTCATAGGGATGCGGGATAGAGGCGAGTTTTTGGACCATTGGGATATATGCGAAATGGCGACCGATAGCGTGCCCGCCTTCGGTCGAGGTCGCCTAGTCTGGTATGGCGCAGGTTTGCTAAACCTGTGTCCCTTTGGGACTCGAGGGTTCAAATCCCTCCCTCGGCGTCGCAATGCAATACAGCGTATTGAGCGAAGCGAGATAGGTCAAATGATCAACCTTTTTGAAGGTTGGTTTGCAGGTTGGAACGGCGCGACCTGTTGAAGCGGAGCGAAAACAGGTCAAATGATCAACCTGTTTGCAGGTTGGTTTGCAGGTTGAAACGGCGCGACCTGTTGAAGCGGAGCGAAAACAGGTCAAATGATCAACCTGTTTGCAGGTTGCTCGGCGTCAAACTTTAAATAAAAGTTAAGGGGGTCCGTGGTCTAGTTGGTTATGACGTCGCCCTCACATGGCGGAGGTCGCCGGTTCGAATCCGGCCGGGCCCATCAAAAAGAATTAGGCGTGGATGTCAGAAAAGTGCATCCTGGGAAGCGGCGCTGGCTGCGCAATAACGAAAACGAAAGGCTGGTAATATAAAATAATAGGAAAAGAAGTATGAACAAAAAAATTACAATTGGATTTATTATTTTAGCGATAATTATCGGAGGATATTTAATTTTGCAACGGGAAACTGTAGTCCCCACGCCTCCCCAAGAGATCCAAACCGCGCCTGTAAAAGAAATTGAGATGGCATCCGGTAATTTCTTCTTTAATCCAAATAGCATAACCGTTAAGAAAGGAGAATCCGTAAGAATTTCTTTCACCAATGTCGGTATTCACACCTTCACTATTGATGAGCTTGGGGTGGATGTTCCATTGCGAGGTTCTTCTCCCGTGGTAGAGTTTGTTCCAACGAAGACAGGGACCTTTCAATTTTATTGCGCTATTCCCTGACATCGGGAAGCCGGACAAGTTGGCACGATTACCGTAGAATAAAAATGTGTTTTTAGGCATCAGCGAAAGATACTAAAGGATTATTAGGTTGTTAAAAAAACTAAACAATGACTAAGAAATTTACTATTAAAATTAAGGGCATGCATTGCGCTTCCTGTGCCAGGAATATTGAAGCCCAGATTAAGAAACATCCGGGCGTTTATTCGGTAAACGTGAATTTTGCCACTGAGCAAATGTTTGTTGAAAGCGAAGAAGCTGTTTTGGAGCAGGACTTAAAAAAAATTGTTGAGCAGACCGGATATAAAGTAGTTCAAGAAACGAGCGAAGAGGAAGAAACAGAGAGGAAGATTATAGAGCAGGCAAAAACCAGGGCAATCTTGGCTCTGATTTTGAGCGTTCCTTTAATGTTTACAATGGTTTTGATGTATTTAGATAGGATGTTTTTTGGCCAACTCTGGGTAGAAACCATTTTATCTTTTATCGTGGTCTATATTTTAGGATGGAAAACTCATATTTCAGCTTTTCAGGCAGTAAAGCGACTCTATGCCAATATGGACGTCTTGATTTCTCTGGGCACTTCAGCCGCTTTCTTTTTTGGAATAGCTAGTTTTTTTGTGAAACTACCGGTCTTTTTTGAAATAGCGGCTTTTATTATGGCATTTCATCTCTTGGGACGATATTTGGAAGTTAGGGCTCGAGGCAAAACCTCAGAGGCCTTGCGTGAACTCTTGAAATTAGAGTCCAAAACCGCCCGGATTTTAGTAGACGGTCAAGAAAAAGAAGTGTTAATTGAAGAAGTCAAAGTAGGGGATATTATGATTATCAGGCCCGGCGAGAAAATTCCCACCGATGGCAAAGTGATAGAAGGACAATCTTCGGTTGATGAATCAATGGCCACAGGAGAATCAATGCCAGTGGAGAAAAAAATAGGCGATGAAACAATCGGAGCAACGGTTAATCAATACGGGGTATTAAAAATTCAAGCAACCAAAATCGGTAAAGATACTTTTTTAGCCCAGGTTGTTAGATTGGTTGAAGAAGCTCAAAGATCGCGCATTCCAATTCAGGAATTTGCTGACAAAGTAACTTCTTATTTTGTGCCAATTGTCTTAGTTATTGCCTTGTTGACTATTGTTGGTTGGTTGATTGTCGGACAATGGTTTGTGGCAATTGTGGCAGCAATTACGGTTTTAATTATTGCCTGCCCCTGCGCTTTGGGATTGGCCACGCCCACTGCTTTAACCGTGGGAATTGGCCGGGGAGCAAGACAAGGCATTCTCATTCGCCGGGGAGAGGCGATTGAATTGATGGGAAAAATAAAAATAATTGTCTTGGATAAAACTGGCACTCTTACCAAAGGAAAACCAAGCGTCACGGATATAATTCCAATAAATTCTAAATCCAAAATCCTAAATCTTCTTCAGTTAGCAGCTTCTGTTGAGAAAAATTCCGAACATCCTTTGGGTCAGGCAATCGTCAGGAAAGCGGAAGATGAAGGAGTTGAATTGATAGATGTTGAAAATTTCAAAGCGATATTCGGCAAAGGAGTTGAGGCACAAATTAACGGGAAAAAGATTTTGGTCGGGACAAAAAAATTAATGGAGGAAAATAAAATTGATATTTATTTTGTCCATGGAACATTAGGCGAATTAGAAGAACAGAGTAAAACAGCCATGCTTATTTCGGACGATAAAAAAGTTTTAGGAGTAATCGCCGTGGCTGATACTTTGAAAGAAGATGCCAAAGAAGCGGTTCAAGCCCTTCATAAAATGGGATTTAAGACCATTATGCTAACAGGAGATAACGAAAAAACAGCTAAAGCCATTGCTAATCAGGTTGGAATAAAAGAAGTTATCGCCGAGGTCTTGCCAGGTGAAAAAGTGGAAGTAATTAAGCGGTTGCAAAAACAAGGACTGGTGGCAATGACTGGCGATGGGATAAATGACGGTCCGGCCCTGACCCAGGCCGATGTGGGAATTGCCATTGGCACTGGCACAGATATTGCCACTGAAGCCGGAGAAATTACTTTGGTTAGGGGCGATTTGAGTTCTTTGGTTCAAGCCATTAAACTCAGCCGGGCAACTTTTAAAACAATTCGCCAAAATCTTTTCTGGGCTTTCTTCTATAACACAGTGGCGATTCCGATGGCCGCTTTTGGAATTTTGGCCACAATGCTCGGTCCCATTATTGCCGCTGGCGCCATGGTTTTCAGTTCATTGTCAGTGGTTGCTAATTCTTTACGTTTAAGAAAGATAAAATTATGATTGTTTAGGAAAGTCGTACCTTTATTTTCTTCGTGAGTAAGTGTTATTCCAAACGCTCTTTTAATGAAAAGGTATGAATTAAGAATTATTTAAAATTTTAGGGAGTTCTTTGTCGTTACCAGCGCACTGGAAGGATGGGGTAAGCCCTTGTACCTTAATAGCGACGGCTCACCAGTGAGTAGACAAATACAGGCAGGTAAAAATTGGGGGAGTTTGAGGGGGAAAATTTTTGCGGGGGCGATTAAAAAATGTTTAGAAAATTTTTCTGTTTTGCTCGCCGTCAGGCGAACGGAAACACTGGGCAGGTCAATCGGCAAAATCCTCTGGATTTTGCTCAAAGAAAGTTCTGACATGTCCAGCAGACACCATCATTAATCAGGCATATTATTTATATGCTATCATAACCAAAGTATAATCAATATTCATTAAGGTGACAAATAATATGACAGATTTAATAGAAGAAATTGGCGGAGTCATTGTTTCACCATGGGAAACATTAGAGAATATATCAAAAAAAGAAGATATTAGGAGTGCATTCATAATTGTTTTAATTGCAAGTATCCTTTCTGGCATGCATACTATACTATTGCCGGAAATGCGAGCAATGTTCGAAATACTTGGAGTTGGTATCGATTATACTATATTGTTCGTATTCAGTTTGGTCTTGGGTCTTATTGGGTGGGTGTTATCAGCAGGGATATATCGCTTGATCGCTATGATGCTGGGCGGAAATGGAAGTTATAACAAAGTTCTTCAGCTTTTAGGGTATGCGTATGCGATGTATTTTGTTTATCTTCCAGTAAGTGCTTTTGTGATGATTGCATTGCCAGTATTATCAGGTGTTATCACTCTGATAGGTTTAATTTGGGCTTTGATTCTATCAGTCTTTGCCATAAGCATAGCAGAGGGGTTCTCAAAGCTAAGAGCGATTGCCACGGTGGTGATAGGGATAATAGCAGTTGTCATTTTGTTTGTGATAGGGGCAGTTATCATGATGGCGGCATTTATGCCAGTACTAATGTGAAGTGGTGGTAGAATTGGATGAATTTGATAACCTACTAAAGAATAATAGTGATGATGGTGCACGGGTTATCGGAAGTGAAATATCAGACGATAAATCAAATAGAAACAAAAAGATCGGATACATCCTGATCGCAATAGTGCTCGTGTCAACCGTGGCAGGGATAGTATTGATTGCAACTGGAGTAATCGATACGAGAGTGGACGACTTCTGGACCATGCGAGAATCGGTCGCAGTGATACACGTTCAGGGACCGATACTATCTGGGAGCATACCTGGCGGTTTTGGTTTTGCGTCGTCAGAGGATGTCATCAACAGCATCCGTGATGCAGAGAGAGATTCATCCGTCAAGGCAATCATTTTGAGAGTTAACAGTCCAGGTGGGACACCTGCAGCAGCCCAGGAGATTGTGGCGGAGATGGAGCGAACAGAAAAGCCAATCGTGATATCGATGGGAGACATTGCGACGTCTGGAGCCTACTGGATTTCAGCATCGGCAGATTATATCATGGCCAGTGAAGACACGATGACCGGGAGCATCGGCGTCATCTGGGTCATTGAGAATAGAGAGGCATACTTCGAGGAAGAGGGGGTAAGATACGACGTTTTTAAGTCAGGTGAGATGAAGGATATGGGGGCGCCATGGAGAAATCTTACCGATGAAGAGATAGAGTTGATAGATAACCTCCTGATGGCAGTTCACATGAGATTTGTGAACACGATCGTAGAGGGCAGGGGAATGCCGATAAACGAGGTGAAAGAACTCGCAGATGGTCGCATATTTCTGGGTGCAGATGCAAAAGAACTGGAGCTAATCGATGGATTTGGCAATCTGTACGATGCCATTGATGTCGCAGCTAAGCTTGGCGGGATCGTAGGAGAGCCACACGTAGTACATATGAACAGGCCAAGTCTTGCGAGACTGCTCTTTGGTGGCGAAGCCACAGCAGAAAAGGATTATGCGCAGTACTTTACGCGTTATTTGGAAGAAAGCCTCCATGGGAATATACTGGCCGTGCCATCTAATCAATTTTTCATGTACTCGCGCAACACAATGGTCGCATAACTACCTTTAGGTAGCGAGAACTGCATGGCCATGACCTCATCGATAGCTGTAATCGGCATGACCAGTGATAATATCTCTCTCCTGCGACCTTTAGACGCAAGTTCTGACATGTTCGATACTCTGAAGTTGTCGAGTTCAATTCCCATTTCATCGATGATACATCGTTCGACCTCGCCTGGTTTGCCATCTGCAAACTGTGAGCCATAGCCTAACAACGGTGCCGTCACGAATGCCCTTTTTTTGTGAATCAAATTGTTTATCCCATCGACGTTATCGTCCGTCGTTCGCTGGATCCGTGAGACATCTGGCAAACCTGCTTTATTTGTAAAGCAGACGACGTCTCCTGGAATTGCGCTGTTTATTGGCAGGCCCATCTTGAGCCTGCGGCTCAGAATCCTGTTGAAAACGTATGACTGGTATGCGTGGACGAACATTTTCTGGAGCTCGGTGGATATTACCCTGAATGCACCAACATAGTCGTCCGGGTCCCTGGCAAGAACGTTCAGCATTGCACGTTCATATCGCAGATGGGTCGGAAACCGTTTTAGTGCCGATTTGAAATCTCTGGTTTTTAAGAGGTCATCTCTGGCAGTTCGTGTACTCTCTGGTTCTCGTGAAGACGATTTTGCGAGATATATCAGCGCAGCCTTTTCAACGTCGCAGTTAACCAGAGCCTCGCCGACCAGATGTGTTATGGGGCGCAGTGTGCCAAATCGCTGGACACCAAAGAAATTCGGAACGCCCCTTGCTTGGGCGATCTCGCTGGTTATCGACTCCATCCTTTCGCGCGCGATTTCGATGGGTATATCCATATCTCTTACTATTATTCGGAAATTATTGCCCCACAGGTCGCCCAGGGCCACTTTTTTGTTGGAGCGCCCGATCGTTCTGAGTTCTACACCAGGCAAATTAACGCGTTGAAGCTCCTCTGCGTCCACATCCCAGATGCTTATCTTCTGTTTCGTGAGAGCTCTTTTATCCTTTGTGCCAGCCCAGCCGAACCGTTTTTGGCTGATGCCCAGCGATCTAGATAGAGTTCTGATCAAATGATGCATATCCCAATCGCGCTTGGTCAATTCGACTATCAGATAACGTCCATCTGTACCCTCTATCCGATTGGTAATTTCTTCTACACAAAAATCATCGATACGCTGGCGGATTTTGCCACCGATACCATGTGTTTTCGTCAGATAGAGTTCGATGCCGATTGCGCGCTCGAGTGGAGGGGTGGTGATGTCCATCATAAACCAGATTTAAAATAAGTAGGTATAAATGGGATGGATGATTTTTTCAAGAAGGTCAAAATGTCTAAGAATAAAAATGAGTCCCACGCATGCGAAATCCCTGTTGTCAGCCTTATTTGACATATATAGGATAGGTGCTGTGGATTCTTCACTTAACGGCTGGCAGGTATGCGAAGTGCGAGGCAGAGCGGAGGATTTGAGCGAACGCAGTGAGTTGTATGTCCACCGTTAAGCGATGTGGCTATCATATAATTTCAACATCCCCTCGATAAAATCTTTCTTGCCACCACGAGATGGATGCCGAATGTAAATTATTTTTTCGTTAGGAAACAATTCCTTTAATACTTTTTCACCGACTTGACCAAGAGAACAAAGCTTCTTAGGCTTAAATAAGTCATAAACAATTCTCAAATATTTCTTTCCTTCTTCTATTTCTAATACATTTGGTCTCCTATTGCTCTTAGGTATCCTACTTTTATTGGGGTGGAATGGAAAAGCATTCCATAAAATAGGAACCAGTCTATTGCTCCCCAAAAAATCCCATAAGATTGTTGCTGTATTTTCAGAAACTACTTGATGAAGTACAATTTCACTTCCAATTTTTTTAAATATTTTGTGCTCTGACTTCTTTATAACCGCCCCACTTGTGAAAGGTATTCCTGTTAGTCTACAGCCATTATATCCGGGGGCTTCACCTATTAGAAGCACATCATGTTTATTTTGAAGAAGATAATCGAAGTATAATCGTAAATTATTACGAATGTCTTCGTCTTGATATTGGTTGAAGATGATATCAGATGAGTCTCTTTTTGATAAAGACGTTAAAAGATTGTTTAGCATACCTGATTGCTTCCATAAAGTTTCTTTAGTTTTCTCTCTTTATCTTGTTTTGCCTTCTTACCCCAGTAACATTGACCTTTAAAACCGCATCCTTCGCAAATATCTATAATCTCTTTTCTTCCAGATGCACGCCGTAATCGATTCATTATCCCCTGTGTTTGCTTTTGATATTTATCTGCAATACTTACAGTTTGCTTGGTTTTTAGATTCTTCAGAATGTTATTAACGTCATTTTTTATAGAAGAATTGCCCCAACTCACGGGAATCCCCTTTGAATGGTAGTTTATTTCAAAGCAGCCATCCTTAGCTAAAAGAACATGTTCAGAAGCATGAAAACCCTTAGGTTTTTCAAATTGTTTTCCAACTTTAAAATAACCTATAATTTTGTTCTTCTTGTTCCCAGAATAGTCTGTATGCCGCGTATAAAATATGACATATCGATCCGGATCATTTCGTTCCAGAAATTTATTAACTTCTCTGCGATGACAACCCGTATCATAAGACAATGTTTCGAACTTTGGGTATTGATAGTGTCCGGTATTTGTGGGATTACACATGAAGAAATCTCGATGCATCACCTCATTTGAGAATAAAAGACATCCTTTCGGCATATCAGGAAGAGAATTATAGTAAAATAGAATCCAAATCATTTTGCCACCGTGTCTTGTTAGCCATTTCGCTTAACTACTCATAGACGCCCCATCTCCTTATGAGATAGCTATCGTTTAAACCAGATAATGCGTTATTTAAAAACAAACCAAACACCATCATCAATCTAAAATCGTCACCAAAATCTTCTTTCTGCCCTCTGGAACGATTTCAACTTCCTTTCCATTTTTCAAATCTGCGAACTCTGCTATTTGCTTGGGTATGCGCACCATCAATGATTTCCCGGTATAGCTGATCTTCGTCTTTTTTGCGATTCCAAAAACACCAGCTTTCCTGGCAGCTTCCGTCATTCTTTCAGCCGTTTCTTCATCAAAGTACTGTTCTCCACAGGAGCAGACGTCTGCTGGAAACTTTCCTAGATTGATGCCGCAGACTTCGTAGTCCACCTGTTTCCTCGGCAGGAGTCGGTGCAGTTTCTTATCACACATTATGCATTTTTCTAACATTTTAATCACCTTTTTACTTCGAATACAGTTATCACAACCACTTTTTGATCCAACTTTCTAAAGACGACTTCCAGGGTGCCCATCCTAGCATGCATATTCCCTCTTGAATCAGGACCAATTTTCATGCCCTTAACAATCGTTTCTTTGACCTCGCTTGGTGCATACCCCAAACAATCCATCTTTTCTTTTGCATGTCTAGTGAAGATAAATTCCATAACTTACCGATAAGTTATGATAAGTAAAGATATATAAATTTGACGCTCTCGCTGGTCAATCTACATCTCCAGTATGGGCACCATCTCTCTCTTGTGCTTGTTCTCCTCGATGCGCTTGATGATGCGTTCTATGATGTCTTCAGATATGCCCAGCTCTATTTTGATATTGGCAGGTGCCTTCTTCTCATCGATCAGTTTCATCAAAATCGAATCGATTATTTCGTATGAAATTCCCAGCTCCTTTTCATCGGTTTGACCCTTCCATAAACCAGCAGATGGCGGTTTCTCGATAATCTGCTTTGGCACTTTAAGATGCCTGGCGAGTGCCATGACCTGTGCCTTGTAGAGACCCCCCAGCGGGAGCATATCCACTCCACCATCGCCATATTTTGTCGCATACCCCAGGATGACCTCGGTTTTATTTCCAGTTCCGATTACCAATCTGTTCAATAGGTTTGCATAATAGTAGAGGGCGCACATACGTATCCTCGCCTTTAAATTTCCATTACATATATGAAGGATGGGGTCGTAGTCTGGAATTGCGCCAGCGAATGCATCGAGGATTCCGGATATTTCTATCGCCTTGTGCTTAATGTCAAGTACCTCGATAACTTCCATTGCATCGCAAATATCTTCAGGATCGGTGACGCCCCTCTCAGGAATTAATATGCCCAAAACATTCTCTTTGCCAATTGCTTTTACCGAAAGGAACGCAGTTAATGTAGAATCGATCCCGCCGCTTAATCCTATGACTACTCCGTCTTTTTTTGCGTTCTCTACACCAGAACTTATAAATTCAACGGTCTTTTTGATAGTCTCATCAAAATCAGATTCTAATCCCATCTACTGTTCATCCTTTTTATCTTTTTCTAACTTCTCGCCGCATCCTTCCAAATGAACGATTCCTACTACCTTATAGACTTCATGTACAAAGGCCACTCCCCTGCCTGGTTTTTCTAATTCTCCAGCCTTAACTATGGCTTCAAGCACTTGCTCGGTTTTGGGCTTTTTGATGAGAATCATGATAACTTCTCTTTCCGACTCGATGGGTATGCCAAAAAATTTCTTGCACTCATGAATCCCAGTTCCTCTGGCGAAGAAGATGGTTGCACCCTCCGCTCCTGCATTTTTGGCAACGTCCACGATTTTATCGGCCTCGCCCCTTCCTATGATGACATAAATAACATCATGTGTGTTTTTATGCAATTGCAAAGCCTCCTATGTACTTGATTATTATCCCCATAGTCAGAACAGAAATTATTGGACCTACTGATGCCAATGCAATCAATCCGAATCCATCTATTATCGGATCGCGTCCACCTAAAACTCCAGCTAGCCCCACCCCCAACGCCAAAACGAGAGGTACTGTCACTGGACCGGTGGTTACGCCACCACAGTCGAATGCAATTGCGACAATTTCCTCAGGAGCAAAGAAGACCAGAATCAAAGCCAACGTGTATGCAGGAATTATGATGTAGGGTAATGGAATGCCCCACACGATCCTCATCATTCCCACCGCCACTGCAACCGCTACCCCGGCCGCCACGGTGTTGATGAGCAGATTTTTTGAAATCACCCCCACGGTGAGTTCTTCCACTTGTAAACCGAGTATTCTTAGGGCTGGTTCGGCGATGGTGACCGTATATCCCAATAGCAACGCAAAAACGACGATTAACCAAAGCACCTCTTTTTTGGGGAGCGCTGCACCTACTGCCTCACCAAGGGGAAATAATCCGAGTTTGATGCCTTGCAAAAACAATATTAACCCAATGACTGCCATCGTAATTCCAATGGCAATTTCATATGGATTTTTTATTGGCATCTTTAGAATAACTAGTTGAAAAATGACCAATAATATTATCACGGGGGCTATCGCTTGTAGCACATCTATTGCCGTACCTTTAAGACCATAAAACGCCATAATCCCTCTCCGAGTATGTAAACTATTTACAGATTAGTATCATATAAGCCTTTTTAGTGACATAATTCTCGTAGAGAAACTTTTAAGTCATTGTGTTGCTACCACTTAAACCCAAATATCAAATCGTGTGGAGATTACATGGACTCAGAGATACGGCATATCATAAATGCGGCAAAATCACATACTAAATTATATGGTGACTCGTTGCCGATGATCGCCAGCGAGAATATCACCAGCCCCATCGTCAGGCGGTTAGTTGCCTCAGACCTTGGACATCGATATGCAGAGGGCAAAGTGGGGCATCGCTATTATCAAGGTTGCAAATACATCGATCAGATTGAAGAAAGTGCAATTAAACTGACCAAACGACTATTTGAAGCGGAACATGTTAACGTCCAGCCGATTTCAGGAGTTAATGCAAATATCGCGGTCTTTTTTGCACTGACACGCCCTGGAGATTTACTCATGCCGCTAAATGTGCCACACGGCGGACATGTCAGCCACGCAAGATACTCTGCCGCCGGGATCAGGGGGTTGAAAATAGAGTGCCATCCTTTCAACAACGAGGAAATGAATATTGACACAGACCTGATGGTTAAAAAAATTCTGAATATAAAACCAAGAATCGTTATGTTTGGGGCAAGCTTATTTTTATTCCCTCACCCTGTAAAAGAGGCACAGCAAGCCGCAGAGGAAGTTGGCGCTAAAATCGTGTACGATGCGGCCCACGTATTGGGGCTAATCGCAGGAAAGCAGTTCCAGGACCCGTTGAGAGAGGGGGCGGATGTCGTAACTGGTTCGACTCACAAGACGTTTCCAGGTCCCCAGGGTGCATTGATATTATGCAAATCCGATATCGCAAATGAGATAGATGATGCTGTATTCCCTGGAACCGTCAGCAATCATCATCTGCACCACGTAGCAGGTCTGGCTGCGACCCTCTCTGAAATGATCGCCTTTGGAGAAGATTATGCAAAGCAGACGATAGCCAATGCAAAGGCGCTGGGGCAGGCTTTGTATGAAACAGGGTTGGATGTGCTTTGTGAAAAAAAGGGATTTACAGAGTCGCATCAAATAGCCATCGATGTTTCGAAGCATAAAGGTGGGGCAAAAGTGGCATCCAATCTAGAAAGGGCTAATATCATCGCAAATAAGAATCTGCTTCCCTGGGATGATGTAAACAATGCAGACAACCCATCTGGTATTCGTCTGGGCGTTCAGGAATTAACGCGCCTAAATATGAAGGAATCGGAGATGCAAGAGGTCGCAAGTTTCATCAAGCGCGTCGTAGTAGATGCAGAGAGTCCTGAAAAAGTTAAAAAAGACGTGATGCATTTGAAAAGAAGATATCAAATTGTCCATTATTGTTTTGATGAGGGAGGCGCATATGAGTTCCCCGAATAAAAGTGCAAAGCTGATCGTATTTGACATGGACAGCACCCTGGTCGATGTGGAAATAATCGATGAGCTTGCTAAAGCCGCAGGCGTTGGCGATGAAGTTGCCAGGATAACCAGAAAAGCAATACGAGGCGAAATCGACTTTGAAGAGGCTCTTAAAGTTAGAGTGCAACTTTTACAGGGTCTGCCCGAGGCAGATATCAAAAGGATTGCAAAAAAAGCTCCGATTATGAGGGGGGCAAAACGCTTGATAGGCGAGGCGAAATCCAGAGGATATAAAACGGCGATGATTACTGGAAGTTTTATGACTGCTGCCGAGATAATCGGAAAGAAACTCGACCTCGATTACGTAATCTCCAACGAATTGGCGGTCAAGGACGGAGTGTTGACCGGCGAGGTGAAAGGCCCACTTATGACACTGGGTTCAAAAGAACGAGCGCTGGTGCAGATTGCGACATCAGAAGGCATCCCCCTCAAAAACTGTGTGGTCGTGGGAGATGGGGCGAATGACTTAGATATGTTTAAGAGCGCCGGGCTCTCAATAGCATTTAATGCCAACTCGGTATTAAGGGATGTCGCAGATATAGTAATAACTCAAAAAAACCTTGAATTGATCATACCTTTATTACCTTGATGGGAGCGAATATGTTAGAAGACTTACAAAACAAGATGGGCAAACTGCTCGAAGAAGCAGATAAGCATAAAAAGGAGCGAAACAGGTGGAATGCCCATGCCAACATATCGGCGACGCGGAGAAACGAACTCAACGATAAAACAAAGAAATTAGTGGAACAGGCACAACAGTTCAAAGAAAATAGAGATGGGTACAATCAGAATGTGCGTGACCTTAAAAAAAAGAGAGACGAATACAATAACCAGGCAAATAGCATCTATGCAAACCTAGATTCGTTGCGCAAAAAAAGCAATGCAGGAGGGGGGATGTCGCTCAATAAACTCAGACAGGATATCGACGCGCTGGAGTTCAAACAACAGACGGAAGTGCTGAGCATAGACAAGGAGCGCCAACTCGTTGAGAAGATTTCTGCACTTCAAGAAGAGTTTTTGAAAAGGAAAGAGCAATTGGAGCAGGATGAGGAGTTCAAAGCGCAGTTAAAAACAGCACAAAAGTTACGGGATGGCGCTTCAGAATGCCATGATAAGCTCACCGAGTATGCCAACATGGCCCAAGAACAGCACGATAAGATGCTCTCTACGTTTAAAGAGGTGGACAAGATTAGAGCTGAAGCAGATGCGATGCATATGGAATTCATAAAAGCACAGGAAATCGCCGACAATGCCCATCATATGTATATCGGGCAGCGAAGGGAGATGCGGGATATTAGTAAACTGATAATTGGCTTGAAGAGAAATGAACAAAATATCAAAGAAGTTGAGATGAAGGCAGAAGCCAATAAAGTGGCAGAAAAATTATACGATAAATTTAAAAAAGGCGAAAAGTTGAGCACAGAAGACCTGTTTATATTGCAACGCTCGGACATGCTCTAAATTGGGAAGTGGTGGGGAATCTTTTTATATTTTCCACAACTATAATCGAGACGTAATGGTAGACATACTTATAATTTGTATCGACCGAGATGATGATCTCGGATACAAAGCGGGGATTAAAAGCCCTGTCATCGGTAGAGGTGGCAATCTGGACGCTGCGATGCAGCTAGCACTTTCGGACCCGGAGGACTCAGACATCAATACCATCTTCGGCGGAATACAGATTTACGATGAGCTCAAATCACAGGGACAGGACGTCGAGATTGTAATGATTTGTGGCAGCCAAAACGTCGGCATTCAATCAGATTTAATCATAGCAGAGCAACTCGATGCAATTCTGGAAAGAATCAATGCAAAAAAAGCAATCGTAGTGTCCGATGGAGCCGAGGATGAATCTGTTTTGCCAATCATCGAGTCGCGCATCAAGGTCGACGCAGTGAAACGGGTTGTGGTCAAGCAAAGCCAAAACATAGAGAGCACATATTATATTATCAAGCAATTGTTCGAGAACCCCAAAATATCCAAGACATTTTTCATACCGATTGGACTGGCGTTTGTCATCTATGCGATTTCGCTGTTAGCGGGTTACCCACAGGGTGCCGTCATCGCCATCACAGCCTTTGTGGGCATTTATATGCTCATCAGGGGGTTTGAACTGGATGACGTCATGGGGGACTTCACCGAAAATTTGAAGCGATTATTCTATGGTGGAAAAATGTCATTCGTGACGTATATATCTGCAGTAATTTTAGGTTTTATAGGCATTATTCAGGGATTAGCTAATATCTGGGAACTTGAACCGCAAGGCATATTGATGATAGTTATAACATTTATCAACGCATCGGTCTGGTGGATTGTAGCCGGCGGATTGTTTGGCGTAATCGGAAAAATAGTCGATGCATACCTTGGCAAAGGGGGAGCAGGACACTATCTGGTTTTACCGTTCTTTATATCATCAGCAGGACTGCTCCTCTGGGCAGGGTCGGGGTATATACTAACGCTCAAGGAATATGGATTTACGGCCGGGGCACTCATACATCTTGTCATCTACATCATCTTTGCCATAATTATGGCATTGATCGGAGTAAGACTCTCGACATATATGAAGAAGTCAGAAAAAAATAAGGCATCCAGATGAGCATCAATCCTTTAGGTCTGCCCTTTTTGTTTTTTGTATAATTCCCGCACTCGTTCAATGGTATCGGCATCTTTCACTGATTTATCCTCTCTAACCCTCACCAACCGGGGGAAGCGAAGGGCAAAACCAGATTTGTAATTTGAACTCCTTTGAATCTCCTCATAGCCTATCTCGAATACGATTTCAGGCTTTATCTGTATATCCATTTCCACATCAGAGAGGACTAGGTCTTTAAACAATTCGGTCAGTTCCACCAACTGTTCATCTGTTATTCCAGTTCCAACCCTCCCAATATCGAGGAGCGAGTCCATTGTTGGATTCCTGCAAGCCAATGAATATGAACCGATAAGGTTCGCCCTTCTGCCTTCGCCCCACATGCCTCCAACGACTACAAGGTCAAGTGTTTCCGCCACTGGCTTGACCTTCAACCAATTTTTCCCCCTCTTGCCGGGGGTGTACATTGATTTTGGATTTTTTGCCAATACCCCTTCGTGACCGGCAGATATCGCGCCTTTATAAATGCGCTCTGCGACGCTGATATCGCTGGTTATTGTCTGGGGCGATACCTCAATCATCGGTGCATGGTCTTTTTTTAAGCTCTTCTCAAGAATGCGACGCCGTTCAACCAAGGGCTCATGTATTAGACCTTCTCCGTCCAGAAACAGAACGTCGAATAAAGATAGGTGGAGGGGAATCTCCCTGGCAATTCGCTTGACCTCGTATTTTCTTCGGAATCTTCTCAGAATATCTTGAAAAGGCCTTGGCTTTCCGTCTTCTCCTATCGCAATCACTTCTCCCTCAAGGATTGCCTGTTTAAAACTCACACCATCTTTGAGCATATCTACGACATCTGGAAGGGATTTTGTAATGTTTTCCAATCGCCTGGAGTAGAGTAGGATATCACTATTTGTTTTGTGGATTTGTACACGCGCTCCATCGTATTTATATTCTAAAGCGACCTCACCCATCTCTTCTATTGTGCTCTCCACATCCTTGGCTACTTGCGCCAACATCATCTTGACCGGTCGCCCTAGTTCGATGTCCAATCGCCTCAGCTCCTTTGCGCCCTTTTTTGCAGTTACGGCGACCAATCCTAAATCGTTGGTCAACATATACGCCCGTTCAACCTCATCCTTTGATACGTCAAACGCCTGTGCAATGGCGTCCCTGACGGTGCCCTCTCCAACCCCTATACGCAACTCTTCCAGTACCAATCTAGCAATATATCGCGCCTCTTTTGGTCGTGCCGAGCCAAATAGGTCCGCCAGTATCCTGGTCTTCTTCTTTTGCGAAGCTTTGCCACCTGCCCTTGAGATGGCTTCGAAGCTCTTGTAAACATGTCTTACGGTCAGCTCGCCAGCGAAGAGGGGTCGCTGCATCTTTTTTTCACATAATTTCTCACAAGCCAGCCCCGCATCTCCCAGTTCCCTCACCCCTGCTTTGACCTGGCGCTTTTTGACGCCGGTCGCCATGGCTATCGCATCATATAGCAAACTGGGACCTATACCGAGTTCCTCCGAACTCCAGGCAGGGAAGATGGACCCCTCGATAAAACGTGTAACGATGTCCAGATTGTCTGCGCTCTTCAAAAATTTAGAAATAATTCTTGCCATCTCGAGGTTGCTCGTGACACTCTCCAGTTTCTCACATATCTCCGCAAATTCGATGAACTTCATATAACACTACCGTGCAATACTTATTAAATCGCTTAATATCGAGCTGGAAGTTTCAACTGCGCCTGCGCCCTTGCCAGTCACCGTTATCTCCCCAGCCAGGTCAGTCTGTATCGATATTATATTCAATGTGCCCCCTACCGCAAGCGGGTGATCTTTAGGGACCAGATGCGGGGCGACAGTCGGTTTGTTATTATTTTGTATCTCTCCGACCAGCTTTATAACGTATCCATCATCATACGCCAATTTCAGTGCTTCCGGGGTGATATTCGTGATTCCGGCCACGTCCACGTCTTTATAACCAATGTCCATGTCAAAGATGGAGTTAGCGAGAATCACCAATTTACAGGCGGTATCGATACCTTCGACGTCATATGTAGGGTCAGATTCTGCTATACCCAACTCCTGCGCCTCGGATAACACGTGCTCATATGGCAACGCTTCCATTGTCATTCTGGTAAGGATATAATTACAGGTGCCATTGAGGATGCCCTCGATTCCGAGTATTTCATTCGCCTGCAATGTCTCTCTCACCAGGTTTAATACTGGCATGGCGCCACCGACCGAAGCTTCAAACATGAACTTAACGTCATTTTCCTCTGCCGCTTTTTTCAATCGAGTATAGGCAACTGTCAACGGTCCTTTATTTGAGGTAACGACATGTTTTTTTGTCTCAAAAGCAGCCATCATATGAGACATGCCAGGTTCGCCAGTGTCGATGTTTGTAGGAGTAGCTTCTATTACGATATCTGCATCAACCTCTTTTAGTATATCGATTGCTTTCAGTCCCTTTTCCCAATGAGGATGCTCGTTCAGCAATTTTGACTTCATCAGATCGATGCCCCCTTCACACACAATGCTCCCGTCCCGTTCACCGATTCCCACTAACTCAAAGTCAATTCCGTATTTACCTTTTATGTACTCCCTTTTCTCAGAAATGCTCCTTGCAACTCCGCTGCCTATTACACCAAATCCGACTATTAAAATGCGCACCTTCTTCAACATTACAAAACCTCTGTTTTGACTCGTTCGATCAATAAAAGACCTTTTTCATGTGCGATGTTCCTCAATAACTCTATCGCATCCGACAGTTCTTTTTTTCCCATAGCACGTATTATCAGTCGTGCAGATGAATACTGGTCTATGCCAGGCATTGACATCGCCAGGTCCTTGACCTCTGCATATCCAGTACCATCAACCTGAGCTATGGTATCACTGATATCGGAATGAACGATATGTCCGACAAGTATCACGACCGCTCGTTCGCGTAATCGCTCCCTTCCAATCTGTGCAACCACGACCCCATCATTTTTCAACCTGTTGACCAGGGTATCAACCCTCGTTTCATCGATCTCAAAGGCAATTTGTACTGGAATCAAACCTCTCGGATTTTTTCTCTCCCTGTGATGAACCACAGAAACTATATTGCCCCCCAATTCCGAGATAGGACGAAGCGCCAATACCAGTTGTCCGGGTATGTCTTTTAACTCCAGATCCATTGTCACTCTCATATATGACCCTGCCACGATATGTACTTTAATCCTTAAAGATTTATGGCTAATTATAAGAATAATAGTTAGAATATGGATTTACCATGAATGAATGTTTCAACATCATAGAAACTCGAAGGTCGATACGCAGATTCAAAAAGAAAAAAGTGAACCTGTCAGACATAAAGACGCTGCTACGTGCCGCGCATATGGCGCCATCCGCAGGAAATCTGCAGGCACGGGAGTTCATCATCGTGACAAATGAAGACGGGCGCAGAGGATTGTCGGAAGCCATATACAGTCAACGTCACGTTGCAGAAGTGCCCGCCATGGTCATCGTATGTGCCAATATGCTGCGCTCAGAACGGCGTTATGGGGCAAGAGCTGCCCTTTATGCCATTCAGGATGCGACAGCATCGGTGATGAACATATTACTTGCTGCCCATTCTCTGGGCCTTGGAACCTGCTGGATAGGCGCCTTCGATGAGAGAGAAGTTTCATCGGTTTTGAGCATACCAGCGCACGTGCGACCAATTGCATTGGTAGCGATTGGACATCCAGATGAGATGCCAGATACGCCACCAAGGCTGGGTGAGAGGATAGAGCACTGGGAGGGCTGGTAAAAGGTGTCCAACTCCAAGTCAGCATGTCGAGAAGTAGTGGAGATGATATTAAAAGGAGAAGTCCGCACCCACGACGAATTAAATGCCGCCAAGAAATCGATTAGCATGCAGTACGGACTATCCGGCTTTCCAAAGAATTCCGCTATACTTTCCACCGCCACTGGGAGTGAACGGGACATCATCAAGAGATTGGTCCAGATAAAACCCGTTCGAACTATTTCTGGAGTCGCGGTAATAGCGGTGATGACGTCTCCTCACAAATGTCCACATGGTTTATGTGTTCCATGTCCTGGAGGCCCCCAATCCCATTTCCAATCGCCGCAAAGTTATACTGGCTATGAGCCTGCAGCATTGCGCGCGGTTCAGCAGGATTTTGACCCCTACCGCCAGGTGACGGAGCGGCTTAAACAACTGAAACAGATGGGGCACTCCGTCGACAAAGCAGAATTGATCGTCATGGGTGGCACAGTTACATCCCGTTCCCTGTGCTACCAGGAATGGTTCGTCCGACGCTGTATAGATGCGATGAACTGTTTTGGCTCTGCGGGGTGCGCAACTTTGTCGCTTGAAAGTGCACAGGCGATTAATGAAACGGCAAAGGTCAGAAACGTAGGAATTACGTTTGAGACGCGTCCGGATTGGGCACGAAAAGAGCATGTCGACCAGATGTTGAAGATGGGTGGAACCAAGGTCGAACTGGGGGTTCAGAGCACGTATGATTTCGTGTTGAAGCGAATGCAGAGGGGGCACACCGTTAAGGACGTTATCGAGGCCAACGCCGTCCTCAGAGACAGCGGATTCAAGGTCGGATTTCACATGATGCCTGGGTTGCCTGGTTCAGATTTTGACATGGACCTCAATATGTTCAGGCGCATATTCACCGACCCAAAATTCTGCCCTGATTATCTGAAGATATATCCAACGCTGGTGATAGAGGGGACGCAGTTGTATGAAATGTGGCAAAGCGGAGAATACGACCCGCTGACGAACGAAGATGCCATCAAATTGATATGCCAAATAAAGATGCTGCTTTCCAAATGGACCAGATTGCAGCGAATTCAGCGAGAGATTCCCGCACACTTGATTATGGCAGGCGTGACCAAGAGCAATATCCAACAACTTGTTGAAAACAGACTTAACGAATTGAATAAAAGATGCCAGTGTATCAGATGTCGAGAAGTGGGACATGCACTGCTGAAGGGCATTGTCCCTCACCCAGAGCATATTGAACTGAAGATAGAAGAATACAACGCGTGCAATGGTCTTGAACATTTTATATCATTTGAAGAAAGCGATATTCTAATTGGATTTCTGCGGCTCAGGTTTCCGCATAATCCATACAGACCAGAATTAAAAGATGCCGCCCTGGTTCGCGAGCTGCACGTTTATGGTCCGATGGTTCCATTGGGACAAAAAGCCGCAAGCGAATGGCAGCATAGGGGATATGGAGAAGAGCTTTTAAAATGTGCTGAAGAGCTTGCACTTGACGCAGGATTTAGCAGGATTGCTATCATCAGCGGTATAGGTGTGCGAGAGTACTATAAAAAACTTGGTTACGAACGGGATGGCCCATATATGGTCAAACTCCAATAATTTGAAGTATCAGCCTGCGTGATCGCGGCTGATTATCCAAATCGATGAATACGACCTGCTGCCATGTGCCCAGCATCAATTTCGCATTCGAGAAGGGTATCGTCTCACTTGGGCCCAACAGCGAGGCGAGCACATGGGAGTGGCCATTGCCATCGCCCCATTTGAGATTGTGCTTGTATTCCATCTCCTGTGGTGCCATTCGTTCCAGTGCATTGGCCAAATCTTCGACAAGACCGGGCTCATATTCTATCGTTGTTATGGCACCGGTGGACCCAGGCACGAAGACTGTAACGATGCCATCCTTCAGATTAGACTCTTTCAGCAATTCAGCAACTTTGTCAGTGATGTCGATGATGTCGACATTGCCTTTACTCTGCAGGTGGACAGTTTTTGTTATCACAGTCATAATTTATCTCCCTTGGGCGGAAACTTCTTGAATCTGTATATCTCATTTCTCCATAATGGTAAGTATATTTTGTTTCAGCACAGGTAATTCCCTTTCAACAACCCCCCCATGTAAATTCAATATCGACCCCCAAAGTACCCATAAATAAGTTTGTCTCTCATACTCGCAATTTGTCTCCATGGAACCTCGCTATATTTCTACCGTAGTTCCAGTGGTAAGTTTTTCACAAGTCGTCTTTCGTTTTCCCTTTTGTGTATTCTTCAATAAGTTCGATACTTTTGAGTATATGTTTAAGGAATATCTCATGATCTTTCTTCATAAAAAACCTCCTGCTCATCGAGAATATAGTCTCTAAGCAAAGGGTGTATTGAATTGTAAGTTAGAAGATCGACTTCGCGATTCAGGATATCTTCAAGTTCCAACTCAAGTCCTACAAGGTCAAGTAGAGTTTTATTTTCTCTATCTTTGAACTCTATGAGAATATCAATATCACTACTCCCTCTTTCTTCACCTCTTACAAATGAACCAAAGAGTGCCGCCCTTTGAACACCATATCTTTTAAGTATGGGCAAGATTTTAGCTTTGATATCCTCAATAGTCATTTTTGTTCCCCCATCCATCTGCCCAGAGCAGTTCCACATATTTTTTGTTATTTGACATATCTGCTGCCTTAATTTAATATCATCATTTCATATAACAACTACCATTATACGTCTTCCCATCATAGAACTATCCTCTTGCCGCGAAGGACCACCAATCTCTCAAAGAAGTGCTTTTCGCTCAAAACTTCATCTACCGCAAAACCAAGTGACTCCATCTTCTCTTTGACCTGCTCAATTCCAGTCAGCGAAGATATCAATAATAAAATTCGGCCCCCTTCTCCTAAATGTTCATTCGCCTGCCCCAAAAATCTATTGATGACTGTCCGTCCGTCCCTTCCGCCATTCCATGCACATTCAATCCAGCCATCGACCTTTTCGTCTTTAGAAGTTGGTAGATATGGTGGATTAAAAAGTATCAGGTCGAACTTTCCACTAATCCCGCCAAACATATCGGTCCTGATGACTTCCACTCCATTTAGCCTTGCAGATGTTACAGCATATGGATTGATGTCGGTGGCAACCACTTTTGCACGGTCCATCAGGCACATTGAAACGATGCCCGAACCTGTTCCGATTTCCAGAACGTAATCCGACTCTCGTACTTCGGCAAGCGCTGCCTGTATCATCAAAAACGAGTCCTCTGCGGGTTCATATATATCGGGCAGTGACACCTCTGGCACAATCATGAGATTGCCTCATATACCATATCGGACAGAATTGCGAGTTCTTCGGGAGATAACTCTCCTGGTCGCTTGTGCATCATATTTCTTGGCAACATATTGACGATTTCATTGGCATCACAGTGCGACCCGTGGACAAATCTGGATTTTATCTGGAACATATTGATGATAGCGTTCTTCATCTGTTTTCTTCGTTGCGTAAACACAGCGGTCACGAAATCGAAGAAGAATTCTTTATTCAACACGTTCAACGTGGGCGGTCGTGGAACAATCTTCACTATGGCAGATTTTACTTCTGGTTGTGGGCGGAATGCGGTTTTGGGTACGCTCTCCAGTATCTCTACATCTGCGAAATACTGAACGCATATTGAAAGCCTACTGTAGTCTTTAGTATTGGCAGTTGCAACCATTCGTTTGGCAAACTCGTGTTGGTACATTAAGATGCCCAGCTGGAAATCATGCTCTAAGAGTTTGAATGTAATATCGGACGAAATAGAATACGGCAGATTGGAAACGACCTTGTCAAATTCGGGGAAGTCCACTTTCAGCGCATCACCGTGGATGATATCGACATTGGGAAGTTTGAGGTCACTTATCATCTCTGCCAAACGGCCACTTGATTCGATGGCGAACACCTTAGCGGCTTTTGCCGCAAGTGCTTTTGTTAGATTGCCAGCACCAGCGCCGATTTCAAGCACTACGTCATCGTCGATATCTGCATAATCGATGATGCGCCCAACGACTCGTGGGTCTATCAAAAAATGTTGGTCATGCATCTATCTCACAAATATCCGATATTTTATATGCTCATCCCGTAGCTCTTCTATTATCCTGTGAACGATAAGCTTCTCCGGATGGTGCAAACCTTTAACCCTGTCTCTGAGGTCTTTAAAGCTCGTAAATTTGCCCTTCTTCCGCTCATCGATGAGTGTCCACATCAACTTTTTACCGATGCCGGTGAGCAACTCCAACTGATGTAATCGGGTCGTCAGAGGTTGGGCTTCGTTAAAGAAATCGACAAACCGCTCTTCGTCGTCAATCACCCGCTTTTCAAGCACATAAGGGAGCTCGATTCTAGCGCCATGCGTGAGCTCGTCGTATTTAAGTCTCCTCTTGACATGGTCTATTTCTTTCCTGTCACCCTCGCCAACATAAACTCGCTCCTGAGTCTGCGGCACCACGCCTTCTTTGGGAATCAATTCCAACAGCACAAAATGGTCCTCGCCCACACTATGAACTATTGGTTTCTTTTGGTATACTGGTCGGGAATCGTCCGGATGACCATATGGCAAATAATCCAAAACCAGCGCATATTCTTCTTTCTCTTCGTTCGGGGCCATCGATTCCAACTCCATATTCAACAATATACTTACACATACCAATCGAATATCTATGCATGCTTGCTAACCAAGTTCAATATCTTATCCAGCTCTTCGGCATCAAGCGTATATCGCTCCTTTGCATATATCGACCGCAATTCGTCCCTGGTCTCTGGCATTATATCTGCAATTTTGATGGCGATTCCAGGCTTCATCTTTTCGAGCTTTAAGAGCTGCTCTACCAGCGTCTTAGCAGACTTCTCACTGGTTTTGGCAAATTTCGTCGCATGTTCAATCGCTCGACGTTGCTCATATCTCAACTCCTTACCAGCAGTAGTGCGTTTTTTCTGAATGTCGGTGAGACTGCTCTTCACTTCCGCAAGGGTCAGTAATTCCTCATTTATAATCTCTTTAACGATCATTGAATCACTTCTGCGGTTTAAGATGCTGTGGGCATACTATTATGTCTTTCATCATATTTCCATCCCTTACTTCAAGTAAATATGCCCTTCCACGCTGACCCATGACTGTAGCAGTCCTGCCATGAAACTTGGGATGCGGCATGCCCTTATGGATGCTTGGGTCGATGGAAATATGGACATTCTGTCCTATTACAAATTCCTGAATCGCTCTGCTTATGGGAGAAATGCCCTTCTCTCTTGTCGATTTTTTGAGTTTATGTCTAGTTTTTCTTCTTTCACCATGTGATTTCTGCATGCAAATCCTCCGACTCATTCCTTAATTTCAATGACGTCCAGTTCTACCATATGGACATCAACCCCAAGCAACTCAGAAAGGCTTGGTTTTGTCTTTCCAGCATCGCCGGATATCAGTTCTTTGACATATAGTCCGCCCACACAATGAACCTGAATCGTTGCTGAGTTGTCGCTCATATCTTCAAGCTCAACAGAGTGCACGGTTCTTTTTCTGAGCTTATCTGCTCGTCGATGTGCTACTCTCGTTGGCGTTCTCTGTTTGATGATAGAACCACTTAGTTGGTCCAATGCAACTTTAAGTTTTTCTCGTGAGATGACACCTTTAAATGTAATTTTAAGCCTATAAACTTTATCCGTGGTATTGGCCTTAATATCCTCTACCACATCTTTAGTGACAAAAATCAAGTCACTCACCTCGACCTTATCCTTGGCGCAGTTGTTGATATCGTCCTTTAAATGCACCAAATCGAAGTGTCGGCGTAGCGGACGCTTAACCTCCAGTACGAAAGGCCTCCCTCTGCCAAGCATGAGAGCATCTATATCCTCGCGCCCTGCCCCATGAAATACCATGTCGATGCCCCCGCTGAGCTCGATAACTGGGCCCTTTATCAATTCCTCTACCGATTCCTTATACATTTTTCCGAGATAATTACAGTGTTCACAACCTTCTCCATCACATTCTCTGCACGGCCATTTGGTTTGTGGTATGCCTCGTACCAGTTTTTTATACCGCCCGTAGATAAACAGCGAGTTGACATCCAATTCGACCTTGTTCTCAACTATATCGAGCATGACGACTATATCTGGTCGTTCAAAATCCACTTCTTTGGCAGTTTCGGCGTAGATCAGTTTTCCCACCTCTCGATTCAATTCTGACTTGAGCGGCTCTGCGTATACCACCCCGGACTCCGCCCACAGAATCTCCTCGTTTTCCGCAAGCAGTCCAGATACCCTAGTGCCGACGAGAAACGTGTCGTACTGATGGTCTGAAAGCTTATCCGTCGCTAGCCTGGCCCAGACGCCCAGATTCTCGAATAGTCCATTGCATACCCAACATCTTTTGCCTGTATGCGATTCCAGTCTTTTTTGCAGAGAATCCTCTCCTTCTTTTGACTTCTGGTCGGCAAACATCATTAAAGCCCTCTTGATTGCAATCCCCCGTTCCTTATTGGTCAGTCCGGTCGCCAGTTTTGCGAATTGTCGCCCCAAACAATTGTAGCAAATTGGCCCCTGCTCCAATATCTTAATCGCCATATCTATCATGCTCATTTCTATCCATCCTGTTGTGCACTACGATAATGCAGTGTGACCGACTACGATAAATTCTCTCATGGCATTGAATGTATGTTTCAATGCATATAATCTATACCACGACAATACTGGTCTTGGACTCCAGCCGGTTCCATCCTCCAAGCCCCGCGCTAATCTCTGCACCATTCCATGCTACATATATTCTTCCAACGAGCCTGTACTCGCCTGGCTCACGTGGAGTCCAGTAAAACGTGCCCATATCTTGTAGAGGAAAAGCACCGGAAAATTCGAATGGTATGTGCTCATAAACTTTGGAGCCATCGTTCCTGTACACTGTGATCGACGGAATTCCATGTATGTACCACAAACCAGTATTCTGAATCGTAACACCAACCGTCTCCCCCACAGGATATTCTGGTTTGTCAATAGAGAGTGAGATACGAGATAGCCACCCTGCTGTGCCGCTGCTTAATAGAAGCATCAAGCACACAATGAGAATCCATAATATCTTAGATTTGGCATCTATGCTCATCTAAATCAACCTCAGCCCCGCAGGTCTATGGTTTCGGACATCTGTGAACCAGTAGATATTATCGTGATTGGCACCCCTATATCCTGCTCTGCTTTGCGCACGAACGTCTTTGCCATATCGCTGAGTTCGTCATAATCGGTAACGCCCCTGCATGTAGGGTCGAGCTTGTCCAGACACGTTAATGCCACTTGTGTTGCCCCGTTGATCATCGCTGAATATCGCGCCATCTTTCCGTCCCATCTGCCGATGCGCCTTGGGCGCCCCGTAACCGTACCATATTCGATGATGCCGAGTTTCTGCGCTTCTTCTGGGTGCATCTCATCAAGGAAGGGGCCTCCACCGACTCGTGTCGGAAATGCCTTGAAGACTATCATCACTTCATCGACCTTAGTTGGGCCGATGCCGACGTCAGCGGCGATCTGGGATGCCGACGTATCTTTTGACGTTACGTAAGGATACGTCCCATAGAATAAAGATATACCAAAGCCCTGGGTCCCTTCGATAATTACGTGTTCGCCCATCTCCAGGGCTCTGTTGATCTCCAATGGCACGTCTGCAATATATTCTCTCAGCTCCTCCACATCTTTCGCTTGACGCGCACATCGCATAACCCGGTCCTTATTTGCAGGACCGCATCCGGTACCCGTCGTACCGATTATATCTGCCAATCGCGCAGTTCCTTTATCCTCTTGAATGTGCCTTTCTTCGATAATCGTACAGCGTTTGTCGACGCCGATGCGACCCTTTACTCCCAGCTCTGCTACCTCGTGCTCCAAAACACGCGGGTCGACCAAAACGCCAGCGCCGATTAACAAGCGCGCCTTCTCATAGATAAAGCCTGATGGAACCATTCTAACTCCATACTTTTCGTCTCCTCTCTCAACAGTATGCCCTGCATTCGGCCCAACCCCTCCCCTTGCTATTACGGTTGGCTTATCTCGATGAGCCAGATATGCCACGATTTTGCCCTTTCCTTCATCTCCGAAAAATCCACCTGTCACGATCATTGCGCCCATATCGTCCTCCTATCACTCGAACCTTTTTAGGATGCCCATTATTTTATCGCTCTTTCTGGTTTAAAGTTTATCGATAAAAAGGGAAAAGTTAATAAGACGAACGTCAATTAGAAAGCGAGGCGATTGCAGATGGCAAAAAACAGCACAGAAGATAACGTGATATACGTTGGAAACAAACCAGTAATGAACTACGTACTTGCCGCGGTAACACAGTTTAACGATGGCGTAAAAGACGTTACTATCAAGGCAAGAGGTAGGGCGATCTCGAGGGCAGTCGACACCACGGAAGTGGTAAGAAATCGATTTATGAAGGACATAAATATCAAAGACATCAAAATCGGAACCGAAGAGTTGGAAGGAGAGAAAGGAGATAGTATCAACGTTTCCTCCATCGAAATATTCCTAAATCGCCCCGACTGAACTGCGTTGTAAGTATTTTATCACTATGGGCCGGTAGCTTAGTTAGGTGGAGCGATGGGCTCTTAACCAAAGCGTTCTATTAGAACGCTTGAACCAAAACGTTCTATTAGAACGTTTGAACCAAAGCGTTGCATGCGCTCGCATTATGAATCTATCGAGCACTGCTGAAGTCCCACCTGGATTACAACTCCACCAGAGGGGTCGCAGATGAAACATCTGCGAGTCCGCTAAATCTGTTGATTTAGTCGGGGTGTTGAATTTCCGAATTTCCGAAGGAAATACAACTCTCGCAGTTCTCCGAACTGCGACATGTCTCATCTGATGCATGTTGAAATTCCAAAGGAATTAAGTTGGAGAGTCACCCATAGGTCAAGGGTTCAAATCCCTTCCGGCCCGCTTAAATCAAAGAGTTAAGCGGATGCCCAGATGTTCATTCTAGGTCAACGCTAAAAATAGCAATAGTTTTAAATAGAGATTAAAAAATTGATATGCTCGCTAAAAAGAGATAAACCATTATCTTAAGAGAGGGGGTTAATATCACTCCTAAAAACAAAAGCATCACACGTAAAGGGGATATAAAAAATATGCGTACATTCAAACGCAGATGTTTATTCCAATCATAAATTAAAACCGAACTCAAAATAAATATTTAAAACATGCTGCCCTGTGGACGGGGCTTGCTTTCAACAATTCGTTGGTAAACCGCGAAAAACAGGTCTGTTGATCGGAATAGTCCCAAAAACAGTTTTGGTATGATAGATGTAAGAATCTCCTTCCTCGCAACTGGAGGTTGTAGGGGGTAGTTCACATCTAAACAGATCGCACGTGACCTTGGCTTGAGTTCAAAAGAAGTAGAAGTCAACCTAAGATTTTGGCGCGAATCATTCTTCTGCCAGTAGCTTACTGATTAGCATTTGTCCTTCCTTTGAGTTGAAGAGTGGCAATTCCCAGTCCTGAATGACCTTGCTCCTGTCGGTCACCACCTTTGCCCTGTTTTTTGGGTCATATCCGGACTTTTTATACTTCTTCTTTAAAATTAGTATGCCACGCCTCTGCCACAGTGGGGTCTTGGTCAGATTGATTCCTTTTTCAAACAACATATCATGAACCTCTTTTGCGTTCATGCCCATCATCCTCGACGCTGCAGTTCGTTTAGATAAACCATCTTCTCGCAGAGCATGATATCCATACGAGTGTACGTGGTTTTTCCATGCCTCTGCTTGGCGCCATTCTAAGTACCCACATATATCCTCTCTGGAGAGGGGGACGACGCGCGCATCGAAAGACAATGGCATTTTACTATCCAGTGCCAACGTCAATGCACTTGATAAAAAACTCGGGACGATGGAGTCCAATTTCTCAATTCGGCCATGAAATGGGAGTTTCAAGAAGAATACATTGACCTCATCCGAGAACGTGTACGCGAACTGTGGACTTAGTCCGCTCTCTTTCATAAGACTCTCGGTCGAATCCGCCATAGCCCCCGCAAACGTCTTGTCATACGGCTTCTGGGAACTCAATCGCTCCAGCGTCCTTTTAAAATTTCTGCCGTCGATTCTGATTACTATAGGAGGTATTGCCTTGATATCCGAATAAACTTCACGTTCCTTCATCACTCAGGGATTCTTCGGGCTCTTCTACGACCTTTTGCCTAAACCTATCGGCGGTTTGTTTTATCACCACGACATCTCCTACCGACATCACCCAGCGATATGGGATGATGACACCTCGACTTTGTATATCGAAGGTGTCGGGATTCAGGTCGGAGATCGCCAGACCCGTTATCTTTTTCTCATTTGCGTCGAGTACGGTGTCGCCGACTTTCCCAACGTATTTGCCTCTATCTGTGTAGACCTTCAAACCAAGTAGTGATGTTATCTCAGCCTTCATATTAGATTCCTCAGATACCCATTGTGAACTAAGAAGATATATAGTTTATCGTGATATCTAATATGAAATATATGATATCACTAAAAACGTCAATTCAGATTGGAAAAGTAATGGGCATACCCATCAAACTCCATATTACATTTCTCATTATCCTGCCAATATTCGTACTGGTCTTCGCCAATAGCCCAGCACCATTTGGATTCTCTGTGGTTGAATCCATAACACTGCGGTATGTTTTTGGCGGACTTGCCGCAGTATCACTATTCGGTTGCGTCATATTACACGAACTGGGACATTCGTATGTGGCGCTAAAAAATGGTGTGAGAATTAAAAATATCACGTTAATGTTATTTGGCGGAGTGGCATCGATGGAAGAAATTCCACGGAATCCAAAAATCGAGTTGAAAATGGCTATGGCTGGTCCTGGTGTAAGCCTTATGCTCGCGGTTATATTCACATTGTTGTATTCGTTGGTCAGGCCAGTAGTTGGCGGCGATTCTCCCATCTCCATCTTATTACATTTATTGGGAGCATTGAATGTGGTTTTAGGTATTTTTAATCTAATCCCTGCCTTCCCAATGGATGGTGGCAGGTTATTGAGGGCATATTTGGCGACGCGAATGTCCTACATCAATGCGACACGTAATGCAGTATATGTTGGAAAGATGTTTGCGTTTGCCATGGGCATATTCGGCTTGATGATGCTCCATCCATTTCTCATATTGATAGCATTTTTTGTGTATATCGGTGCATCCGAGGAAGGGGAAGCTACGGAAATTGCCACGACATTGGATGACGTCAAAGTCAGCGATGTCATGACCCGTAACGTGATATCCGTACCACCAACTATGACCGTCAGCAAGCTAGTCGACCTGATGTTCAAGGAGAAACACATGGGATATCCAGTGGTCGATGAAGCCTGGAAGAGCGTCAAGGGCATCGTGACGTTCTCTGATGTGCAAAAAATTCCCCGCGAGCGGCGAGACATTACTTCTGTAGAGGAGATAATGACCCGCGACGTCCTATCAATTGTTCCGGATGATGATGCGTTTACGGCATTAAAGACGATGTCCCAGAGAGAGGTCGGGCGATTGCTGGTCATGGAAAATGGAGCGATTGTCGGAATCGTTTCCAGAACGGATTTAATAAAATCGATTCGACTCCTGCGAGAGAATAAAAAGAGGATATAATGAAAGACAATGCTCATGAGATAATTATCATCGGTACTGCCCACGTCTCCAACAAGAGTGTCGAAGAAGTTAAATATGTCATCGAACGAGAACGGCCCCAGATAGTTGCAGTTGAATTATGTGCTAAACGATACCATGCACTGAGGGGAGACGTCCCAGAAGAATTGTCGATAAGGGATATCCTAAAGGGTGGAAAGCTCTACTTCGTTTTGGTCCAGTGGTTGCTGGCATTTGCACAAAAGAAAATCGGTGCAGATGTTGGCGTAAAACCTGGTGCAGAGATGTTATCGGCTATCGACAAGGCAGAAGAGATTGGCGCCAGAATAGTCCTTGTAGACCGGGATATCCAGATAACCATGCAGCGATTCTGGTGTAAAATGACGTTTTTCGAGAAAATGCGAATGTTCTTTGCACTGATAGGCACGTTATTAGGAATCGGAAGCGATGGAAGCAGTAAGATAGACCTGGAAAAGGTCACGGAAGAGGATACGGTCACACAGCTCATAGCAGAACTCAGGCAATTGGCGCCGAATGCGGCAAAGGTTCTGGTGGACGAGAGAGATGCATATATTGCCAGAAACCTTTTAAGTGTATGTCAAGATGGCAGGGTCGTCGCTGTTCTGGGCGCTGGTCATCGCGCCGGCGTTCAAAAATTCCTCTCAGCTCCCGAATCGATTCCATCTCCAGAAGAGTTGACGGCGCTCCCAAAGAAACGGGTTGACCTGGCAAAAATTATCGGAATTATGGTCATCGCAGCTGTCATTGGAATCTTTGCATTTCTTATCTTGACAGGGAGTCCGTCACACGTAATACTTATCGCCTTCGGTTACTGGTTCATCATAAATGGGGTATTGAGTGGTGCTGGCGCGGCAATAGCAGGAGGACATCCATTATCAATACTCACTGCATTCTCGGTTGCATGGATGACATCGCTCAATCCGTTCCTGGCCGCCGGATGGTTTGCTGGGCTGGTTGAGGCATGGGTCAGAAATCCCACAAGCGAGGATATAATCGCGATAACCCATATTGAGACGTTTAGCGACTTAATGAAAAATCGATTGTTCCGGATAATACTGGTCGCAGCAATGGCTAACATCGGAAGCATGCTCGGTACATTCATAGGAATATGGGTTATATTTACCCAAACAGGAATACAATTCTGAGGCAGATAGATAATGGTATTTCGAATAAGAACTAGCAAAACAGAGATCAAGCACCTCATAATTGCGTGGCTGGCGATATCCTTTGCATTTGCGATACTATTCGCGCGTGATGGAGGTATGATACTTTCGCCAGGCTTCATACAACCCATGATATTAGCCCTGTTTACCGTAGGAATCGCATTTCTGCTACATGAGATGGCGCACAAAATCGTCGCCCAGAAATATGGATATTGGGCAGAATTCAGGATGAGTCCAACCATGCTGATGTTCGCAATTCTATTGGCATACTTTGTTGGCATCGTATTTGCGGCACCTGGCGCCGTAATGATAGTTGGACAATATATCACGCGCAGTCAGAATGGAAAGATAGCGATCGCAGGACCGATGACGAGCATATTACTCGTATTTCTGTTCCTGCCCCTCCTATGGTTGGGCGGTTTTATCGCCAAGATTGGGATATATGGAGTAATCATCAACATCTTAATCGCCCTATTCAACCTGCTTCCGTTTGGCCCTCTGGACGGGCGCAAGGTCATCAAGTGGAGCAAAAGCGCATACTTCTTCACGGTATTTGTCGCATTTGTAATGCTCGGATGGATATTTATCAAAGTTATGCCATACGTTTCCTTATAAATCCGCACCATTTATATTATGTGCATCACGTGTAAGATGGTTGACCATATGAGACTCGTCATGAAATTCGGCGGAACATCGGTCGCAGATGGAGTTAAAATACGGGACGTTGCATCCATTATACGACAGAGCTATGAGAAAGGAAACGAGATAGCCGTAGTCGTCTCAGCAATGGCAGGTGTGACAGACCAATTAGAGGAAATGGCGAAAAAGGCATCAAAAAATCGGGATGTTACCGAAATCAACAGTTTCGTAAAGAGCCTGACAGAGCAACACCATGATGCCGCCAAGAATGCCATCGATGATGCGAAAATAGTAAGTTCTGTAATCAAGGAATTGAATGCTAAAATAGGAGACATGTCAAACGCTCTCATCAGCATTTGCCATCTGGGAGAGTTGACAGATAGATCACACGACTATATACTGTCATTCGGGGAAAGGCTATCAACCCCAATACTAACTGGCACCCTTTTGTCGATGAAACTGGATTCATCCTCACTCACTGGCGGGGAAGCTGGCATTGTAACTAATAGTAATTTTAAGAATGCAAAACCACTGCTCGAGATTACCAACGAAAATGTCAAGAAGTGCATTCTTCCATTAATCGAAAAAAAGACGATTCCAGTCATAACTGGCTTTATAGCAATTGATACAAAAGGAGTGATTACGACCCTGGGACGAGGCGGTTCTGACTATAGTGCATCCATCATTGGCGCTGCAATATATGCCGACGAGATTTGGATATGGAGTGATGTAGATGGCATCATGACTGCAGACCCAAGGATCATCCCAGAAGCACGAACGTTGCCAGTGATATCATATCTCGAGGCGATGGAACTATCCTATTTCGGAGCCAAGGTGATACATCCAAAAACGATAGAGCCAGCCATTCAAAGAGACATCCCAGTACGGGTTAAGAATACGACCAATCCAGACCACCCAGGCACCATCATCGTGAAAGACCATGAAGAATTGAAGGACATCGTCAAGGCGGTTACCATAATTAAAAACGTTACATTGATAAACGTCAGCGGCGCGGGAATGGTGGGGACGCCCGGAGTTGCCGCACGGGTATTCGCCACACTCGCCGATGCTGGAGTAAATATTATAATGATTTCGCAAGGTTCGTCTGAGGCAAATCTCTCTTTGGTCATCGATTGCTCACATCTAAATAAAGCGCTTAGCGCCCTTAAATCCGAATTCATCGAGAACGTGGTCAGGAACATCACATACGACGAGGATGTGTGCAGCATCGCCGTCGTTGGTGCAGGAATGGCAGGAACGCCTGGAGTGGCTGGACGCGTTTTTTCTGCATTAGGTAAAGTTGGCGCTAACATACGGATGATATCACAGGGTTCGTCTGAAGTGAACATTTCCTTCGTCGTCAGCAAGAAGGATGCGAATACTTCCGTGAAGGCGCTGCATGATGAGTTCAAATTGGGTGAAGAGCGATGAGGAAGGGGATGACATACGCCGAGGCTGGCGTGGATATCTCAAAAGAAAATAGTGCCATCAAACGTTTGACCAAGCATCTGATGTTTAAAAGAACGGGGTTTGGAGCGCCTTTAATCGACATAGGGCATTATGCAGGCCTGATCGATCTGGGTGACTTTGCACTCGCCATGACCACTGACGGCGTTGGCTCTAAGGTGCTCATCGCTAGTGCCATTGGAAAGTGGGACACCATCGGCATCGACTGCATAGCGATGAACGTAAACGACTTGTTGGCAGTTGGGGCGGAGCCCATGGCATTCGTGGACTATCTAGCTATGGAAAAAATAAACGAGGACGTGATGGAGCAAATCGGAATGGGGCTTCAAAAAGGCGCTGAAATCGCGAACGTCTCAATCATAGGGGGTGAGACTGCCACACTGCCCGATATTATCCGTGGTTTTGACCTTGCAGGCACATGTATTGGGTGGGTCCAAAAGGACAAAATAATCACCGGCAAGGATATTCAGATAGGAGATGTCATTCTCGGTCTACCCAGTTCTGGTATCCATAGCAATGGTCTCACGCTGGCGAGAAAGATCATTGAAGGCGCTGGTTATTCGTATCGGGATTCATTTTCATCGGATTCAAAAAAAAGTATTGGAGAAGTGCTACTTACCCCGACACGCATCTATATGGAAGTGTTGGAACTGATAAAAAAGTGCGAGGTACACGGATTGGCCCATATCACCGGAAGCGGCTTGCTGAAGCTGGGGCGCATAACCGACCATGGCTTCAATTTTGATAAACCTTTAGAGGCTCAACCCATTTTCAAGTTCTTGCAAGAGGAGGGCGGCATAAGTGATAGGGAGATGTACCAAACCTTTAACATGGGCATGGGATTTCTTGCGGTCATTCCATGGGGCGAGGGCAAAAAAGCGCAGAAGATCGCCGGTGGAAAAATCGTCGGAGAGGTCGTTGAAAACGGCATCAGGGTGAGTGAAATCAAAATCCAATAGAATTTAAACAACGATCATCCCGTCTTCAACTTTTCTGCCTCTTTCTTCGTGAGCTTTCGCCGTGTTGCACACTTCGAGATGATGGCGCTGTTACCAGCTGGGTCTTCTATGATAACGGTGATTTATATCCTGCCAGATTTTACTTCCCTGATGGTACGTAAAATCTCATCGATGCGAATTAGTTGAGATTCGGCTTCCGCTCATTTTTTACTCATTTGAACGATACTTTCGATGCGGTCAAGGATGCCTTCGACGTTTGTCACGAACGATTCTGACAATAAACCAAAGGTTCCATGTCCACGCCGAGCTATGGCATCCATATCGTGCCGGAGGTGGAGCGTATCAACATGCTTAAAACCGCACTGGCAACTCATGCCGAGGTTCTCCAAATTTCGAACTTCGCATCGACAGCGCCATCATTCAATATCTTCCACTGATAATTTTGGTTCGATTTATCTTCACGGACCTCGGAGTGACTATCACTTGATTGTCTCCAATGCCTGCGATGTCACCACGAACGTCCGCAGCCACCTGTCTGAGGCCCCTGATTGCCCGCTCTGATATCAATTTATCATTTTTTATGAGCGAGATGTCGATCATCACGATATTGCCCTCGTATACTTCTTTTTTCAACTCTGGAAGCTCGTTGAGATTGGACAATTGAGCAATCCGTACATACATCTCTGCGGGTTCCTCATCCAGACCCTCTTCGTACATTCCCATATCCAGTTCCGTATATTCATCAACCCCTACTTTTGGTTTCGATCCAATTAGTTTACTCAAAAACCCTTTTGACATTAACTTCACCTCGGGGCTATATTATATTGACATATATTTAAACTTGCTTCCTTTATAATCATATCTCGAGTTTCCATATCTTATCGCCCACATGGTGAATCGATTTGATTACCTTTCCACTATTCCCAATCATCTCTTCACCAGACGTCAACGCTATCCCAACGGCAAGTGGTTTACCATGCACCTCGTCCACAACGATGACTATGTCTCCTTTTCGTATTCGGCTATCTGCCTCCACGATGCCGGGGCACATTATATCTGCGCCCTTGGATACTGCCCGAACAGCGCCACTATCAACTACGACCAGATTCCGTTTCGGTCCGAACTTGAGTGCGCCCCTAACCGTCGGGAATATCTTTTCGCCATGCTCTGGGCTCATAGTCATGAAGAAGGTTGGTTCATCATTTACGAGCACAATACGGTATTCGTCATCAGTCTCTATACTCTCGAATTTTTGGGCAGTGGAGAGTTGTTCAACATCCATTCCAAAGGTAGATTTGAGTTGGTTTATTATTTTCTTCTTTACGTCATCCCTTAAATGGTGTCTGGCTTTGATTTTCAACGTCTCACACCCAAACTTTTAACTTCAATGCAAATGATATAAAGGTACACATGAAGGATGCATATAATACATTGCAACTTGAATGTGATTAAAAATAAAATTATTTGGAGGTATTTCATGGAGAAACGTCCGCTTGATATTTTAAATGGTTCGCTAAATGCGCCAGTCATAGTGAGGCTCAAAGATGGAAGGGGATTTAGAGGAAATCTTCAAGGTTATGATGTCCATATGAATCTGGTATTGGACAAAACCGAAGAACTGAATGACGCGGGAGTTGTAAAAAAATTGGGCGTGGTTGTGATGAGGGGTGACAATGTCGTATATATATCCCCTCCACCAAAAGAGGGGGGTGAGCAATGACTAAGGGAACGACCTCGATGGGCAAAAGGCAAAAAAGGACACACGGCAAATGCAGACGATGTGGCAGTGTTTCATACAGCATCCATAAGAGGCAGTGCGCTTCATGCGGATTTGGAAAAACGAGCAAGATGCGCGGGTACAGCTGGACTAAAAGAACGGTGAAGTATATCAAAGTATAACATAATAAATGCTTTAGGTGATTGATAATTGCATGAAGAATGCGGCGTGGTTGGTGTTGCACTTACCCCTTCCAGTGAAGTTAATTCGGCTGCATTATTCATTTATTATGCACTATATGCGCTTCAACATCGCGGTCAAGAGTCCGCCGGTATCGCAACCCATGATGGTGAGCGTATCAGAGACGTCAAAGAAATGGGGCTGGTATCGGAGATTTTTGACAAAAAACGATTGGACCTATTAAAAGGCTCTCTTGGAATTGGACATGTCAGATATTCAACCACTGGCGCTTCCAGAATTGAGAACAGTCAACCATTGCTCATCAACTATAAGGGCGGCACCATTGCCATCGCACATAACGGCAACTTGATAAATTCCAGGGAGCTGCGAGCTGGGCTGGAGGCAGAAGGGCGAATTTTCATAACAGACTCCGACACAGAGGTGATAGCACATCTACTCGTCAAGGAGCTGATTAAATCGAACTTTGTAGAGGCGATTCGTCGTTTAATGCAGTGCCTGGTGGGGTCATATTCACTAACGCTTCTCGTCGATGATACGGTGGCGGCAGTTAGAGACCCGCTGGGCATTAAACCATTATGCATCGGCAAGATAGACGGTGGGCACATCGTCGCATCTGAAAGCGTCGCAGTAGACGTTTTGGGCGGCACTCTCATCAGAGATGTGCACCCAGGCGAGCTCGTAATATTGAAAGATGGCGAAATCGAGAGTCACCAGATATGTCGCCACAAGAATTCCGCACATTGCTTTTTTGAATACGCGTATTTTGCCAGGCCAGAGTCCATCATCGATGGACGGCTTGTATACGATGTGAGACGCCGTATAGGGGAGACACTAGTTGATGAACACGATGGGAAGGTGGATGTGATATGTCCTGTACCGGATTCCGGCACTACGTTCGCCATCGGATACTCGATAAAATCGGGTTTGAATTATATAGAAGGGCTGATAAAAAACCGTTATGTAGGACGAACGTTCATCATGCCAGGTCAGGAAATGCGAGATACCGCAGTAAAACTGAAGCTGAATGTCATCAGGTCTAACCTCAAAGGTAAACGGGTGGCATTAATCGACGACAGTATCGTCAGGGGCACGACATCCAAGCGAATCGTCGACATGATACGCAGCGCTGGTGCGAATGAGGTACATATAAGGGTGGGTAGCCCCCCCATCATCTCGCCCTGCTATTTTGGAATCAATATGTCAACATGTGAAGAGTTGATAGCCTCCAACAAGAGCATTGAAGATGTCAGGTTGGCGCTTGGTGCCGATTCGATTGGCTATATAAGCATCGACGGGCTGGTCAAATCCATCGGAATTCCCGCCGAGAACCTGTGTCTGGGATGTGTGACGGGCAAATATCCTCTGGAGGTTCGGGGCGAGGCATGTGTGCGAGGGCGTCCGACAGAGATGTAGACGACAACCGATAGAAAAAGTGCAGGACATTATGCGGGGAGTGAGATTTGAACTCACGAACTCCTACGAGACAGGGTCCTAAGCCCTGCGCCTTTGACCTGACTTGGCAACCCCCGCCTTTGTAATCTATATATGCTGCTCCTTATTTTAAATTTTTGACAACAAAGTGATACTTCGAATTGAAATCTTTTAGTACTTCAAACTCAATTAAGAATCGTGAGCAAAATAAACCGAGATCAGGTCGTGAATATAGTCGTGCAACTACTCAAGCAGGCAGAAACGACACTGCCAGAAGATGTCCTTTCTGCGCTAAAATCTGCCAGGAAGAGAGAGAGCAATCCGCTTGCACGCATACAGCTGGATATGATTCATAAAAACGCTGATTTTGCGAGAGAAAAAGGCATTCCCATGTGCCAGGATACGGGCGTGCCGATATTTTTCATCGAAATAGGGAGGGATGCAAAAATCGATTTTGACCTGGAAGGAGCGATTAGAGATGGCGTAGTCAGAGCCACAGACGAGGTTCCGCTTAGACCGAGCGCTGTTCATCCTATTACGAGGCAGAATTCTGGGAATATCGGTCCTGGTTTCCCAGATGTGAACTACGATTTTGTGGATGGAAAAGATATTAGAATTACTGTTGCAGTGAAGGGTGCCGGGTCTGAAAATATGAGTGCGCTCAAAATGTTCTCACCATCAGAAGCAGATGATGTAAAACGTTTCATCGTAGAAACAGTCAAGAATGCCGGAGGCAAGCCCTGTCCGCCAATCATCGTGGGCGTTGGCATTGGAGGCACGTTCGACAAAGCAGCGAGACTGGCAAAGAAAGCGGCGTTGCGAGGCTTGGACACGGTACCAGATAAATTAGAGCAGGAATTGGTGGATGCCATCAATTCACTTGGCATAGGGCCAATGGGCCTGGGAGGAGATACCACTGCGCTGAAGGTTAACATCGAGTATGCACATTGTCATGTCGCCTCATTGCCAGTGGCAGTCAATATTCAGTGCTGGGCCGATAGGCGTGCATCTGCCGTTCTGGAGGGTTAAAAATGGAGCACAGACTAGTGGCGCCGTTAAGCAAAGAAAACGTGATGAAGTTGCGGGCAGGAGACATCGTATATCTGGATGGCACAATCTTAACTCTCAGGGATGAAGCGCACAAGCGATTATTATCATCGGATGGGATGAATATGCCATTTGGACTGGACGGTGCGACCATATTCCACTGCGGACCGCTGATGAGAAAAGATGCAGAGTGGCGGCCGATCGCGATAGGTCCAACGACCAGCGCCAGAATGACTAAAATGACGCTGGAGATGCTGAAAAGGTTTGATATTAGGGGGATAATCGGCAAAGGTGGAATGGAAAGTATCGCAGGTCGTATATACGAAAAATGCATTTATTTGGCATCCACTGGCGGATGTGCAGCGATTACTTCTGCACAGGTCAAGCATGTTATCGATGTACATTGGCTCGACCTAGGGATGACGGAAGCCGTTTGGGTTTTGGAGGTCGAGCAGTTCGGGCCCCTTATAGTGGGAATCGACGCCCATGGAAACGATTTATATGCAGAAGTCATGAAAAAGGCAGATGAACAGATAAAAAAGATGTTCTAATAGTCACTTTTCTCCCCCAACATTGCTATAGGCATTGATTCATCACTCACCTGAGAAGAGCAGGAATGCCCAGAGAGTTCATCAAAGAGCTCAGAGGAGACAAGAGAAGGGACGCCATCGACATCTATGATCATATAGATAAGGAGGAGATGAGAAAGACATATCTAGCCTACACTCCACAGCTTGGGATCTAACGTGTTTGTTTTATCCTATCAATTCAATAACTTTTTAAATTTTAGTAATGTTGTATTATCGAGTGGTGTAGAGTTCTGGTTCTTGGTCAACACCCTATGATGCAACAGACCCGTTAAGTATTTAAATTATGAAGTAATAATATAATTACATGAATTCAAAAGAGCACCTTTTGATAGGTGCAGGAATTAGTTTAGGTGTGTATGCGTTGTATAAGTCCCATAATAAGGAGCCTTGGACTCTTGAAGGAGTCCTCATATCTGGTGGACTGGGAGCAATTACGGCATTATTACCAGATATCTTGGAGCCCTCAAGTCACCCAAATCATAGAGGTGCTTTTCACAGCTGGGGTGCTCTCGCAATATTAATTCTTAGTAACCACAAGATACTACAGAACGATGTCTTCTCTAACCTCTCTGATAATGAAAAATTGGCACTTATACTGGCTTCGGTAGGATATGGAAGCCATTTGCTAGTAGATAGTCAAACCCCAAAAGGATTGCCTATATGCTAACAGCGAAAATAATAGGCATAGTCTAATGGATCTTTGGGCTAATTGCTTAATCTCTATTTTTTGTTAGACTCTACTTAACCTTTCCACACATCAACGATCTTGAATTTTTCTTTCAATTCCGCTGGGTTTTTGAAGATCTCTTATAGGTAAAACAGATGAACAGATAAAAAAGATGTTCACCTTTCTCCAGCCAACTCCAGCCTCTGGCCCTTGACTGTCAGCTTAGATGACATTTTTGCCAATCCTCTGATGAAAGATGGGCTTTGGTTCAGCGCTTTGCACAAACCCATCATCGAGGCGTTTTCCTTTTTTATTTCCTTCTGTATTTTTTCGATTATATCGCGAAATTCTTCTTCATTGGAAAAAGCTATTACGATCAAATCGCTTAAATCGTCCAATCCACACTGAAAATTGACTTGCACGCTGGAATAAGATGTGTGGAACTCTTCGTCAGGGGTCTTTCCCAGTTCTGGCATCCTCCATTTACTCTCGATTAATCCGCCTTTTTGAAGTATCTCAAGGCTTTTTCTGGTATCTCCCCCTATCAGTCCTGCAAGTTCCTCCTTGGTCCTCCAGTTGACGGAAAGCTCGTTGAACACCCTTTTATGGATATCATTTCCAAAAACCTGGAATAATGGGACGAGGTCTGCGGGGTCATTGATGATTCGAGTTCGTTTGGGCATATTTCACCCTCAACATATACTTAGCCCTCAAATCCGATAAAGCTTTGGAACTCATCAGACCTGGGTTCGTCTTCTCACTCGAATCTACTCTCTAATCGTTCCAATATCTGAGGGAGCGTCGTGTATTCCAGTTCTTTTTCATCCAGCAGATGAGGCTGGAAGGGTCCATGGCGCCGCATATAATCTGCTATCTCATTTGCTTTTGCTCTAGCGTGGTCGAATGCTGGGTCTTCGAACATATCGCATGGCTCTTCGAGCATTCCATCGTTCAGTTGAAACCCAAGTGATGCAACGCGTGGCGGGCCGTCGAATCGCGTCGGGTTTGCATCTTTGAGTGACACAGGCATGAGGGGTCCATTGTGGCTGCCTCTCATCCATCCTGCCACTAAGTAAGGGAATGCAAATGCATCAAGCACCTCTCCTACTGCTGGAAATCCACTCTGACATCTGACCATCGCCACGGGATCGTCCTTGCCCACGTATTTCCCGGCGATCAAACTTAGTTTGCTTGTTGACACCACTCCTGCAGGTTCTCCAGATTTCTTGGCAACGGACTCGACGCAGAATTTGCTTTTGATGCCGATGACAGCGAGCAGGTCATACAGTTCCTCTGGCGCTTTCAGTTTGATCGTCTTGTTAGCGTATACGTCCAGTACCCTGAACACGAAACCGTCATGCATCTTGGTATCGATCACCAACCCAGCTGTCCCGAATGGATCCGCAAATATTTTATAAAATGGAAGATTGAACGAAGCTGGCTCGGTCTTGTCCATCATAAAGATGACGATGGGTTCGCTTTCGCGCTCTTCAATCTCAAATTCGGCGCTTCCAGGCCCCATTCCTTTGACGTTTCCAGAAAACGAATCTGACAGTAAATCCTGGCCTGCGCCGTAATATCTCTTCTTCTTGGCAGCGTCTGCCGCTTCTTTAAATGTATCCCATGCGAGGGCATGTATTGGCTCCGCATTCACGCCCATGTCGTGGGTCATTATTAATGATATGTCATCTCCGCACCGCGTGACGTAAGAATCTATCAGCAGTCCACTTTTCTCACCCTCAGTCAGATTAGTACTGCATATGTCTAACAATTCCTGGGGCACCTTCCTATGTCCAGGCGCACTGCCGATATCTGCCTTGATTATACTTATGGTTGTTTTTGCACCCATTTTTAATCCTCTCCTTCACTTTCTATTTAGTTGTTCTACCATATAATGGATTCGTAATTGTGTTATTTGACTAACATAGCCCCAACGATGAACGCAAACAGCGCCACCACCATCGCACTCTTGATGAGCAATGATGCCATAGATGGAGATTTTTTTATCACTGCGCCGCCCACTAACAAGATGACGCATGCCAGAGCCACCACTAAAAGATATGAGGTGCCGAGGATTCCGAATATTACTGGAATGGGACTCAACAAGACTGCCAGTATGATAAACATTAACGCTACCATTGTGGATTTACGTTTTCCTATGCGAATTGGTAATGTGACCGCGCCCTCTTTTTTATCTCCCTCTAAATCTTCCATGTCCTTTACTATTTCCCTCCCGATCGTAGTTAGCATCGCGAGCATAAAGAGCGTTGATGTGACTGCAATGCCGTTCACGGCTGCTCCACCGAACAAGAACGCCGAACCGGTGAGATAGCCGATGCAAATATTACCCCATAACACCGTCCTCTTGAGTCGGTAGGCATAATAAATTAAAATTAGCGAATTTGCCATTGCTATCAAAAAGCATATGAAATTTATGAAGTAAGATAGAGCAACGCCGACTGTTAACAGTCCGATAGAGAAACGGAGGGCACCCTTAGCGCTGACGCGCCCGCTCGGTATTGGCCTAAAAGGTTTGTTGGTCGCATCAATTTTCGCATCATAAAAATCATTGATGGCGTTGCCACCTGCCGTGATGACACATCCAGCGATGAATGCAAGTGCCATCTGGGACATGTATGGAGATACAGCACCACCTGCTCCGACGATGCTGCCTATCAAGATTGCCAGTCCAGCCATCAGACAATTCAACGGCCTGGTCAGTTCGAGATATTTAATCATCTCTTCCAACCTTTAACATTTTATCCAGTGCTTGTTTTGCTTTAATGCGTATATCCTCTGGCACGGTGATCTGATGCTCCATATTTTTCAGTGCCTTTGCCACCTTATCCAGCGTGTTCTTCTTCATATTTGGACAAACGGCCTGGTTAGATGAAGGATAGAATGTCTTGTCTGGATTCTCCTTGCGCAATCGATATAGTATTCCTATCTCGGTGCCGATGATGAATCCCATCGCAGACGACCCTTTAACATATCGAACCATCCCGCCTGTGCTTAAAACCTCATCTGCTAATTCTATCACCTCTGGACGGCATTCCGGGTGCACGAGTATCTTCCCTGCCGGATGTTTCGCCTTTGCCAGTAGCACATCTCCTTTTAAGATGATGTGGTGGGACGGGCAGTATCCATCCCATGGTATTATTTTTTTGTTCGTTTTTGCTGCCACGTATAACGACAGGTTCTTGTCAGGAACGAAGATGATTTCCTTTTCGTTCATCGAATTTACGATTTTGACAGCGTTTGAGGACGTGCAACATATGTCACTCTCGGCTTTGACAGCGGCGCTCGTATTCACGTAACATACCACTGCCGCATCTGGATGTTTTTTCTTCTCGGCGCGCAAAGCTTCAGGAGTGATCATCATAGCCATCGGACAAGTCGCTCCGACATCAGGCATCAAGACGGTCTTATCCGGGTTTAGTATGGCGGCACTTTCTGCCATGAAATCTACACCGCAGAACACGATGACGTCCGCATTGCTTTCCGTCGCCTTCTGGCTCAGTCCAAGTGAATCCCCGACATAATCCGCGATGTCTTGTATCTCGCCTATCTGATAGTTGTGGGCGAGTATGATTGCATTTCTTTCCTCCTTCAACTGGCGTATTTTATCTTGTAGCATAACTATGTCCCAATCTGAATTTCATCAACTATTTTTTTCAGGGTGGCAATTGTGGACAGTGCTGCCAGATAACTCGTCCTTGGGTTGTCTGGAGACGGTACATTTTCAACTCGCGTCTCGAATTTACCGAACTCTCCTTCCACATAAATTTCATGGACGTTTCTGCTCAGGGCTGGGTCTGCGATAATCCTGACTCTGGTATTTTTAGTCCCGATGCCTGCCAGGCTCAACGTAGCGGCTACGTTCACGTTGGCGGGAAAGGCTCTGACAGCGTCTTCAGCGCATCCCTCGAATATGATGGTTGCCTTTTTCAGCGCATTCAAATCTATTTTGTGCTGCTCGATATATGGCGCCCCTTGAAAGCCAGATGGATGCTTCCTGGTGATGAGCATGACGGATGACATTTTTGCCATCGAGGCGGATTTCAGCCCGTCCAAGCCAACGATCGCACCAGAGGGCAGGTACACCCTGCAGTCATGCTCGCTGGCAAGGCTCTTGATTCGTCTCCATAGTCTTTCATCCGTAAGTGCCCCAATGCTCATAATCATCACATCCCTGCCCTTTTCCAGCGCAGGTATTACTATATCTGGAACTGCGGACTGGGCAGCACATTCCACAACCAGATCAACCGCATCTATTAGCGCAGATGTATCCATGACCCTTGGCCGTATATTTACAAGAGAATCGGCAAGTTCTTGTGCTGATACGGGGTCTCTATCCGATAACGCCGTGAGATGGGCATTGATGATGCCCTGGTCGAAAGCCCTGCAGATCGTCTTGCCTATCGCGCCGCAACCAACTATCCCTATCTTCATGCAATTCCTTCGGAATTCCAAGTTGTAATTTCTACGAAATTTCAACATCGAAGAAACTAATATGCCACAAGCATAAAAGGATTTATGGTGGTAGTGAAAAGTATTAGAGAGAATCATGAGAACTGTCGAACTCAAGCGCTTCCTCGAAGAGGATGTTGGTTCAGGGGACATCACTGGAGCGGCAGTTCCAGATGTCCATGTTAAAGCGCACATCAAGGCAGGCGAAGACGGTATTTTAGCCGGTCTCGAGGAGGCGAAACAAATATTCGAGCATTTCGGACTTGATGTTCAATCTAAATTCAGAGATGGTGCCGAGTTCAAGAAGGGTGACGTGATTTTAGAGGTGAGTGGAAATGCCAGATCAATTCTCGTTGGAGAACGATTGGCGCTGAACTTTTTGGGACGAATGAGCGGCATCGCCACGCTCACTCGGTCATGTGTGAAGTGCAGTAAGGGCGTGACGATTGCTGGCACCAGAAAGACCACTCCAGGATTCAGGAAATTTGAGAAAAAGGCCATCAAAATAGGCGGCGGTCATCCGCACAGGTTCAATCTGGCTGAAGCCGTCCTGATCAAGGACAACCATATCAAAATAGCAGGTTTAAAGGCAGTTATTGATAAAGCACGAGAACTCCATCCTGAAAAGAATATAGAGGTCGAAGTGGAGGATACAAATGATGCCATCAAGGCAGCACAGCTCGGCATCGATACCATAATGTTCGATAATATGGCTCCAGAGGATATCATGGATGCGGTGGAAAAATTGAAGAAAGCGAGTCTGCGAACTCGAGTGAAGCTTGAGGCATCTGGTGGAATCACACTCGATAATCTAAACGATTACGCTGATACTGGAGTTGACATAATCTCAATGGGGGCACTCACACATTCGGCAGGATGGCTGAACTTCAACCTGAATTTGGTTGAATAAACAGTTAAGAAAGAATGCTCTCCATCAAGTCGCTCTCGATCTTGTCTATCATTGGAATGCCTGTAACTCTCTCTGCAATCTCTGATATGGACGCAATATCGTTTCTGCTTATCAGATTCAGCTTGAACTTTCTTGAGCCTGCCATCAATTGCTTCAGACCTGTTCCAAGCCGGTCAACATAGTAGGTATACAATCCAACCGCACCAGCTGGGAGCTCCCTGGCGCGTGCACCATACTCATCCACCAGGTCGGACATTGCAATAAAGAACTGCTCTGGAGCTGCGCCATAATTTTGTTCAAATGACCTTGGCAATTTGCCCTCATTCGCCAGTTCAACAAAGTGTTCTGCCTTCATCACTGCGGTTATCGGAGCCCTTGCCATTGCAATGGCCTTCACATGCGGACCGCTGCCCATATCGCTCATTGCTATCGACTTGAACATCTGCGTTTCGTTGACGAACCCGCCAGCGAATGCAATATCTGGCACATATCTGCCCTTCTTCTTCAGCAATTCTATACATTTCATAACCTGTGCTTGTAGATATACGGTTGGCGTGGCGCACTCGTTCATCATAGGTACTGGACTCATACCCGTCCCTCCGCCTGCACCATCAAATGTAAGCAGGTCAATCTTTGCTTCCGAAGCCGCCTTGAGCGTGAACGCAGTTATTACTGGCCTGTACGCCCCAGTCTTAAGGAATACGCGCTTAGCCCCTTGTGCTCTTAGATTCTCCACGTCCTCTACGAAACCCTCATGCGTCGGAAACCCAACTCTGCTGTGCCTCTCAAATGTCTTGAACGCGCCCTCTTTAAAAGCCCTCTGCACGCTTGAGTCTTCTGGGTCTGGGAGTACAACATAGCCCCTTCTTTTTAGTTCTATCGCCTTGGCGATATCATCGATTCTTACCTCGCCGCCGATAGCTTTGGCACCCTGCCCCCACTTCCTTTCGATGATGTTGACCTCTAACTTAGAGAGTGCATACTTGTCAACGCCCAATCGCTGGTCTTCCACGTTGGTCTGGACGACTATGTCGCCATGCACACCATCCCAGAATTCCCTGTATTTGTCAACCCTATACTTTAGACTATCCGAGTGCGCTACCTCTCCATTCGTGATTTTCAAATTCATATCCATTCCGCAGATATTTTCCCCAATAACCTGGATGGTGCCCGAGATGGCTGCGCCCACAGCCAATCCGTTCCAGTAATTCTGCGCCACTGCAGTGGAACCCAATCCTGCCGTGAATGCTGGTACCTTAAGCGGAACTCCTCCAGCAGATGTTTTGACATCCGCAGCTGGGAAAATTGCCCTGTCTGGGTCTGGCTCTATTCCCTCTGCCCCCAACACATCGGTCAATATCTGAAAATGCGACCAATCCAGTCCATAATCTTTATTTGATGCTGCGGTGCTATGTCCAAATTCTTCAGGCGCTGGATATAACACCTCTCTGCCTCTGAAGGCAGATTTGCCAATCTCACATAAAACTGTACAGTTCTTTACGCAAATAGGGCACATGCCGCTTGTGGGGCTTATATCCTTAAATCGCGTAGCGGTACCGGTTGTAGACCTTGCGTTTGCATATATGTCAGCCATTTATAGAACTCCTATATCCTATATTCTACATGAAACGTAACGTTTAGTTAGAATAAAAGCCTATTTGAGAAATTTTCATAAAAACAACAATTGCCACGAAAGGTTATAATGTAATATTACAAAACTAAAACCATGAAAAATCCCATAAGAATCACCATCGCCCTTGACGAAGAAACTGCCTTGAGAAGATGAAAGAGGATTTTTCAGGCACTATTTCCCCTTTAATATCGCTTCTTTTCTTTCTTTATAGCCGAGGAGATTACCTGACCTGCTGTTTTTACCACCATATAAGCCCCTCCCACAATCAATACCGCAGGGGCTGATACTATTCCTGCAGCTACCGTTATTCCAGCGCCTGCAAGCAGTGCCATGTCATGGTTTATGAGAAAGCGGGAAACCTTGTCAAGCGTGGGAGGTTCAATAGCTATGGAATCGGTCTCGAGAACCGCATCTCCTTTCTGGAAGACCTTTATCCAGCTGCTCTCTTCTGATACAAGGACTGCAGTGAAAGAGTCATCGTATAATGTAATGCCGCGTGCAGCCGCATGTTTTGTGCCGAAACCGAGTAAGGTTTCTGATTTTAATATCCTTGAACCATATGCCACAAGCTCGCCGTCAGGCGTTAGAATTACGGCCCCGTCGAGTGTAGCAAGCTTTTCAACTACGGAATCCATTCCATTACTCAGGAGATTTCCTGCAAACTGGATTTGGGGGTAGTGGAGGTGGTAGTTGCCCTCGATTTTATCCCTGTCCGCTATTATGAATAAAGCGCCCTGATTCTCTCTGGCAAGACTTTTTGAGATATTAAGGATGACACGCATTACCTCTGATTTAATATCCTTGCTATCTATTTTGTTCATACCTTCTTCTTATAATCGAGATAAGTTATAAGTTTTGGTAAATTGATTTTCATCCTGGTTTTTCAAAGGAGAAAATCACAACAAAGAGGAATCAATTGCATAAAAAAGAATAGTATCCGGAAAATGTTTGCAGGAATTTCCCATAGATATGGCCTTCTCAATCACCTGTTGAGCATGGGGCGGGATAGATGCTGGCGGCGGTTTGCAGTATCAAAACTGCCATCCAGGTATATACTTGATGTCTGTTCAGGAACAGGTGATGTGGCAATAGAGGGTTCAAAAAAAGCAATGTAATCGCCTCGGATTTCTGTGAAGAAATGCTGAAGTTGTGTGCCAGGAAAATTAAAAAAAGGAATATAGAGAATATCTACTACATCCAGAACGATGCTGAAAACCTTTCTTTTAATGATGAAACTTTCAATGGCACCATTGCGGCTTTCGGAATCAGGAATGTGGCAGATATCAAAAAAGCATTGTTCGAGATGCATCGGGTGGTTAAAAAGGGAAGAAATTGTCATAATATTGGCAGATACTTTTCTATCTCATAAGGATGGACGCATACTTTGTATCCATCCCACTCTATCTTTTTATTCTCGATAAAGTTGTTGAAGGTATGATCGCCCAGCGCTTTTCGTACCAGTTCACTTTTCTCAGTCAGTTTGACAGCGTCAATCAGACTGCCTGGAAGCGACTCTATCCCATCCTTCTCTCTTTCCTGCTCACTCATATGAAAAACATCTTTCTCAGTTGGTTCTGGCAATTCATATTTGTTTTTAATCCCTTCCATACCTGCCGCCAGCATTACCGAGAAGGCCAGATACGGATTGCATGCAGGATCTGGACTGCGGTACTCGATTCTCGTTGCTTTTTCCTTCCCTGGCTTATACATGGGCACTCTGACCAATGTAGACCGGTTTCTTCGGGCCCATGATATATACACAGGCGCCTCATAGCCTGGAACCAGGCGTTTATATGAATTGACATATTGGTTGGTGATGGACGTAATCTCCGGTGCATGCTTTAACAATCCTGCGATATATCTTTTAGCAACATCGGATAGATAATATTCGTCACCCGAGTCAAAAAATATGTTTTTATCCCCCTTGAATAAAGATTGGTGTGTATGCATGCCACTCCCATTTACCCCTGATATGGGCTTTGGCATAAATGTGGCATATACGCCGTGGTTTTGCGCTATCTCTTTAACCACCAGTCTATAAGTCATTACAGTATCTGCCATGGTGAGTGCATCGCTATAGCACAAATCTATCTCGTGTTGAGATGGCCCCACCTCATGATGGCTATATTCCACCTTTATCTCCATTGACTCCAGGGCGAGTATCGTGTCGCGCCGCAGATCGCTTGCCGCATCTAGGGTGGTGAGATCGAAATACCCGCCTATATCCAATATTTTGGGCTGTTTCTCGTCCTCAAAATAGAAGTATTCCAGCTCTGGGCCCACGTAAAAAGTATAGTTCGTCTTTTCCAACTGTGCCAGATTTCTCTTCAATATATATCGGGGGTCGCCTTCGTAAGGAGTGCCGTCTGGCTGAAGGATATCACAAAACATACTCGCTACCGCCTTCTCCTTTGGCCTCCATGGGAGAATCCTAAGCGTACTTGGGTCAGGTTTTGCGAGCATGTCACTTTCATCGATTCTGGCAAATCCCTTTATCGACGAGCCGTCAAAGCCCATGCCTTCTGAAAAAGCCTCTTCCATTATATCACTTGAAATAGCGAAACTCTTCAGTTGTCCCAGGATATCTGTGAACCAGAGTCTTATGAATCTTATGTCCTGTTTTTTTATTGCCTCGAGCACCTGCCCCTCATCCTTCGACCTCATCTTAAACCACCTTCAAATTAATTAGCGTCCAACCTATTTTATAAGAAATGAATATTTCTATAAATATCTTTCGGTTTATACGTGATTTGTATAGATTTTTACATATTTTTTGAGACCTCTTTGTTTTAAATCAGTTAATTTTTTAAAGGTTGAAAGATATAATTGATAACATGGACAAAGTCGACGAACTCGACCTTAAAATAATTCGTGAGTTGCAAAAGGATGCGCGTAAAAGTTATAGGGATATAGCCAGCAAAGTTAAGGTCGCCGAGGGGACGGTTTATAACAGGGTAAGCAAGCTTCGTGAAATTGGAGCAATCACTGGGTTCATACTGAACATAGACTACTCAAAGCTGGGCTACGACTTAACCGCATTGATAGGTCTCGTGGTCGAAGGCGGGCATTTGCCTGAGATAGAAGAGGCAATCGCCAGAGAGCCGAACGTTTCAGCAGTATATGATGTCACAGGCGAATACGATGCCATCATAGTAGCGAAGTTCAAAAACCGTTCAGATTTAAATGATTTCATAAAGAACCTTCTTGCCATGGATAACGTGAGGAGAACCTATACGATGATAGTTCTAAATATCTTGAAAGAGGAACACGGAGTGATAATTTAGCCTGAAGGTATTGTAAGAGTATTATGGACGTAGTTGGTGTGACTGCGGCAAATGTCTCTCATTTCTTTCTACTCTCAAGTTCATTTAGCATCTTTTCTATACTTGGTTTAATCTCGGGCAATCTTTCTTTTGCTACCTTCCATACGATCTCATAATCGATGCCAAAATAAAAATGAATGATCTTATCTCTTATCCTTGCCACATCACTCCATGGGATCTCTTTATATCTTTCTCTTAAATGCTGAGGTACGCTCTTGCCTGCCTCTCCTATGATCTCAAGTTTCCTTGCAACCGCGCTGTTTGTTTTATCATCTGCTACAAATTCATCAAAGTTCATATCTCCGATGAACTCATCGATCTTATCTATGGCGCTTAAAATGTCCTTTAGATATAAATTGTAATCTCGTTTCATATTGGAATTGCTTCTTCAAGCACCGCATCCTTTATCTCAGGTCGTATTACGGTTTTTCTGACAAGGTCAACCTTAACGCCTATGATCTCTTCAATATATCTCTCAATCTCTATGAATTTAAGAAGATCGGGGGCATCGTAAAACTCCACAAGTATATCCACATCACTCCCTTCTGTTTGCTCGTCTGTGACCAGAGAACCAAATATATATAGTTCTTTAACACCGTATTTATCTCTCAGTTCTCTTCTATTTGTAGACAAAATCTTTTTTATCTCTTTTAGCGTCTTCATGTCGCCTCCATATTTTATATAATCTCGTTCTCTTTATATTTCAATGCATCATAATTTTGCCTTCACAACACCATTGGAATCCTGATATTTTCCTTTGTACATACTATTCGGCGATGTTACACGGAACAATAGCATCTGGACTATTCGCTCGCCGTAACTTATCTCTATTTCTTTATCGCTCATATTGCTCAGGCACAGCGTCAGGTTGCCTCTAAACCCAGGGTCGATAAAACCGCCGCCCAGGATAAGTCCCTTTCGCGCATATGATGACCGAACCTTTAGAATACTCGCCACGTCCAATGGCATTTCCACGCGCTCGAGCGAACCAACCAGTGCAAACGCCTTTGGTTGGATGACAGTAGATTCCCCTGCTCTAAGGTCATATGATGCGGGTTGAAGCGAATCTTCGTTGAACGGTTTGATAAGTAGTCCTTCTGACATTTTCCTTCTGATATCCCTATCCGACAACATCATGCCATCCACTATACCTGAGCAGGATTTAATACTTTTCTGCGATAAGCTATAATAGAATGGCATAATATAGTGTGATGGGTCTGTGGGGTAGTGGACATCCTTTCGGGCTTCGGACCCGACGACCTGGGTTCAAATCCCAGCAGATCCGTATATCGAGGAATGTTATGAACGGCAAATTAGTTAGAGATAGGGTCATATTGGAAGAGGCTGCCATCGCTGAGTTATACAGTACCAGCTATTACGGGCGCCCCAGGGATGGCAAACTAGAATTAACCCTGACCGAGGCGGCATACCTACTTGGGCGAGAGAGAATCTCGATATCTCTGGATAAAAAACCCCTAAATTTTAAAGAATTTGTCAAGACTGCTTCCAACCTGATGGAAAAATTCGAACTAAAATACATCGTCTACAAAGATTTGCGGGAGAGGGGATATTATGTACAACCAAGTGTAACCGATTTCAGGCTGTACCCCAGAGGGGGGCATCCTGGCAAAACGCCAGCAGAGTATTTCGTGCGCGTGGTATCCGAGAGAGAACCACTCCCCCTGACAGATATAATGCGGCATCTGGAGACTGCGAAAAACGTGCGAAAACAAATCATACTCGCCATCGTGGACGAGGAAGGGGATATAACGTTCTATGATGCTAAAAAGACGGACATGGAAGGAAAGATGAGGGAGGTAAAGACGAACGGCATTAAAGAAGAGGCGGCGCTGCTGGGGGACAGGGTGATAATCTGGGATCCAGAGCTGGCACATGCGCTCCATCATGGCAGCTTTTTTGGGACATTGTTGCATGAAAAAATGCTGCAATTGTCGCTCGTGGAGTCTGCATATCTGCTAAAAAAGAAGGTCATAAAGATCGTCGATGGAAAATCAGGTAAAGTCCTAAGTTTCAAGAAGTTTGCAGAAAAAGCAACGAGAATCGAGCCGATATTTGACGGAAAATACAGGACCTATGAAGGGCTGCGGGATAAAGGACAGGTGGTCAAGACAGGTTTTAAGTTCGGCAGCCACTTTCGTACCTATGAACAGATTGATTCCATTGAAAAACTGACGCATTCTAAATATCTCGTACACGCGATTCCAGGTGACCATATATTTGCATTACAGGAGTTGTCACGTGCCATCAGACTCGCCCAGAGCGTTAGAAAGCGAATGATATTTGCATATACAACCGATAAAAAAGTACAATATGTCGATATTGGAAGAACTAAATTGTGATAAGGAGGCAGAGGGAGTATGAAGCTCGACCCATGGGGAGCCGTGGATATCACGGATTATTCAAAATTGTTCGACGAATTTGGAATAGCTCCTTTTGAGACAATTATCCCGGAGATACCGAATCCACATTTATACATGCGAAGACGAATCATCTTTGGTCACCGCGATTATCAAACGATTCTGGAAGCGATGAAAAATGACTCTCCATTTGCGGTCATGAGCGGATTCATGCCATCTGGTCCCGTGCATCTGGGACACAAGATGGTGATGGATGAGATGATATGGCATCAGCAGATGGGAGCGCATGCATTTTTCGCCGTGGCTGATATGGAGGCGCATTCTGTCCGTAACATCTCGTGGGATAAATGCATTGAAATTGGAATCAACGAATATGTGCTCAGTTTAATCGCACTCGGTTTCAAGTCCGACGGCCACATTTACTTCCAGTCCAAAAATCCGCTGGTAAAAGACCTTGCGTTTGAGCTCGGGATGAAGACGAACCTGTCCGAGATGAATGCCATTTATGGATTTCCCGGCGAAACTCACGTTTCACACATGCTCAGCACGCTCATTCAAAGTGCGGACATCCTTCAGCCACAGCTATCCGAATATGGTGGACCGAAGCCAGTGATAATACCAGTCGGTGCGGATCAGGACCCACACATAAGGCTCACAAGGGATATCGCGAACCGGATGAGGATGTTCAAAGTAGAGCCTCGTGACGGTTACATCAGCGTGAGAGCGAGAGTTGCAAATAAGTTAGCCATGCGCACCATTGCAGACCGCGTGGACGGAAAAACAAAACCCTATGCAGAACACCTGGACATCTATGATAATGATGATATGAAAGCGGTCGAATCCATCGTGCGCGAAGTGGAGGTCGAGCATGGAGGCTGTGGGTTTTACCAGCCAGCATCGACCTACCATCGGTTTATGAGTGGATTGGCAGGCGGCAAAATGTCGAGCAGTGCTCCAAACAGCGTCATTGCGCTGACCGAATCTCCCGACGTTGCAGCCGCAAAGATTAAAAAGGCAAAAACAGGAGGGAGTATCACTCTTGCAGAGCAGCGCCGGTCGGGTGGCGAACCTCAAAAATGCACCGTTTACGAACTTTTGATGTTCCACCTGCTCGAAGATGACGAGCAACTCGCAGGGATATTCAAAGAATGCCGAGACGGCGGGCGCACCTGCGGCAAATGCAAGGCGCTTGCAGTGGAGCTGATGTCCAATTTCCTGAAGGAGCATCAAGAGAAGCGCGAGCTCGCAAAAGAGCGATTGGATGAGTTTGGCTTAAAAATCTGATTTAGAGAGGAATAACGCGAAAAAGTCAGTGATAAGGACCCTGACAGTTCAGATAACATATGCCATTAAAAGAAGTTTTTGTTAGAAAAATTTGGGCGTAGCAACCTGCAAGGTTGTGAAGTCTTTTAACGGCTGTTAGACGGGGACGTTAGCCCCGAGCCAACGAAGTTGGCGAAGAGTTGCGGTTTTATATCTCCCATATTATTCCCAGCGAAACGTTTTTGCTGATATTACGAGTCCCAGGATCAAAAATCCAAGCAAAATTATCATCTAAATCCGCTGCTTCGTTTTGTTCTGCCCATGTTTTTGTCAAGGGCATGCATTTCAGCTAACGCCCTCTCTTATCTTTCACTATCTCCAATACCTTTTTAAACTCGTCCGCTCCCGCCTCTTTTAATAGTTCATATATCAACATCTCTGTGGTTGTAATTACCACTCCATCCCCTCTCACCCTGCCAATCGCCGTTTCAAAATCTGTTTTTAGATGAGAAGAGGTGGCATCCTTGATAATCTGTGTTGAATAGCCATTTTCCACGAGGTCAAGTGCCGTTTGAATCACGCAAATATGCGTCTCAACACCGCAAATTAACACTCTCGTTCGATTGATTTCTTCCAACCTTCTTCTAAACTCTTCATTCCCATAAGAGCTAAAACATAATTTTTCAATAGGATGATACATATTATATTGATGAAGCAATTCCTTTATCTCGGGGATGGTCTCACCCAACTTTTTTTGCTCCACCACCATAACAGGCAGTTTAAAAACGTTTGCAGTTTTAATCAACGCTTTAATATTCTCGACAATTTTGCCTCTCTCGTAAATGGGAAACACAGGACTATTTACCAGCCTGTCCTGCATGTCTATAATTAATAATATGCTATCTTCTTTTCCTGCCATAGCTATATGTGATTTATATTTTAATCTATCAACCATATTTACCATCACCTGAATATCATTCCCATCCCTGTTGCAGCCGACTCGTCCTCTGCCTCTATCTTTTCGATTACCTCTTCTGCCTCTTTTCCCACTACCTTCTCGATTTTTATGCCTTCCAACAGCTCATCGACCTTTTTAATCATCTCAGGCGCAGACCTTATAAATAGATAATATCCTTCGCGCTCTGAATCCACGAACTTGCACTCCCGGACGGTATATCCTACTCGCTTGAGCATGTCCCCACTTAAAATTCTCTCGGCCTCTTTCTTGGTCTCGTAATCGTAAAAATATAATGTGTTCAAATTATGCCCTCCGTTTGATAGGAGCATATATTTTATCTGGGATAAATGTTTTCAATGTAAGTAGTTACAAATAATAGATACTGCATTCTAAATCAGGAGTGTCATTATGGTCGAAATAGACCGCATCAACAGGCTTAATGAAAAGCGCATACTATTGGCGCTTGACAAGGTCGGGTCCGCAAGCCCACAGAGACTTGCAGAGATTTCCAACCTCAAAGTCGATACTGCCATGCAGGCTGCGTTTTCACTTGCCGAGAGAGGGCTGGCGGCGGTAGAGGAGGAAACGACTAAATTTTACTCGCTTACAGATGAAGGGATATTATATGCACAGCAAGGTCTCCCAGAGGGGCGAATTATCGATTTTATGGAAGGAAAAGAATGCACACTGTCCGAGTTAAAGAGGACGTTCCCATGGAGAGATATCAGCATTGCGCTTGGCTGGTTGAAGCGAAAGGGACTGGCGACTATCGAGAAAAAAGGCGAAGAGACGACAATCAGACCAATCAATACGGGCAAAAAAGACGCTCAGAAGGAAATCCTGGACTTTTTGCGCTCACGCCCTTCTGATGGTCTCACGAATTTTTCATCCATGACTATCCAGGAATTGCTCAACAGAAATCTGATCAGCGCTATCGAAAAAACATCTCGCACCATCACCATTACAGATGCTGGGCGCAAATTAGTGCAGAAAGGCATTGTGCTTACGGACGAAATCGGACAACTGACCCCTGACTTGATCAGGTCAGGCAAATGGCGAGAGAAGGGATTGCGGCCATATGACATACACGCGCCAGCACAGGAAACCTTTGTTGCTAAAAAACATCCATATCAACGACTGCTCGATATGATGCGCCAAATATTCCTCGAGATGGGCTTTGAGGAGATAAGGGGAGACTTTATACAGACGTCGTTTTGGAATTTCGATGCGCTGTTCCAACCACAGGACCATCCTGCCAGGGAGATGCAGGATACGTTCTATCTCGATTCCAAGGGGAAGCTGCCAGATAAATACGTGAAAGGTGTAAAAGCGACACACGAGCATGGCGGCAATATCGATTCTGCAGGATGGGGGACTAAATGGAGTCTTGACATGGCACGGATGAACGTTCTCAGAACGCATACTACTGCGATAACGATAAAACATCTGGCAGAACATCCAAAGCCGCCTGTTAAGGCGTTCTGCATCGGTCGAGTATATCGGCGCGAAGCCATCGATGCCACGCATCTCCCCGAGTTTGAGCAATTGGAGGGCGTGGTGATGGATGAGAATGTCTCGTTCAGAGATTTGCTGGGCTATCTGTCCGAATTCTATCATCGCATGGATTTTGAAAATGTGCGCTTCCGTCCTGGGTATTTTCCATACACGGAGCCATCGGTCGAGCCAGAAGTCTATGTGCCAGAACTAGGCTGGATTGAATTGGGCGGAGCAGGCATATTCAGGCGCGAGGTTACGGCTCCGTTAGGTATCGATTGCCCCGTTCTCGCATGGGGGCTCGGTGTTGGCAGGCTCGCGATGTTGCGCCTGGGCCTAAAGGATTTGAGGGACTTATATCGGCCTGATATCGATTGGTTGAGGAGGTATCCTATCTCTCAATTGCGCGAGGGTAAAAATGAGTGATGAGGAAATCGCAATAGTTGAAGAAACCAGTGTCGAGGAAGTAAAAAGAAGATACGAATGATAAAAGGGCGAATGTTTAAAAGAGTTAGGAAGTAATATCTCTGTACTAAGCCGAATTAGAGGCGTATAATAATGAAGATAGAGAAAGTCCAGATACGAAACTTCAGGTCTATTAAGGATCCCAGTGAAATAAAAATCGATAGCAAAGTGACTTGCCTAATGGGCAAAAATGAAAGTGGCAAGACTAATTTTTTAAAAGCTTTAGAATCTTTTAATTTGGATTACGAATATATAGAGGAGGATATTTGTTCTTATTCCGAAGTGAAGGAAAAGTTAGAAAGGGGAGACATAGAGCCCGAAGACATAGATATCATTACAGCTTGGTTTGAAATTGAAAATGAAGATAGAAAAAAGTTAAAAGATATCAACAAAGAACTTGCCAAAATAAAGCATTTAAAGATTACAAAATATTATAGCAATCAATACGAAGTTGAAAGTCCGGAGTGTGGAATCGAAGATTTAGAGGTGGAACCTAAGAATACAGAAGAAATAGTTGAGAATATAAAACTTCAAATTGATGATGTGTCAACAAAACTCCAACAACATACACAAAGATATCCTCCTTTCGCTTCTAGTAAGCCTCAATATGACCAATTTGCAGAAAATTTCCTCTCGACAGATTTTACTAACATATCAAACGTTGAACAAGCTTTCACCACCTTATACGCTAACTTGCGTGGATTACCTAACATAGATGCCACTATTCAAACAGATATTGAAAATACTATCAAGATTCTTGAGCAAATTAAAGGTGAACTAATAACCGAACTCCAAGAAGACGATATCATAGGAAAAATTTTAGAACTAATTCCTAATTCAATTTATTTTGATGCCGTAGATCTTCTAAAGGATAGTATTGAAATAAATGAGTTTCTAAAAAATAGACCTCAATACAAAACTTTTGACAATTTAATAAATTTGGCAGGGTTAGATGTAGAAAAATTAACGGAAAAACCCACACATCGACGCCGTTCTTCTAAAGAAGAAGCTTCAGCGAGAATAACTGGTAGGGTAAATGAGTTATGGCGACAGGGTACTGTAAATGTCAAAATTGGATACGATGGGGGCACTCTTTTTGTCTATATAGAGGACAAAACAGAAGCGCGTGATCCACCAAGTCGGAGAAGCGATGGTTTTCAATGGTTTTTGTCATTCTATATAAACTTTATGGCAGGCACTAAAGGCGAGTTCAAAAATGCAGTAATATTACTTGACAACCCTGGGGTGCTTATTCACCCCTCGGGACAAAAAGACCTCTTAAAAACTATAGAGCAAATCGCAGAAAGTAATCAAATCGTATATACAACTCACTCTCCCTTTTTAATTGACAGAGAGCATCTTAACACAATTAGAATTTTTCAAAAGAAAGAGAGAAAAGTGGGGACAATCATCAAAGAAAAATTTCATGATTCAGATTTTGATGCACTAGAGCCAATAAGGGCCGCTATTGGAGCCACTATTGGCGACTCTCTTTTTGGCTTAAAGAAAAATGCAATTGTGGAGGGATATTCAGATTATCTTATTTTAGAAGGAGTGTCACATTACTTTCAAAGAAATAAAAAGGGATTCCTTGACTTTTCTAAAGTAGCAATTATTTCTGTGGGTGGAGCACAAAAGGTGCCCTATTTCACGCTTTTTGTGTGGAGAAAAGGCTATAAGTTTGTTATAATACTAGATAATGACAATGAGGGAAGAGAGGTTGCAAGAGAGTTAAAAGAAAAATATCCAATAGATGCAAGTTTAGTTTTCAAGTTAGATGAAATAGCACCCGATAAAATGCAGGGAAGAGACATCACAATTGAGGATCTCATTGATCCTTCTTTTTATAACAAGGCTGTTAATGAAGCCTATAAGGTTTGCTTCAGAAAAAAAAGAGGAGAAGAGGAAATAAAATTGGATGAACTTGATACCTCAGTTATCATGCAAACGAAAAAGTACGAGAAATTCTTTAGTAAAAACAGGTTGGGTCGATTTGACAAAACCTTAGTGGCAAAGCAAGTGTACAATATGACTAGCGATATATCTTGTACTGATGACGTTCTAGGAACAAGTACAATAGAAAACTTTGATAAGCTTTTTGAAATAGTTAACGATAAATTGAAGATTTAAAATCGTAGAAGAAAGCGTTGGGTGAACTAATGAAAATTTATCTCGATGAATCGGGTGATTTGGGATTCGGTTCCAGAGCATCAAAATACTTCGTATTAGCAGCGCTCCTCGTTAGAAGCCCGCCCCAAATTAAGAAGTGCTTCACAAAAGTCAGAAGGCAAAAACTCCCCAAAAAATACAAAAAGACGCCAGAATTGAAATTTCACAATTCCAGCCCCACTATCAAAAGACGCCTTCTTGAGCGTATAGCAGACACAGATACCGACATTGTATATGCCGTGTTGCGCAAGCATCAAGTGCATAAGAGTCTTCGAGATAAACAACCCATTATTTATAATTATGTGAGCGGGTCGCTGCTTTCTAAAATCGTCACCGAGTATCGGCTTAAGGGAACCGTGAATGTGTTTGTCGACAAATCCCTTTATGGACTTCAAAGGGAAAGTTTTGACCAGTATTTAACATGGAGGGCACTGATGAGTGACCATACTAGAGAGTTAGATATAAAGCCGCCAAAAATTGTTCATGCAGATTCCCAGCAGGATCCATGTATTCAAGCAGCGGACTTTGTTGCTGGTGCGATACATTGCAAATATCGTGATAAAAAAGATGTTTATTACCAAAAAATTAAGTCCAGAGTCTCTATAGCACTCGACTTTTTTGAGGGGAAAAGCAAAAATTATGTAGTGAACCCTTCCCTACTTCGTCCCACCCGCCTCAGGGCGGCCTCATCCTTTTCGAAAAGGACTTACTCACCAATAACATCAATACAATTAGTAAGACTTAAGACTTTCGTTGGACTTCAAAAGGTGTTAACATGCCAATCATAACCTTACAATACGACGACCTTGAAAAACTAATCGGCGCAGACAGGGATACAATTCTCAAGAGAATACCCATGATAGGCGCTGACATCGAGCGCATTGAAGATGAGCATGTCGACATCGAGTTCTTTCCAGACAGACCAGACTTATTCAGCGTCGAGGGTTTGGCGAGGGCGATGCGTGGTTTTTTGGGAATCGAGACAGGACTGCCCGAATATGATGTTGAAAAATCGGACATCGCGGTCACGATAGAAAAATCGGTCAAGCCGATAAGGTCGCATCTTGCGTGTGCAGTTGTCCGTGGCTTGCGCCTAAACTCCAACAGCATTAAATCCCTGATGACATTGCAGGAGGATTTACACTGGGGATTGGGGCGCAATCGAAAGAAGATGTCCATCGGCGTGCACGACATCTCGAATGTGAAGCCGCCATTCAGATATCTCGCTGTCGGTCCCGATTTTAAATTCGTCCCACTTGAGTGCAATCGGAAAATGTCAATGCGCCAGATACTTGAAACTCACCCGAAAGGAGCGAAATTCGCCCATATTCTGGCAGGGGCAGACCGCTATCCGCTGATAATCGACTCTGCAGATAATGTGCTATCGTTCCCGCCGATCATCAACTCCTCGCTGACGAGCGTTACCGAAGACACCGCCGATGTGTTTGTCGAGGCGACGGGCACCGACCATTCCATTTCCATGGCATTGAACATCGTGGTCACGGCGCTGGCGGAAAGAGGTGGCAAAATCGAGTCTGTTGAGGTTATTTCGGACGGTAAGGGAGTTGCAATGCCTGACATGTCTCCGACGACCAGGAAGATTCAGGTCAGCGAGGTCAACTCGCTCCTCGGACTAAATCTGACAGCGGAACAAATATCTGATGAGCTCGTAAAAATGAGATTTGGCGCCACCATTAATGATGGGGAAATCAAAGTTGCAGTGCCACCCTACAGGGCAGACATACTGCACACCTGGGATATAATCGAAGACGTTGCAATTGGATATGGATACGATCGATTCGAGCTGGCATTTCCAGAAACGCCGGGAATTGGAAAGACACATCCCATCGAGAACAAAATGGCAGTTGTCAGAGAAATAATGACAGGGCTCGGATTTTTAGAGGTCATGACGTTTACCCTGTCCAGCGAACAGGTGCATTTCGATATGATGCGGCGCAAAATAGAAAAGGTCACCAAAGTCAAGCATCCGATCAGTGAGGCCCATACCATGGTCAGGTCGTCCATTCTGCCAAATTTACTGGAAATCCTGTCGCTGAACAAACATCGAGAACTCCCCCAGCGAATATTCAATGTGGGAGATGTGGTCATCAATTCCAAGAACGCACAGCGACTTGCCAGCGCATCCACGCATGCTGCCGCGAATTTTGCCGAGATGAAATCCATACTCGAATCGGTAGCGAAGGAGCTCGGCCTTGAATACGATATCGTCGAATCAGATGACTTGGCATTTTTAGAAGGAAGAAGGGCATCAGTGAGGGTCAATGGAAAGACCATTGGAGTATTTGGCGAAATACATCCGGATGTGATAACTAATTTCGGATTAGATCATCCGATTGTAGCGTTCGAGTTGGAGCTTTTTTAATCTCATGCCATAGACGATGCCCACAAAGAGCCCACTCAAATGGGCAGTGCGTGCCACCATATCTCCTGCGCCAATGAAGAGGATGTCCATTACCGCAAAGAGGATGACTGCATGTGTGATTTTCATCGGGATGAAGTATATATAAGCCCTTATATCGGGCGCGATTATCGCGAGGCATGCAAAAACGCCGAACAGGGCACCACTTGCACCTACCACTGGATTTTCCGACGTTATGAGGTGGCCAATGCCTGCGACGATTCCTGATAATAGGTAAATCGTCAAGAACGTTTTGCTTCCAACCCGTCTTTCCAGTTCAGGTGCGAAGAAAAACATGAAGAGCATATTGAAAAATAGATGCCCAAAGCTACCGTGCAGGAACAAATACGTCACAAGAGTCCACGGCATTGAGAGGACATAATCAGGATGCAGAATAAGTATACCTGGATATAATGGAATGATAGACTGCAAGATAAATGATACGATGCATGCCACTAAGATGATGGTCGAGTAATTCCGTTGATATTTTTCAAGCACAAATCATTACTATTATGCACTCACAGATAAGGTTTATCTATAAAACCAACACCAATCAATGCAGTAGGTATCGTGGTGAAATCATGCGGACAATCAACTGGAGCGACAATGGCCATATTATATTGACAGACCAGACGAAACTGCCGAAGGAATGCGCCACGATTGAATGCAATGATGTCGATACTTTGGCAGAGGCGATACGATCCCTTAGGGTCAGGGGCGCCCCAGCTCTGGGTGTAGCTGGCGGTTTTGGGATCGCCCTGGCTGCGCAGACCAGCAGAGCAAGGAGCCAGAGAGACTTGATACGGGACATTGAACATGCGGCAGAAGTACTGCGAAATACTCGACCGACTGCAGTCAACCTGTTCTGGGGCATCGAGCGCGTTCTAAAGAAAACGAAGACGGGGCGTTCGGTCCATCAAATGAAGGAACTCGCATTAGAGGAAGCCAGGAAGATGGCGGACGAGGATGTGGAGATATGCAAGCGAATCGGCGAACATGGGGCAAAACTGCTGGAAGATGGCGATGTCATTATGACATATTGTAACGCCGGCAGAATGGCTTGTGTGGACTGGGGCACTGCCATCGGCGTAATCAGATCGGCTATCGGACAGGGGAAGAGAATAAAGGTGATCGCATGCGAAACGCGTCCATTGAACCAGGGCAGCAGGATCACGGCCTGGGAACTCCTGCAGGATGACGTTCAGGTTATCCTAATAACAGATAACATGGTGGGGCATGTGGTAAAATCGGGAATGGCGGACAAGATAATAGTCGGTGCCGACCGCATAGTCGAAGATGCGGTGTTCAATAAAATAGGAACGTATACTCTTTCAATAATAGCAAAGGAGCATAAAATCCCATTTTATGTAGCAGCACCGATGTCCACGTTTGATTTTGAAAAGCGCGCAGCGGATATAGAAATCGAAGAGCGGTCTCCCCAAGAACTGAAATATTTCGGAGACGAACAAATCGCTCCGCTTGAGGTGGAGGTGTATAATCCGGCATTTGATGCCACGCCGATGGAGAACATAACTGCGATAATCACGGAAAATGGCGTGTTCCATCCCCCGTTCTCATTTAAAGACATAAGAGGAAAAGAGAGTTAAACTAAAATAAGAATACATTTGATAGAGTAGATTGGAGGGCATATATAATGGCAGCGATAAATTTAATCTGCAAGGATGAGCCAGGTGTGTTGAGAGACATCACAGGAGTGGTGGCGAGACACGGTGGCAACATCCAATACACCCAGCAGTTCATTATCGAGCGGGGCGTCCACCGAGAAAAGGTATCCGTCTGTATGGAAGTTGACAATATCGAGGATATGGATGCACTCGTAGCGGATTTGAATTCACTGGAAGCCATGTTCGATGTTATGACCTATCCGTCCTTTAAGGAGGTATTTGGGTCAAGAGTTATCATCATCGGAGGGGGCGCACAAGTAGCACAGGTCGCGATGGGTGCGGTCAATGAGGCGGACCGGCATAATATCAGGGGCGAAAAAATCAGCGTCGATACGATTCCGCTGGTCGGAGAGGATGCGGTTGCAGATGCCATAAATGCCATAGCACGTCTTCCCCGAGCTGCCATTCTGGTTCTGGCAGGGGCGCTCATGGGCGGACGAATTACAGAGGAGGTCAAGAAACTGCGTGAAAGCGGAATCCCTGTCGTTGCGTTGAATATGGCGGGCAGCGTGCCCGACGCTGCAGATCTGGTCGTGAGTGACCCAATACAGGCTGGGACGTTTGCAGTGATGCATGTGGCAAAGACAGCGGTATTTGATATCAATAAGTTGACGAAGCGACGATTTTAAAAGAATTTCGAAAGCAGTGAGCTCTCTGCCCTGCATAACTCTATGAATCCACAAGAACTGCACTGTACTTTTTCAGTTCTGTCTGGAAGCGCACCGCCTTTTATCTTCTTCACTTTGTCTAAGATTTGCAGGACTTTTCTGCGATCGGCATGTCTGATATTTGCCTCGCGGAATTCACCATAACGGCAATATTCGACGAGACCGCGCCTTACTATCGTATCAAATTCCTCTTCGATGAGGATTGCATAGGCGGTCAGCTGTAGTTTGTCGTTCTTCCAGACTCCGTATTCAGGTTTGTTACCAGTTTTGATAATAGATGGGAAAAGTTCACCATCGATTTGTACTATCTTATCTGGACATCCTATCATGTCGAAGCGTTTAGAATATAATTGATGTTGCACTTTCCACGGCGTAATCTGCTGTATTAACTTTTCCCTGGAGTTACCAACGCCTTTTTCGAGACCCGTGGCTATCAGGTCAACATCGATGTTTGATTTGGATTCCTCGAGTTGCACCTCGGATAGATTCTTCAGTTCATTTCGGTATATGGTTCGAATCCTATCTGCCACTTCATCCAATTGGGCAGTCAACGCACCCGAACAAGAGACTCCGACAAGTCCAGACTCCTTCGGAAGACTTTCGGTTTGAAACAGCGATGGAAAACGGAATGCGAGCTCTTTGAGCAGCAGATGTTCTATATGTTCCGGGGTGATGGCCTCATTGAGTTCGTGTCCGCGAGACGTAAAATAAACCTGGCGCGGACATGACAGGTATAATCTCAAATCAGAAACTCTTATCGTCAACCTATATGCTCTCCAGTCCGTTCAAAATTTCATCGGCGGTGTATCGTGACGAGATGGTTCTGCTACGTCCTCTCCTGCCATCATTGATATAATTTGTATCGATCAGTTTAATTGATTCCAGTTTGTTCAGCATGTCATGGTATCGAGTGTAGCCCAATCCCGTGCCTTCTTGGAATTTTTTATAGAGCTCTCCTGCCTTAATCTCTCCACTTTCAGCGATCAATTTTAGGAGGGTCTGTTCGTCATTTCGCAGGAGGCGAATCAAGTGTGCAAGATGCACGAGTTTTGAGCCCTCATACGCGCCGTCTACGTCTTCTATCGATATTTGCTTACTTGCTCTGCGTTCTGCATTAAAGCCAGCTCGCTTGAGCAGGTCGATGCCAACCCGCAGGTCCCTGGAAGTTTCGACACAATCGACGATCTTATCCAAGACATCTGCGGGAACCACATCCGGGAAAAATCCATATTTTATCCTGTTTCTCAGGATGTCGTGAATTTCAGCGCGCGCATATGGTGGGAAGCGAATTTCTTGCGGCAAAAATACCGAGTTGACTCTTTGGTCCAGAACATAGTGCATCCCCGTCTCACTCAACACACCTATAACTCCGATTTTCGCTCCGGGATATACCTCATGCGCCCGTAAAAGTGGATACAAGACTCCATTTACTTCGTTTTCGTGGAAAAGGTAATTGACGTCGTCCAGCGCAACCACAAGGACGCGCTTTTTTTCAATGAGGTATTTTGCTATCTCACCAAAGAGCTTTTTGAAGGAAACCCCAGATGTTGGAGGCATATAGCCATATATCTTCTGGAATATTTGGGAAAAGATGACATATCTGGTATTATCCACCTGGCAGTTGACGTGGACTGGAATGACTGATGACGTGTGTTTCTCGATTTCTTCAAACACCTTGTGAACTGCGGTCGTCTTACCGGTTCCAGGTGGACCGAGACAGAGCGTATTGATGGGATGCATCGCTCTAACAGCCGGGCGCATGTTAAACGTCAGTGCCTCTATCTGGCCGCTTCGGTGAAGAAAATGTTCTGGTACATGGTCTAATTCGAACATCTCGCCGTTTTTGAAAATCGTTTGGTCCCACGACAGCATATCCTTTGGCATTTTCACTCCTCCCTATCACTTTCACTCTACTCTTAGATTAGCTTTTTTATAGTATATAATTTATAAGAACTTGTATTGAATGATGATAATCTTATTATGGCATCAACGTCAATAAATGTGCGATAAAATGACCGAATTTGAACGCGAGTTGGTCAGGTCCTTCAATATATCCTTTGAGCGCAACCAGATCGATGGCATAGCATACAGGATTAAACAGCACAGATTTTCCTCACAGCCGTTGGACGTACTGGTCGATTCGCTAAATCCGGATTACTATCTGGGCATCGAGTGCAAGAGCATATCGACAAAAAAGGGAGCGAACGCACTCTACTTCACCCAGCACTTTAGCACCGACAAAAATGGCACACACCAGCTCGAGCGCATCGATGAGTTCCTCAAAAAATCAGGCAGAACAGGATTTCTGGCCATTGAACTTAGAAGGGGCACTGGGAAACCGAGGGAAGCATATATCCTCAAATGGTCGAAATTGAAGAAGCGCTATGACGACGATTCCGTTGGATTCACGGTGGACGAACTCATGGAACTCCCGCAGATCGGTCGGGATGGCACCGATTACGTAATTGACCCGCAACTATGGAGACGTTGAAAAAATGCCAGAATATTCATCAGTTTCTAAATGGGAGGAATTTCTCAAGCAGTACTATGAAGCGCACATTCTCCAGCTAGCGAATGAATATCCAGAGGGGCGCACTCTGATCGTCGAGTACCATGATATCGAGAAATATGATTTGAGTTTAGCGGATGCACTGTTGGAGAGGCCTCAGGTAGTTGTGCCAGATATGGAAGAGGCTCTCAAGCTCATCGATATTCCAATTGACGTTCGCCTAGATGATGTGCACGTCAGAGTGACCAAACTCCCTAAGAAGACGCAGATTAGAGAGCTAAGAAGTCAACATATTTCCAGGTTAATCGCGATAGAAGGGCTGGTGCGAAAAGCTACTGCAGTGCGCCCTAAGATAATCAATGCCGCATTCGAGTGCTTGCGGTGTGAGCAGCTCACCTATGTACTGCAAACCGGGACAAAGTTCAACGAGCCATACGTCTGTGAAAACGTGTCATGCGGCAGAAATGGTCCATTCAAACTGAATCTCAGCGAATCGACTTTCGTGGATGCGCAAAAACTGCAGATACAAGAATCTCCAGAAGAGCTGAGAGGGGGAGAACAGCCGCAGACATTAGATGTGAATATAGAGGACGATCTAACAGGAATAGTTGCGCCTGGCGACAGGGTGATCGTTACGGGGATTCTGTGTTCATATCAGCGTACCACTCCCAGTGGAAAGAGTGCGTTTTTTGACATATATCTTGAATGCATTTCGATCGAAATGGAGGAACAGGAATTCGAGGAACTGGCCATCTCCAAAGAAGACGAGGAAGCGATTCTTAAGTTATCTGAAAATCCAGACATTTATAAAACCGTGGTCAACTCGATTGCTCCATCTATTTTTGGCTATGAAAATGTAAAGGAAGCGATGGCACTTCAATTGTTCTCGGGAGTGGCAAAGCTCCTGCCAGACGGCACGCGAATCAGGGGCGATGTTCACATGCTGTTAGTTGGAGACCCTGGCACAGCAAAATCTCAAATGCTTCGCTATATAACAAAGCTTGCGCCGCGGGGAATCTACACAAGTGGAAAGAGCACGACATCAGCTGGATTGACCGCCACCGCTGTTAAAGACGAATTTGGAGATGGACGCTGGACGCTTGAAGCAGGCGCACTTGTGCTCGCCGACAAGGGAATAGCTGCTGTGGATGAGATGGATAAAATGAAGTCAGAGGATCGAAGTGCACTGCACGAGGCGATGGAACAGCAGACCATCAGCGTGGCCAAAGCAGGCATCATAGCCACGCTCAGATGCAGATGCTCTCTGCTGGGCGCTGCTAACCCAAAATATGGAAGGTTCGATAGATATACCTCAATAGCAGAACAGATCAACCTACCGCCAGCACTACTATCTCGATTTGACCTGATATTCCCTCTCGCTGATGAACCGGATATAGAGCTGGATAAAAACATCGCCGAGCATATTCTACGGACGCATTACGCAGGAGAGCTCGCTGAACATGCTAAAAACTTCCCAGGTGGCAGGGTAACCGAAGAAGATGTGAAATCCGCAATGGAGGTAGTCCAGCCTGAAATCGACCCAGACCTGCTGAGAAAATATATCGCCTATGCTAAGAGGATATATCCCATACTCATCGATGAATCACGCCAGAAGTTGGTCGAGTTCTATCTCGGGTTGCGAAAGCAAGGGATAGGTGCCAATTCCCCGGTACCGGTGACAGCGCGTCAACTAGAGGCGCTGGTACGGCTATCAGAGGCAAGTGCCAGGATTAGACTGAGCGACTCGGTTACGGAAAATGATGCAAATCGGGCCATCAACATAGTAGAGGCATGCCTCAAACAGGTTGGAATAGACCCTGAGACCGGGATGTTCGACGTCGATGTCATAGCAGTGGGCACCAGCAAAAGCCAGCGTGACAAGATCAAGGTGTTGCGCGACATCATACGAGAGCTCGAGCGCGAGCATGGGGGTAAGGCGCCAATAGAGTATATCTATAACAAAGGCGAAGAAAACGGCATATCGAGGGACACTGCAGAGGAACTTATATCCAAACTAAAACAGCAGGGGGACATCTACGAACCTACTGCAGGATTTATCAAATTGGCAGTGGCAGGATAATGTATCTTAAGATATATCAAATCGGATGTACAGAGCATAGTTACTCCAGGAGTTGCATTCCGACTAACGGTTTCAGGAGAGATTGCAGGAATAGCTTTTGCGGGTAGCGATACAATCAGAGTTAAAGGATAAAGGGAGTAGTAATATTAGCATCCGAAGCTTTTTGAGATCTGTCGTAACATTCATCACAATTGCTTTGGGAGGTTTGGGGCTAATCATGACTGGCACAGGTATACACACATTAGTAAGAAATTTCAGTATATCTGGATTAATAAATGTCATAGTTATGGTGGTGTTTGCGGTTATACTTTTAATTATAGGACATACCTTATGGCTCGGCCCTACGCCAGAACCGAAATATGAACCACCAGAACATGAACATGAGGAGACAAAGAAATCCAAAATATGGATTCGTAAGAAATCCAGAGATAAAAGATAGAGATGGTTATCCAGAGCTTATGGTCAAATTCGACAGATCAGAGGTGCAAAACATGGTCACCATAGGAAACGTAACTTTGACAATAACTGGAGAGATTGAAGGATTACGATTTGAAGGCAGTGATACGATCAGGGTGATTTAAATAAGATTGTTCAGAATGAATAAGACAGGTTAGTACATAATGACTCCATCACTATTTTGTCCAGGTTGTGGGCGAGAATCCAAAGAAGGGCTTTGCACACCCTGTTTTCTAAAACACTTCAATCTAATTGAGCATCCATCTATGTTGGAACTTGAGATATGTCCAACGTGTAGGGCTTGTTTTGTCGGTGGCAGATGGACCAAATACCATGATTATGCAGATGCCGTAACTCCAATCGCCATGTCTCAATTGAATATCCATCCCGATGCCAATGAGCTGCGCATTGCACTCAAACCTCAAGTATCTGATGGATGCGCCAGCAAGGTACACGTTCGTGTGGATGCCGTGGTGCAGAGGATGGACGTCTTCAAAGAGTTTGATGTCGAGGTTCGGATCAAAAAGAGGGCATGTGATAGATGTAGTCTAATTGCCGGGGGTTACTATGAGGGCATCGTACAGGTCAGGGCAAGCGGGCGCACTCTGACGGAGATGGAAAGGCACATCTCAGAGAAGATTGCGCATACGGTCATCAAACAAATCCAGGAGCTCAGTAAAAATGCCTTTATTTCGGATATTAAACACCTGAAAGAGGGCATGGATATATATGTAGGGGCGATTAAGATTGGCAGGCAGATATCCAAAGCCATCATAGATAAATTTGGAGGGAATTTTTCAGAGGCGTCAAAATTGGTCGGACAACGGGACGGAAAGAACATCTACAGAATTTCCTTTGCGGTGCGCATCCCTAACCTCATGCCAGGAGATATCATCTCACTGAGAGACAGCGTAATCCAGATAACGGACTCTAGAAAAAAGGTAATCGGGATTGATTTAATGACTGGCGCACGTTTTATTTCAGATGCCAAGAAACTGAAAGGAGTGAAATTACTGTGCCATGAATCTGATGCTGAAGCGACCATTCTGACGATGGTGCAGGATGACGAAATCCAAATTCTCGACCCTGATTCATACAAGCCAATGACTTTGCCAAGGCCGCCTTTTTTAACTGCGGAGAGCGGAGATGATGTTTTGGTCGTCAAGACCGAGAAGGGCATGTTTATTTTGCCGAAAGAGAGTTGATCACTCATATACCTGATACAATCATCGCCCAAATTACCTATCGCAAACTCCTTTCTTCGCATAAAACGATATAAGTCATCAAGGTTAACTACCAATAAGAGCTATGTCCAGAGAATCGAACGCCACCCTCCCAAAGCTACTAACTGGTGCATTGAGTAAAGATGAGTTGGAATTGTTGCCGGGCGGGTGGCAGATTCTCGGCGATATTATAATCGTTAGCATCCCGCCTCAATTGAGAGCCAGGAAATATGTGATTGGCGAAGCCCTCCTCAAATTTTATCCAAGATGCAAGACCGTGTTGAGGATGAGAAGGATTTCGGGTCCGTACAGGGAGCCAAACGTCGAGGTAATTGCAGGCAATGACACAGAAACAATCCACAAGGAGAATGGGTGCAGATTTAAGCTGGATGCAACTAAAATCATGTTCTCGCCTGGAAATCTGGACGAAAGAAAAAGGATGTCCAAGCTCGGTAAAGACGAAATCGTCGTGGACATGTTCGCAGGAATAGGATACTTTTCGATCCCGATGGCAGTACATTCAAAACCAAAGAAGATAGTCGCAATTGAGGTTAATCCTCTTGCATATCGCTATTTGTGCGAGAACGTTCAACTCAATAAAGTGGGGGACATCGTCCAGCCAGTGCACGGAGATTGCGCCATAAAAACGCCAGTTGGCATCGCTGATAGAGCGATTATGGGCAGTTTTGAGGCATTTCATCATTTAGCCCATGGGATAAATGCGCTTAAGCCTGGGGGAATTCTTCACTATCACGAAACGACACCTGAGAAACTGTGTTTTGGCCGTCCAATCAACCGAATCATAGCTACGGCCGAAATGCTGGGCAAATCCGTTAAAATACAGAAATCGCATAAGGTCAAGAAATACTCTCCAGGCGTCTGGCACATCGTAATTGATGCGCAAGTATTTTAGGCTTTAACCCGATGTATGATACGATGGACCAATTGGAGACCATACTTGACAATGGAGAACAGGAAAACATCGAGTTCAAAGAATATCTAACAGAAGAGTTGCACCTGAAGGATGAACGGAGGCAGGGGTTAGTCTGCCAGATGAAGCACAGGTTGAGTATGGGGAATGGTACCGCGCTCTATGTAGTTGGAGTGACCGATGGAGGTATGTTGCGCGGCATATCATCCTCTAAGTATAAAGAGACGTTATCTGTTTTGAACTGTATCGCACTTGAGGCTGGTGCCAAGGTCACGGACTGTAAAGAATATAAGGTAAACAAGGGATATGTTGGGCTCCTTACCATTAAGAGTCACCTCCCTGCCAAAGAGCATATACTGATTGGTACGGCAGGACACGTGGATCACGGGAAGAGTACATTGGTAGGCTCTCTGGTTACTGGAATAATGGACGATGGAGCTGGCAAGACCCGCATATTTTTGGACGTACAGCCCCATGAAATCGAAAGGGGGCTGTCCGCTGATTTGTCTTATAGTGTATATGGATTTAAAAATGGAAAGGCAATTCGTCTGAAGAATCCCCTGAGCAAGAAAGAAAAGGCAGGAGTGGTCGAATCGGTGGACAAACTGATATCTTTCGTGGACACCGTCGGTCACGAGCCATGGTTGAGGACCACTATAAGGGGCATCGTCGGTCAGAAACTGGATTATGGGTTGCTCGTGGTGGCGGCGGACGATGGGGCGACTCATGTCACAAAAGAGCATCTGGGAATTTTACTCGCAATGGAGCTGCCGACAATAATCGCCATCACAAAAATCGATAGAGTGGAAGAGGGACATACAGCAGAGACGGAAAAACAGATTATGCATATACTTAAAGTGGTTGGAAAGATTCCATTGCGCATAAAATCAAAATCAGACCTCCACGCCATTTCCAATAGATTGAATGATGGAGTGATAGTCCCTATTCTCAGAGTTTCATCCGTTACGAAGGCGGGATTTGACCTGCTCGATCAGTTATTGTTCCAGCTGCCGAAACGAAATCTGGGAGCTCAAAAGCCGTTCCAGATGTATGTCGATAAGGTGTATCAAGTGACAGGAGTTGGAACTGTAGTGAGTGGTTCGATCAAGCAAGGCGAGGTGAAAGTTGGAGACCATCTGCAACTTGGCCCGACCGACGATGGAGGCTCCATCCCGGTCAAGGTGCAGACCATCGAGACACACTATTACAGGGTGGATAAAGCAAGCGCCGGCGACATCGTTGGGATAGCGCTCAAAGGCGCCAAGCCCTCCGACATCTGGAGGGGCATGTTATTGTGTGAAAAGGAAATTAAATCAATTCGGGAGTTTGAAGCAGAGGTCATAATATTAAATCATCCGACACGCATTGCAAAGGGATATGAACCAGTTGTCCATATTGAAACCATAGCGGAAACTGCCACATTTGAGAAATTGGAGCAGGAATATATGATGGCAGGGCAGACGGGGCGTGTCACCATGCGCTTCAAGTTCAGGCCATATCATATCTATGAAGGAGAGAAGTTCATCTTCAGAGAGGGCAAGAGCAAGGGAATTGGAAGGGTTTTGAAGGTCTTCGAGGCAAGATAACCTTTCCCCTATTTCAGTTCTGTGAACAGAGGAATGTCAACTTAACACCTATAAATAGAGATGAAGCAATTGTGTATAACGTATCGAGTGTATCTGAAGTTCCCTAAAAGGGAATTTGGGCGGAGGTGCGTAGCACCGTAGCCAGATACGCTCTGTTATATGCCGTGTTCATATCCTATCTTTCTCCTACTTGCGTTGAGTATGGTAATCCCCACAATTTCTCCTTTTTCATATCTGATTATAAGGTCATCATCTGTGAGTTCAGAATCATCCGCGTGGCTTGGCCTCTTGAAGTTAATGTATAAAACATCGGCTTCTTTATCGTAAGATGTCCAAATCCTTGAATACGGCACCTCCAACAAGTCAGGTACGAGATTCATTATCCTCTTTACTTCTCCCACTGCCATATCTTTCGCCTCCTTTCAAGCTTTTTTCTCCACCTCGTTAAAAAGGCGGTAATCACAAATCCATCTTCTTTACTCAATTCCCTATATATTGCTACAATATATTTATCCTTCTCTATTTGCCTTACTGCTATACGCTCCCCAGTCTTACCTTCATAAATTGCTTCTGCCCCCTCCACCACTTCGAGAACTTCAAAATAATAGCCTGCCATCTCTGGATGCTCTTCTGTAATATGAATCCATCTCTCCTCTGTCAATCTTATTGGGACACCGTTTTTAGACCTTACTATGTCCATATTCTATTAAATTTCCCTTATGGATATTAAGATTATTCACAGGCATGGCGTATAACTTAATATATACGAAATTCGCATTTTGCCCCAATCTAGAAGGATATACGAACTTGTTAACCTTCATATTGATAGAGAAGTGTATAAATTTGCTTCTCAATCTTTTCCTTAAGTTGGCAGATTCTTATGAACAAATCCTAAACTTCATCTTTTGTCTTTTTGATGGCTTTTGGAATGGCATCTATCACATCTGTCGCCAGCAGTCCAAATCCATATTCCCCAAATGCGATATCCCCGGCAAGCCCATTTATAAAAGCTCCAGCAGCAGCCGACTCAAAAGCATCGTTCTTTGCATAGAATGCTCCGACAACACCAGCAAGCACATCTCCAGTTCCTCCAACGGTCATGCCAGCATTCCCGGTCTGATTTGCCTTTGCCGTATGGCCATTAGATATTATATCTATTTTGCCTTTTAATAATACAACACATCCATTCTCTCTTGCAAATTCCTTGAGCACCTCCATTCTCTTCTTCCAGTTTTTCGGGATGTCACGCCCAGTCAATCGTTTAAATTCGCCTGCATGTGGAGTTATTATGGCATTGCCATCCAGCGGCAGGTCCAGTGCAGATAATGCGTCGGCATCGATCACGACCTTCTTACAGATGGGGATGATTGCTTTAACCGCCCTCAGCGTCAATTCGTCCCTGCCCAGCCCCATGCCGATAACCACGACATCGTGCTCCTGCACCAGTTCTGTTATGATCGGCAGGTCGTCGAGCGTGAGTATATCAGACGTTAACGAGGACACGATCAAGTTCGGTGAGAACGATGCGATGATGTCCGAGACGCTGGCTGGTGCAGCGATGGTTGCTATATCTGCGCCAGTCCTAAGTGCCGCCAATGCAGCAAGTGCGGGTGCGCCGACGTACGCACCTCCTCCAATAATCAGTATGCGCCCATTATCTCCTTTATGGCTATCCGAATCTCTATATACTAATGAGTGAACGTCTCCAGGCCCTACAAATAATTCCGCTTCTTCTGGCACGCCTATGCCCATAACTTCAACGTTTGGCATGGTCGCCAATCCCTTTTTCATTTTATGAAAGGTAATGGTCAAATCTGGGTGAACCATTTTTATGCCCTTGCCTGTATCCGGGTCCATCCCACTTGGGACGTCCACAGATATCACGAACGCGTTTGACTCATTAATCAGGTCGATTGCGCTTGCTTCTGGTTCCCTGATCGGGCCACGAATGCCCGTTCCAAATATCGCATCGATGATGATGTCCGAATTTATGACCCCATCACGGTCGATATCTTCCGTATCATGCACTTCTGTTAAGGTCGCATCAGTATCTTTTAACCTATCCCAATTAACCTTTGCCTCTTTTGTCCGTATATTTTCAGGAGTGCATAGCAACATGACGTGGATATCGAATCCCTTTAGATAACGGGCGGCTACGAACGCATCCCCTCCGTTATTGCCGCGCCCTGCTATGAGTGTGATCTTGCCACTGGCGTGTCGTTTTCGAACTGCATCTGCAACAGCCTTGCCAGCATTCTCCATCAGCTCCATGCGTGGAACGCCGAAATATTCTGAGTTGACGTCTATCACTCGCATCTGCTTTGACGTGATGATTTCGGACATAAGTATGGTTTACATAGTCCAATAGTATAAGATTTATGCTGGTATAGTGCCTATACATCGAGATGATATTATGATTCCTGGAATGAGGGGCATGAACCCAAGAAAAATGCAACAGATGATGAAACAGATGGGCATCGACGTTGAAGATGTCGAGGACGTGAAGGAAGTCATCATCAGAACATCGAACAGGGACATCGTTTTTAATGACGCCCAGGTCACGATAATGAATGTCAGGGGTGCAAAAACGTATCAGGTTGTCGGCACCCCAGAAGAGCGCCAGCGCGAATTGGAGGCGACCGAGGCAGATGTGCAGCTCGTGGTAGAGCAGAGCGGGGCATCCGAGTCTGAGGCAAGAAAGGCGCTGAAGGAAACGGAAGGCGATCTGGCAGAAGCGATACTGAAACTGAAATAAAAGATGAAAGCATGATAGCCGATGATACCCCTGTACTGCTCACGGACAAAAAATGTGAGCATTTAGTCGCAGTTTCAGATGACGAATTTCATACGGGTTATGGAACGATCAAATTATGCAAATTACGCGAAAAGGAATTCGGTGACACGATTTCTACGCACCTGAATCACGAATACATCATTCAAAGGCCAAGGGCACCGGATTTTTTCAAACACTGCAAAAGGACAGGTGTTCCTTTGATGCCAAAGGACATCGGAATCATCCTTGCATACACGGGGTTGGGCGGCGGGGACTCTGTGCTCGATGCGGGAACGGGTTCCGGGATTCTGGCAATCTATCTCGGCAATGTCGCTAAGAGAGTGATCACATATGAAAAAAACGAAGAATTTGTCAGGGTGGCACGCAAGAACATCGAAACTGCGGGCATGAAGAACGTCGAAGTGATGCACGGCGACATAATCCCTGAGATGGCAAACCTAAACGAGAAATTCGATGTGATAACCCTTGACATGATGGATGCAGACCAAGTAGTACCGCATGTGAGAGCTGTGCTCAATCCAGGCGGATATTTGGTGACATATTCTCCATTTTTTGAGCAGACGAAAAAGATACGCACCGCAATTGATCATGGAAAATTCTCAAGCGTGCGGACCATAGAATGCATGGAACGCGAAATTAAATTTGAGAGGCGTGGGACGCGCCCCTCCACGCGAGTGGGGCACACTGGATTTATCACAATAGCACGGTTATAAAACTTCCCCTTTTCACTTTTTCTTGTTCTTGGAGTATCCGAGAGCTTGTAGAAGTTCGATCGGCAAGGGAATCACGACCGTGGTCGCCTTTTCGGTCGTGGCCTCTGCTATCGTTTGGAGGGTACGTATGAACATTCCGCCTTCTTGTTTGCTCAGGATGTCTGCTGCTTCTGCTATTTTTTGAGAGGCTTGTTTCTCACCCTCGGCGTGAATGATTCGCGCTCGCCTATTCCTTTCCGCCTCTGCCTGGGATGCCATCGCCCTCTGCATCTCCTTTGGCAGCTCCACGTCTTTTATCTCGACTGCGGAAACTTTGATTCCCCATGGGTCTGTCGCTTCGTCGACGATTTCTTGTATCTTCTTGTTCAATTTAACTCTCTCTGATAGCAGTTCATCTAATTCAGCCTGGCCTATCACGCCCCTCAACGTCGTTAGAGCCATTTGAGACGTTGCGAGAGGATAGTGTTCTACCTGGGTGATTGCCTTCTCAGGGTCCATCACCCTGTAATACACGACGGCATTTACCCTTGTGGTGACATTATCCTTGGTGATGACCTCTTGCGGCGGCACGTCAAAGGCGACCGTTCTCAGGTCCACCCTCCTCATTTCCTCAATTATGGGTATGATGAAAAAGAGTCCAGGTCCTCTGGCACCGACAAGTCGTCCCAATCTAAATATCACGCCACGTTCATATTCGTTTACAATTCTTACCGCGGACGATAAAATCATAAACACCACTATAATCATTCCGAGTATCAATAGTTCCATTTATTCGCGCTCCTTATTTATTTTTCTAACAAAAAGAGTTAGCCCCTCCACACGTATAATCTTTACGGTTTCTCCCTGTTTTATCGCCCCGTTTTCTGCCCTCGCATTCCATATCTCTCCCCTGACCTTGACCTTGCCCTCCTTGTCGATGTCCGTCTCGGCTCTGGCTGTCTTTTCGATCAATTCATCAATACCTGTCGTTGGTTTCTTCCTTCTCGTTTTCATCACGGCACCAACTCCGAATATGAAAAATGCTACAGAGGTGCCAGCCATTCCAAGCACAATTAATTGGAACGTTCTGAACCATTCTTCCGCGAGTAAAGGCTCTTGTGGCAACATGAATGCCCCGAGTATGAGACAAACGACGCCGCCCACCGTTAGAATACCATGGGTGGGCGTGAGCACTTCTGCGATAAACAATATCACCGCCGCTATTATCAGAATTATGCCAAACATATTAACGTCAAATGTTCCAAGACCATACAACGCCAGGATTAAGCATATCGCACCTATCACCTCTGGCACATATGTTCCAGGCGAACTGAATCCAAATATTATTCCATATATGCCTACTAACAGCAGTATAAACACTACCTGCGGATTGCTGAGTATATCGATGATCTGGTCCCTAATCTTCTCCTCCCTCACATATATCTCTGCATCTGCCGTCTGCAGATGGGTTTCCGCCCCCATCACCATGGTCGTCATGCCGTCGACTTTCTCAAGCAGACCGCGAACATCATCTGCAATTACATCGATAACATCCGCCTCCAGCGCTTCGCTTGCGGTTAGTACTAAATTCTCGGTGACAAAGCGCTCTGCGACATCAACCGGCCTTTCCCTTCTCTCGGCGATACCTCTCATAAACCCCGCCATGTATGATATCGTCTTGTTGTCGGCTGGTCCCGGCGCACCTGCTGGGTCTGCCATGACTGGCATGCTAGCACCCGTCGTGGTTCCTGGCGACATGGCTGCCACATGGCCCGCAAGCAGGATGTACGTCCCGGCAGATGCGGCGATGCCCCCCCTCGGTATGTATGTTATCACGGGAATTGGCGAATTATCGATAGCTTTTATAATATCTATCGTGGCGCCCACAAGCCCACCTGGAGTGTCTATCTGGAGCAGCACCGCTGACGCACCCATGTCCACTGCATCTTCTATTCCGTTCTCCACGTGAAGCGCCGTGCCAGCGGTTATCATTCCTTCAATCTCGATGACGTATACTATGTTCTCTGATGACCTGGCGCCACCGATTCCCGATGTCAGGAGTAGCATCAAAATGATTGACAAAGTCCATATTTTCATGACGATGTTACCTCAAACGCATAGCATATGATATTACGGTATGATATAAATTTGCTCCTATCAATAATTTTAAGCCTGATTTATATTATATTAAATTCGATGAAATTTGCCGGGCGACATATCATCTCAATGAAGGATTTCTCACGTGAGGAGATCGATTACATATTAAAAAAAGCCGAGGCGCTCGAACCGTTTGCGCGCGGTAAAGGTAAGGGGTCCGACTTATTAGCAGGCAAGATTTTAGCGACGTTGTTCTATGAGCCAAGCACAAGAACCAGACTGTCTTTTGAGACCGCTATGAAGCGATTGGGCGGAGATGTCATCAGTATAGTATCCACAGAAGCCAGTTCAGCAGCAAAAGGCGAGACGCTTACCGATACGCTCCGGGTAATTGGAGGATATGCGGATGCCATTGTGCTAAGGCATTCCAGAGAGGGTGCCGCACGTATGGCAGCGGAGATATCCGATATTCCGATTATAAACGCAGGAGATGGTGCAGGACACCATCCTACGCAGACCCTGCTGGACCTGTACACCATCAGACGAGAAGGACATCTTGAAGACCTGAGTATTGCACTTATAGGAGACCTGAAATACGGCAGAACCGTACATTCGCTGGCATATGCGCTATCGCTGTATGGCGCAGAGATAAATTTAGTTTCCCCTGAACAACTTCGAATACCGCTCGATATCAAGAATGATTTAAAGAAACGAGGGGCAAACGTGGTCGAAACTGCAAAATTGTCCGATGTGATTTCCGACATGGATGTTCTCTATGTCACCAGAATCCAAAAGGAGCGCTTTCCAGATCCCAGCGAATATCATGAAGTGGTGGGGACATATCGCATTTCAACCGAGACGTTGCGGAATGCCAAAGAAGATATGATAATCATGCATCCGCTTCCGAAGGCGGATGAAATCGACAAGGACGTAGATTACACTAAACATGCCAGATATTTCAAACAGGCGTTCTATGGCATTCCGGTGAGAATGGCGATACTACGCCTCGTACTGGGTGATGCGCAATGAAAAAGAATGGACTTTACGTGCGCCCGATTCAAAATGGAACGGTCATAGACCATATCACGGCAGGGCAGGCGCTCAGCGTGCTACGAATTCTCGGTATCAACAGGACGACGGAGGAAGTGGTCAGTGTGGTCATGAACGTCACGAGTAAGGCGATCGGCACAAAAGACATCGTCAAGATCGAAGGACGAGAATTAAAACCCAGTGAAGTGGACAAGATTGCATTGATTGCACCGTCTGCTTCTATCAACATCATCCGCAAGTACAATGTGGCAGGGAAGCATAAGGTAGACATCCCTGACGAGATAGAGGGTGTTGTGAGGTGCGCCAACCCAAATTGCATTTCAAATACAATAGAGCCGGTGGTATCCAGATTCACCACCGAAAAACAGAAGACAGGCATACAGCTGCGCTGTATTTACTGTGAGCGCATAATCTCCGAGAATATCGTGGAGCATCTTTTATAACATCTCACCAGGCACGCCTACCGCATCAGTCCTGCACTGTTTGCAGTGTTTGAAAAGCCGCATATGTTTACTGACTGATAATCTGGCGCGATTCATCTGAGTGCAGGTTGGCCTCTTCATCCATCCAAATTCACCCCGTGGTATCAGCGGCATGACGTTCATACCGAGTGCATATTTGGACCCCCATCGAGCTATCTCTTCAACCTCGTGCTCATTCACGCCCGGTATCAGCACCGTGTTTATTTTGATTGGTATGTCCAGCTCGTGCGCAAGTTGAACGCCCAGCTGCTGAGCTCTCAGCAATATGGACGTGTCCTTGGTTTTTTTGCCATCGAGATATAACCACTCATATATCTTATCCGCCGTCTGAGGCGTGAATGCGTTGACCGTCACGGTCACGTAATCGACACCTAATTGATGTAGTTGTCGTATCTTGTTGGGCAACAATAGACCATTGGTGCTTAAACACGTAATTAACTGTGAAAAACGATCCTTGATAATCTCCAGCGTTTCAAACGTTTGTGCATTGACCAGCGGATCCCCGGGTCCGGCAATTCCAACCACCTTGATTTGTGGGTCTTCCACAATCGCCTCTTCTACAGCGATGATTGACTCTTGCGGAGTCATTATCTTAGAGGTTGCGCCTGGTCTAACACACTTGGACGTACAAACGCCATGTACGCAGAATCGACATTTTATATTGCACAGTGGCGCGACAGGTAAATGTATCCTGCCCACGCGAAAATGTGCGTCTTCATCGAAACAGGGGTGGTCCATCTCTCTTACCATTTGTCATATCGCTACAGGGACTATATAACATAACGCACGCCTGAGTCGCTCAGAAGTAGCAAAGCGAAAGGCTTTTACTCGTCAACTACAAATGAACTATTTGTTCGTAAACAACCTGTTAGGCGAAATGCGAATAGCAATAGGGGGAATGTAAATGGTTTATAAAATTTTCCTGAGTCATAGTAGCGTAGATAGGGATTGGGTTGAGTGGATAACTGTCAATGCAAAAAATATTGGCATCGATGTTTATCTTTACGAACATGATCATCAACCGGGAACGCTCATCGCTGATAAGTTAAAACGAGCTATCCGAGACTCTGATACTCTAGTGGTTTTGCTTACCCATAACAGTCAATTTTCTTCTTATGTTCAACAAGAAATAGGCTTTGCAGAAGCTAGTGGAAAGCGAATTATTCCTCTTGTTCAACCAGGTATACAAGAACAGAGTCTTGCTATGTTAGAGGGTAGAGAATATATCCCCTTTGACTTTTACAACCCGGAGAAGGCCTTGTCAACGCTTCTTAGATATCTACAACAACTTAAAAAAGTGAAGGAAAATGAGCAAGCAGTCCTTATGGGGATAGTAGGACTTATCTTTCTAGCTTGGCTGCTTGGAAGGAAAGAGTGAGAACAGGAAATCGCACTTCGCCTAACAGAGCGTATCTGGTTACGGTGCTTCGCAACGCTTCGCCCAAATTTTGCTTGGTGACAGATAACGATTAAGAAAGATTATTTAAGATATGTGACCGCGTCATGAATAGCCATATCGATCGGTGGGAAACGCTCCTTCCTCCACGTCTTCTTTATATTTTCTGGATGCCTCCAATATGACCTTCCTCAGATTTGCATACCTCTTCACGAATTTTGAAGTGGAATCATAGAATCCCAGGAGGTCGTGGGTCACGAGAACCTGCCCATCGCAATGAGCTCCTGCGCCGATACCGATTGTCAAAATCTTTAGTTCTTCGGTGATTTTTTTTGCCATGTCTGATGGTATTCCCTCCAATACTATCGAGAAGGCTCCCGCACCCTCAACAGCTTTCGCATCATCCAATATCTTTTTCATCCCCTCTGGAGTTTTGCCCTGAACCTTATAGCCCCCCATCTGGTGTATGGATTGTGGCATCAAGCCAACATGCCCCATGACCGGGATGCCAACTTCGGTCAACGCTCTGATTTTATCCTCAAACGCCAAACCACCCTCTAGTTTGACGGCTTCCGCTCCTGCCCGAATCAACCTGCCAGCATTTCTCAGTGCCTCTTCTCTGCTAAAGTATGACATGAAGGGCATATCGCTGACTACTAAAGCGTTCTTTACGCCCCTGGAAACCGCTTTCGTGTGATGGATAACATCTTCCATCGTCACAGGAAGGGTATTCTTATAGCCCAAGACCACATTTCCCAAGGAATCCCCTACCAACAAGACATCGATGCCTGCTTCATCCAATATTTCTGCAAAAGAATAATCATAGGCGGTGAGCATGGTAATCTTCTTTCCGGATTTCTTCATTTCCATCAATTTTGGCACGGTGACCTTATCCCTTCTCATATTCCCCCTCGCAGTTTTCCAGAAGCTCTTTGGCTCGGTCCAATCGTATTCTTCCCTCTTCGACCAGAGCATCTGCAATCTTATCCACCATGTCGCCAGTCGCACCTGCCATAATTGCAATGTTTTTTGCATGCAGGGACATGTGCCCTTTCTGTATTCCCTCCGTCGCCAAAGCGCGAAGCGCAGCGAGGTTTTGTGCCAGGCCAACCGATGCCATCACCTGCGCCAGTTCCGATGCGGTTTTCACCCCCAAAATCTTTAGGTTAGCCATTGCCGTCGGATGAACTCTGGTGGCACCACCGACCGTGCCGACCGCAATTGGCAGCTCGACTGTCCCTACTAAATCCCCATTCCCGTCCTTCTCATAGTTCGTCAGGGGCTTATATCTCCCCGATATTGCCGCATATGCGTGCGCACCCGATTCGACGGCTCTCGTATCATTGCCAGTGGCTAAAGCCACAGCAGAAATTCCATTCATTACGCCCTTGTTATGCGTCGCAGCTCTGTATGCATCGGATTCTGCGAATTTCTGCGCCACAATTATTCCATCGACGACATCTTTTCCACCCAGTGCATCCTTGGAGAAGGTCGCCTGCGCTTTAGCCATCCTCTTAACTGCCAGGTTGGAAATAATCCTGAGATATGCCTTGCCAGAAGTAACCTCTTCAATCAGGGGTGTCACTGCCTCTGCCATCGTATTGACCGCATTTGCCCCCATTGCATCACGACAATCGACAAGTAAATGAGCAATCACCATCGGACCCATTGAAGTTTCGATGATTCGTACTTCTACATCTTTAGCCCCGCCGCCAAATTTTACCAATGTCGGATTCTGCTCGTTTGCCAGCGTTAGGATATCTCCTTTTGCACTTAGAATAGCCTGCCTTGCGGCGCATGGGTCTTCGCACATCATTTGAATCTGCCCTATCATTATCGGCTCTGTTGTACTTGCTGTGAAGCCCCCGTTATGTCTTGCTATTTTAGCGGCATTGCTGGCGGCTGCGATGACAGAAGGCTCCTCGGTTGCCATCGGTATCAAATAGTCCCTGTCATTGATCAAGAAGTTCGTAGCAACTCCAAGAGGCACTTCCATTACGCCGATTGCATTCTCGATCATATTGTCCACTTTATCCAATTCCAGTGCCCCGGTTTTGCTGATGCTTTTTAGAGATATATCATCCAGGGCAGCAAACTCTTTGACCTTCTCTCTCCTTTTTTTAGAGTTTAGCTTATAGAAACCAGGAATCCTCGAGGTTTTATTCATTCTAAGACACGCCCGCTGGTATGAATTTGGTGCCATAATATATGATGCCTTCGGGACCGTCTTCCCCCAACTTCCGGAAAACAGACCGTACTTTCATGCCAATCTGGATTTCTTCGGGGCCACATATTACCTGCCCTGTCAATCGTGGCCCCTCCTCCAATTTGATTATGGCAAGCACGTATGGTGTTTGCTTGTTGAAACTGTCAGATGCCGAATATATCACCGTATATGTGACTACTTCTCCAGTTCCTTTGAACCTGTATTCTGTGATTTTCCCATCTCTTCTGCATACTGGACAGGTGGTCCTCGGAGGGAAATAACATTCCCCACAACTGTTACACCGCGTTCCAATTAAATTATATCTCGCCGATATGTGTCTCCAGAATCTTGGCACTGTCATGTTATCACCTATTAATGCTCAGTATATGGACTATTGTCGTTCCACCTGTCCCTCCGACATTATGGGTCAAACCTATCTCTGCTTTAGCCACTTGTCGTTTTCCTGCCTCTCCCCGAAGCTGTGAGACGATTTCCACTGCTTGTTTTATGCCCGTTGCACCAACTGGATGTCCACAGGCTTTTAAGCCGCCACTTGGGTTTATCGGTATCTTGCCATCCAGTGCAGTCATACCTTCTTCGGTGGCAGGACCACCCTCGCCCTTTTTGACGAAACCAAGATCTTCGATTGCACAGACCTCAGCGATAGTAAAACAGTCGTGAACTTCTGCCAGGTGGATATCTTCTGGCCCTATGCCTGCTTTCTTATACGCCCATTTAGTGGCATGTACGGTCGCATCAAGGGTGGTGATATCTCGCCTATCATGGAGTGCGATGGTATCGCTTGCCTGCGCCGAAGCACTTACGTACACAGGAGTGTCAGTGAACTGACGTGCGACCTCCGCTGGCGCAAGTACTATGGCGGCAGCACCATCGGTGATCGGCGAACAATCATATACCCTAAGTGGATCCGCTATCATTGCGGAGTTCAAAACGGCTGATATCGATATCTCGTTTTTGTACTGTGCCTTGGGATTCATCGTTGCATTGTGATGATTTTTAACCGCTACCTGTGCCAGTTGCTCCCGAGTGGTACCATATTTATGCATATGTAAGCGTGCAATCATGGCATATAATCCAGGAAACGTAGCACCCATGAAAACCTCCCACTCCCTATCAGCGGCAGAAGCGAGCGTGTCGATCGTCGTCTCAGTTCCAACATCGGTCATCTTTTCAACACCAGCCGCCACCACGATATCATGGTGGCCCGAGGCAACTGCAAGAAATGCCTGCCGCAGAGCAAGTCCACCGGATGCACATGCGGCCTCTACCCGCGTACTGGGGATATGCAATGAGCCTGCCAGCCCTGCGTAATCGACTATCAAGGCGCCGATATGCTCTTGATCGATGAACCTGCCAGCGCTCATATTTCCAACGTATAGTGCATCGATCTCTTCGCCATGAATGGCCACATCGGCTAAAGCGTTAGAACCGGCCTCGACGAACATATCTCTAAACGACCTCTCCCACATTTCGCCGAAATGCGTACAGCCTATCCCAATTATTGCAACGTCCCGCATATAATCACATCACTATTTTTCCTTTGTGTTTTGCATATACTGCATAATCTATGTACTTGGGGTTTTTCAGAAGCTCCTGAACGGTTGGTGCCCTGCCTCGCACATCCTCGATGCCATCGGTCACGGTAATACAAAATGAATCGCTGCCGGCACCCGAGCCGAACGATGTCATCAGTATCCTGGACCCCGCTTTTGCCTGGTCGAGGATTGATGCCAGACCTATCAATGATGAGCCAGAGTAGGTATTGCCCAACATAGATACAACCAACCCTGGTCTAACCTGCTCTTCCGAGAATCCCAGCATTTTGGCCACCTTTAATGGAAATTTGCCATTGGGCTGGTGGAATACCACATAGTCATAATCCCTGGGTTTCGTATCGTTTTTCATCATCAGGTTCTTTGTCGCGGAGACGATATGTTTGAAGTATGCAGGCTCGCCAGTAAACCTCCCCTCATGCATCGGATAATTCATTCCCTCTCGCCTCCAAAAGTCAGGAGTATCCGTAGTAAATGATGTGGTGTCCTCTATTTTGGCGATAAGATTCCTTTTTCCAATGATGTAAGCAGCTCCGCCAGCGGCTGTTGTGTACTCCAACGCATCACCAGGTGCACCCTGTGAAACGTCCGAGCCAATGGCCATGCCGTAATTGACCATTCCGGCGGCTACCATCCCCATGCAGGTTTGAATGGCTACCGTGCCTGCTTTACAGGCGAACTCAAAATCTGCAGCAGTCAAGTCAGGCGTTGCCTGGATCGCCTCTGCAACTATCGTAGCCGTAGGTTTGACTGCATAGGGGTGACTCTCTGAACCAACATAAATCGCTTCGATCTCCATGGGATCGATATCGCTCCTGCGAACCGCATTTCTTGCAGCCTCTACCGCAATGGTCGCCGCATCTTCATCAATGTCCGGCACGGATTTTTCATATACAAGCAATCCTTTTTTAATCTGGTCTGGATTGTCGCCCCATACCCTTGCAATCTCTTCAATCTTGATCCGATACCGTGGGATATATGCGCCATAACTTGTGATTCCAATGCTCATACGACTATTTCAACTCCTCAATGCCTTGATCAACTCGTTTATGGGTAGATTGGTCGTCATCAACGGCACCTGTTCTATTTCTGCGATCTTCTTCGCGATGGGGTCTACTTTCGATACATTTAACCCATGAAAAACTACGGCGCCTGGCTTGAAATTGGTAACTCGAATCGCTACCAGTGGCGACCTGCCAGTGGATACCCTCGTAAAAATCAATGCCCTTTCAGTACTCCACCCATATAATCTGAAGAACTCATTGGAAGATAGTTCCACGATTGCTCTCAAACTGTCGATTATCGTATGCCCGTTAATCATTTTGGCGAAATTCCCTGTAATTTTTTCTGCATCGATCATCTTGGCAAAGTCATCGAGTTTGAGCGGTATCGAATATTCATGGATATCATAGACTACGTTGATGTCGAATCCGCGGTCCAAGATATTTTGATAAATTCTAATCTTATTGCCGCCACTTTGTAAGTCTATTGTCAACAATGCATTTATGATCTTGTTTATGATAAGCGTCCCTGGAGACTTGCGGCGCCCATTTTCATAATCGCTGATAACCGAAGGTGTTACATTCAAAAAATTTGAAAGGTCGATTTGGGCTATCTCGAAATTCTTTCTCCATTTCTTGAGAGTTTCACCTGGATTGTCAGAGATGGTTATTTCCCCAGCCATCTTTTCGGCCAATCTTTTACGAACATCAATGAGTTCGTTTTCGTCCATTAGAAGTAATAGATGGTCAAGATTGGTTATAAATTTAACGAATTAAGCATCGGCATTAGACGAAGTAAAATGGGGCCGGTAGGATTTGAACCCACGATCGGCTGGTCTGGAGCCAGCTGCCCTTCCAGACTAGGCCACAGCCCCACAAAGTAGTCCCGGGCGGATTCAGAACCAGCTTAAACCTAAAGCTGGCACGGTAAAGCCAACATTCCACTTTGTTTCAGTTGGCTAGAGTAGTCCCGGGCGGATTCGAACCGCCGTCGCAGGCTATCTTCAGCAACCTGCAAACCAACCTGCAAACAGGAGTCTCTACTTCGTAGAGACCCTCTCACTGCCGACTAAATCCGGAGATTTAGACGGAGTGGCAGATGTTCCATCTGCCACACGGAGCAGTGAGCAGGTTGATCATTTTATGCTCCTTCGAGCAGTACTTTCTGTTTTTAGTTCAACCTTTTGGAAAAGGTTGCTCCAAAGGCCTACAGGATTGACCGCTACCCTACGGGACTTACACAGATGTATGATATTATGGGCCCGACCGGATTCGAACCGGTGATCTCCGCCATCTACACCCGTTCAGCTGAAGAGGGTTGTGTAAAGGCGATGTCATAACCAACTAGACCACGGGCCCATATTGTCACAACACACTAACGCCCCTACATACCATAAGATTATCCCAAGAACCATTTCATCTATATGTTATGAGAGATATAAATTATCTTGGAGGGCTTTAGAAAAAATGAGTTCAGAAATGTGCTCCATTTGTGGCTTACCCCGCGAACTCTGCGTTTGCGAGGAAGTTGCAAAAGAGCAACAAAGAATAGTAATCAAAGTGAACAGGCGTAGATATGGAAAAGAGGTCACAATTGTCGAGGGGCTTGACCCACATGAGATCGATATTGGTGAACTCTCCAGTTACTTGAAATCACGACTGGCGTGCGGTGGAACAACCAAAGATGAACGGATAGAGTTGCAAGGAAATCATAAAGACAGGGTAAAAAAAATACTCATGAAGAAGGGATTTATCGATGTTGAAATCCCATAAGGATTACAACTCTCGCAGAGGTCACAGATCGAAGATCTGTGAGTCCGTCTAACTCTTCCGAGTTAGTCGGTGTTCCATCTGCGATATGTTGAAATCCCGTAGGAATTACAAATAAATTTGTAATAAAAAAGGATAGTTTTAGAGAGAAATGATGAACTGGGTTTAGGCGAATAAATAGGCCATATAAGCGCAGTACACGCCGAGTAACATCAGACCTTCGAGACGCGTGAGTTTCAATCCAGTCCAGAATAGTATGAATATTTTTATCCTATTTCCATACGCCACAATCCGGACACCACACACGTTGCAAATCCCATTCTGACACATACGACTCGTTTGCCAGGGCCGTTTCGTTAGCAGCCGAATTGTTGTCCTGCTGCAATCCGTCCTCCTGCCTGTCACCATCTCCACCGCCTATTAAGAATGCGAACGTGGAAGTGAGCATAAAGACGATGATAAGAATGGCAATAATTTTCTGTTTCATAGTATTCTGTTTCATAGTATTCCATTTCATGGGAATCACTTATACCGCTCTCGGATATGACCCGAGCACTTTTAGCACACCTGCCTTTTTTTCAACCATATTCAGGGCTTCCTGGACTTTTTTGTCCGCGATATGTCCCTCCAAATCTATATAAAATAGATAATCCCCTAAAGCCTTTTTGGTTGGTCTGGATTCTATCTTAGTCAAATTGATATTTTTGGAGGCGAATTCGCCCAATATTTCATAGAGCGCCCCCGGTCTGTCTTTCCGCAGATATACGATGATGGAAGTTTTGTCTTTTCCTGTTGGCTCTGGAGTTGGCCCTCCGAGCACGATGAAGCGCGTATAATTCTCCTTCTGACCCTGGACATCACGCAGAACTACCTTGAGGCCGTATTTGTCCGCAGATTCCTCTGAGGCGATGGCTGCCATTTCCTTTGACTTTGATGTTAGCTGTGCGGCATGAGCAGTACTTGCTGTCATCTGGATGTCAATGTCTCCGAAATGATTCTTTATAAACTGCTGGCACTGTGCTAGTGCCTGAGGGTGTGAAAGAATCACCTTGATGTCCGTGATGTCGCCCTTCATCAGCAAACAGTGTTTAATGGGGATGACGATTTCTCCGATTATTTTGGTTTCGTCTGATATGAAACGTAGAAGGGCGTCGAGCGTCATGCCAACCGAACCCTCCAACGAGTTCTCGATGGGAATTATTCCGCAGTCCACCTCTCTAGCGGCCACTGCTTTTGCCACATCGAAAATGTCATCATAATATGAGAGTTCCGCCCTGTCGTTCCATTTTTTTGTGGCCTTTTCCGAGAATGTCCCCTCTGGCCCCAATAGCCCAATCATCATAGCTATGCATAGTTAGGTTGTGAGAATATAAATAAACACAACCTTTAAATGTAATGAACAATATCATACATTAGAGTACATATCTATACAGTGATTAAAATGAAGGAGATTATAGCCAAATTAAGCGAAAGAAGGGGCCTCTTGATAGAAGAATCGGAGAGCGCAATGGAAAAGATTCTGACATCTGCAACGGATGCACAGATTGGTGCCTTTCTAATCGCCTTGAGGATGAAAGGGGAGACGTTTGAAGAGATAGCTGGACTGGCAATGGGTATGAAAAAAGCAGCGCATACCATATCTGTGAACATAAGTCCGTTGATAGATACGTGCGGTACTGGCGGCGACAAGTATAATACGATTAATATAAGCACAGCGGCTGCCATCGTGACGGCTTCTGCTGGGATATCCGTAGCAAAACATGGCAATTATTCGATTACATCTAAATGCGGCAGCGCTGATGTGTTGCGAGAGCTGGGTGTGAAGATAGACCTCCAACCGCAAGAAGTGAAACGTTTGATCGAGGACATTGGAATCGGGTTTATGCTTGCGCCGATATTCCATCCTGCCATGAAACGAGTGATACAACCGAGAAGAGACATCGGCGTGCGAACCGTGTTCAATATTTTGGGACCTCTTACCAACCCGGCAAATGCAGATGCCCAGGTAATCGGTGTTTATGACAGGACGTTATGCCAGAAACTCGCCAATGTTCTAAAGATTCTTGGTTCTCAAAGGGCATTGGTGGTTGCCGGAGAGGGCCTAGATGAGATATCGAATATAGGAAAGACGACAATAGCCGAACTAAAGAATGGACAGGTCAGAACATATTCCATTATGCCGGAAGATTTGGGAATTCAGCAAGTGAGCCCGAAGGACATTGCAGGCGGAATGCCAGAAGAGAACGCCAGGGACCTAATCAGGGTTTTAAAGGGCGCACATGGTCCAAAGCGCGATATCATAGTGATGAACTCTGCTGCAGGTATCTTCGTCGGCGGTGGCGTAAGCGACCTGAAAGAAGGCGTGCAGAAGGCCGAGAGAGCAATAGATGATGGTGCCGCTTTGGCAAAACTAAGGGAGATGGTTGAAAGAACTGGTGAAATAAGTCGGCTGGAGAGATTTTTATGAAGTATGGAAACGTGAGGGTCAAGATATGCGGAATCAAGACGCTTGCAGACTTGGATATGGCGGTAGAGTGCGGCGCAGATGCGGTGGGCTTCATCACAGATGTCCCAGTTGACACGCCACGTAAAATCAGTACTGACACAGCGCGTTCCTTAGTAAAAAAAGTGCCAATTTTCATCAATTCCGTCCTGGTAATCATGCCAGAAAGTGCCAGCGAAGCAATAGCCATGGTCGAAGATGTCTGTCCGCATACCGTACAGATTCATAGCGATTTATCGCTTCAAGAACTCCAGCAGTTGAGGGATCGCATCGATATTTCCATCATCAAGACGATTGGGGTATCTGACTTCAATGGCACCATATCACGGGTGAACGAAGTGGCCAGTGCCGTTGATGCGATATTGCTCGATACGATTGAGTACAAGCCAGGAGGAACTGGAGTGGTGCACAACTGGGAGGTCAGCGCCAAGATCGTGGACGACTGCCCACTCCCGGTAGTTCTGGCAGGCGGATTGACTTCTGAAAATGTCAGCAGGGCGATTTCCATCGTCAAGCCATATGCAGTGGATGTGGCTTCTGGCGTTGAGGTCAACGGCAAGAAAGTCGGGCGCAAAGTTCGCGCATTTATCAGCGAGGTGGTTCATGCTCAATCTCAATCGCGATGAGTTTCTGGACATGGCGGAGGCGCAGAAAAAGCCGTGCATAATTCCCCTGTATCAAAAATCATCATTCCAAAAATCCCCCATATATTGTTATGAGGCATTGTATAGTGCGGACGGACATTCATATATCCTGGAGTCGGTAGAAAAAGGAGAGAAAAGGCATGCACGCTTCTCATTTGTTGGCGCCAGCCCAAATGCAATTATATCAATCGATGGCGGTACACTAAAATTTAAGGCACTGGATGACATCGGTAAACGGTTCCATTCCTTGATGGGACAGACCAAAAAAGATGGAGACCAATTCGACCTGCTCGCATCCATCTGGAACGGTCGCATCAATTACGACACAGACCTCTGTTTTGACAGGCACGTCTTTATTGGCGGTCTACTCGGTTATATCGCCTATGACACCGTATTTGACACGCACATCGATATAAAAAGCCGACATCAAAAGTTGAGGTCAGAGAACATACTGTTTATGCTTTCCATGTCGACGATACTATTCGACCATTTGAAAGAAGATACATACATAATCTCGAATGCCTTGATAACTCCCGATTCAGAGCTGCAAAAAGTCTATGGTGAGAGTGCGGAAAGCATAGAGGATATCGGGAAACGCATAGCCGCCAAGCCATCATATCGACCTGAAACAATTTCCATCGGAGACCTCGAGCCCAATACGAACAAGGACCTGTACGAGCAGATGGCCAAAAAGGCGAAGAAGTACATCTACGATGGGGACATTTTTCAGGTAGTCCTCTCCAGGCGATATGAAATCGAAGCCGATTGCGACTCATTGCAAATTTACAAAAAACTGCGAGAGATCAACCCATCGCCATATATGTATTGTATGCAGTTTGGGGATAGAGCGATCGTCGGCGCAAGTCCCGAGACGCTGGTATCCGTTCATGGTAAAAGAATCATCACAAATCCGATTGCCGGCACTCGGAAAAGAGGGATGACCAACGAAGAGGATGAGAGACTTGCCCAGCAAATGAAGTGCGATGAAAAAGAGGTAGCGGAGCATGTTATGCTGGTGGACCTGGGGAGGAACGATGTAAGTATTGTATCCAAACCAGGGACGGTCAAAGTCGAAGACTATATGTCGGTCCTGAAATATTCTCATGTCCAGCATCTTGAAAGCACGGTGACCGGGGAGCTCAAAGATGATTGCGATATGTTCGATGCTGTGCGGGCAGTCTTTCCAGCTGGAACTGTTTCTGGCGCTCCAAAAATCAGGGCAATGGAAATCATCGATGAACTGGAGACTGAAGCGAGGGGCATCTATGCAGGGGGCATCGGCTACTTTTCATTCAATCAGGATGCTGACTTCGCGATCATCATCAGAACGATCGTGAAGGATGGAACGCAACTCCATATCCAGGCAGGTGCCGGAATCGTGGCAGACTCGGTCCCAGAATACGAATATTACGAGACCGAAAAAAAGATGGAGGCAATGATGAAAGCTGTTGCAATGCTGGAGGCGGGTAGATGAGGATACTATTTATCAATAACAGGGACTCGTTTGTATACAACTTGGTAGATTACGTGGGAGTGGACGAACCCGAGACCATTATCGTGCCCAACACGACGTCCATCAAGGAGGCTAAAAAAATCGATCCAGATGCCATTGTAATATCGCCAGGACCAGGAAACCCACACCACCCAGCTGATATCGGCTCATGCCTGGAGACAATCCGTGAGTTTAAAGGCACACCCATACTCGGCGTATGTCTCGGGTGCCAAGCGATATGTGTCGCATTTGGCGGCACTATCGCCCATTCGACATCCGGTCCAGTACATGGCAAAACATCGAATATCAGACATGACGGCAAGACGATATTTCGTGGACTGCCGAACCCATTAATGGGTGGGCGATACCATTCGTTAGCAGCAGTCGACGTGCCAGATGAACTCGAGATTACTGCCCTAAGCGATGATGGCGTGGTCATGGGAATGCGCCACACGAAACACCTCATCGAAGGTGTGCAGTTCCACCCGGAAAGCATATTGACACCATGTGGAAGAAAAATGGTCCAAAATTTTCTAGAGATGGTGCGCCATGCTGATCGATGATATTCTCTCAGATGCCAAAAAAAGAGTTGAGCATATAAAAACAAAATCATTCAGAGTCCAGAATAGGGACGTAATCAGGAGGATAGGGGCGAAACAGGAGGAGAAAAAAGTTCCTTTGATAGCGGAGATTAAACCGTCTTCGCCCTCGGAGGGCAGGATTCGAATGATAGATGCAAAAGAAGCGGTGCGAATTGCAAAATATCTGCAAGATGATGTTATTGCAATATCAGTATTAACCGAGCCGAAGTTCTTTGGTGGAAGCATCGAGAACCTAAGGGCGGTGCGGGAAAGTGTGGATGTGCCTGTGCTTCGCAAGGATTTCATCATAGATAGTCGACAGCTGCAAGAAGTCGAGTCCGATATGATATTGCTCATCACACGAGTTCTTGGAGATGACCTCAATTACTTCGTAAATAGGGCAATGTTCTACGGGTTTGAGCCCGTTGTAGAAGTTCATACCAAAGATGAAATTAAGATGGCGATGAGAACTCCTGCGAGGATAATTGGAATTAATAATAGAGACCTGGATACGCTAAAAGTAGACCTGTCGGTCACGGAAGAACTGGCGCCAATAATAAGGGATAAGGGTCCGCAATGCATGATAATCAGTGAAAGCGGCATCGAAAATGCAGCAGACGTTGAAAAGGTCATCACGGCAGGTGCGGATGTCGTCCTGGTCGGTACGGCAATAATGCAGGATATCAGCAAGGTTAAAGAATTAGTCAATGCGTTGAGAGTATAGATGGATGAAATTATGAAGAAGAAATTTAATGGATACGGGGGGCAATTCGTCCCGGAAGCGCTGATGCCCGCGCTGGAAGAGCTTGAGAGGGGCTATGAACAGTATAGAGATGACCATAAATTCACGCAAGAATTAAATCGATATTTAAAGGACTTTGGCGGGCGCCCCACGCCACTGTACCATGCAAAGCGGTTGAGCGAGGCAGTTGGCACGAAAATATACCTAAAGCGTGAGGACCTCGTACACGGAGGCGCCCATAAGCTGAACAACACGATCGGCCAGGCGTTGCTGGCGAAATACATGGGAAAGGGGCGCATCATCGCTGAAACTGGCGCGGGACAGCACGGGACTGCGACGGCGATGGCTGGTGCAGTACTGGGACTTGAAACCATAATCTACATGGGCGCGAAAGATATCGAACGTCAAAAAATGAACGTATACCGGATGCAGCTACTCGGCGCAGAGGTCATACCGGTAAAATCCGGCTCCCAGACGCTGAAAGATGCCATCAACGAGGCATTGAGAGACTGGGTGACCAACGTGAAAGATACCTATTATCTGATAGGCTCTATAGTGGGGCCACATCCATATCCGACCATCGTCAGAGACCTCCAGAGTGTCATCGGTCGTGAGACGCGTAAACAAATTCTCGAAAAAGAAGAGGGATTGCCTGATTCGATTATAGCATGCGCCGGGGGCGGGAGTAACGCGATGGGCATATTTTATCAATTCATCGATGACGATGTTGACCTGTTTGCCATAGAGGCTGGCGGAGAGGACCTTAAAACCACTCTCGGAAGCGCTTCACTGTGCATGGGCGAAGACGGCGTGCTTCATGGTGCACGCACGAAAGTGCTCCAGGATAAATATGGGCAGATACTGGAGTCGCACTCCATTGCCCCTGGACTTGATTATTCAGGAGTAGGTCCGGAACTGGCATATCTCGCAGAGGTCGGACGCGTCAAGGTCAGAAATATCAGTGATGCTGGTGCTCTTGATGCATTTCATATGCTCAGTCGACTGGAAGGGATAATTCCGGCACTGGAATCTGCCCATGCAATTGCCTATGCTAAAAAAGCAGATGATATAGGTGGCCTGACCATCATTAATTTGTCAGGAAGAGGGGACAAAGATGTTGAGACGGTGATGAGGATAAGATGAACATCAAAGACGCATTTGAGGCGCTCCGCAGAAAAAAAGAGGGTGCGTTGATTGCATACATTTGTGCTGGCGACCCAAATTCCCAGAAGACCGTTGAGATAGTAAACGCATTGGTCAATGGAGGCGTAGATATCATCGAACTGGGCCTGCCGTTTTCAGACCCAATAGCGGATGGAGCGACAATTCAGGCGGCGATGGACAGGGCACTCACAGCCGGCATGAACCCCGATAGATTCTTTCAACTCATTCGGTCCATAAAAGTGGATGTCCCGTTAGTCGTAATGACCTATTATAATATAATCCTCAAGAGAGGAGTAGAGCGATTTATTTCTGAGTGTCAATCCACTGGCATTTCCGGCATAATCGTTCCAGATTTACCCGTTGAGGAGTCCGATGAGCTATATCAGGGTTGCAGGAAATATGACATCGATTTGATTTTCATGGTCACGCCTATCACGACGGAGAAAAGAATTGAACGCATCCTGAAGAGGACGTCGGGATTTATTTATGTGGTGTCGCGATTGGGCGTAACCGGTGCACGAGAGAATATCGCGGACCAGGCGAATGAAATATTGAAGCTCGTTAACAAAAAATCCCTCTCTGTTCCAACAGCCATTGGATTTGGAATCTCCAAACCAGAGCATGTGAGGAGTTTAATCGATGCTGGCGCAGATGGTGTAATCGTCGGCTCTGCTTTTATGGACGTCATCGCAAAGGACGGGGCAGATATGCTGGAAGAGTTGGAGGAGTTGGCAGCAACGCTCAAAGGCGCCACGAAATGAATTTTTCGATATCTTTAAGTCAATAGCGTGCTAGTATGTGACATAGTAACACAGTAGGTGAAAATATGTCTAAGATTGGAAAGAGGGTACGAATAGAAAGAATAATCGATCGGAAGAGCGGGAAATCGCTGATAATCCCCCTTGACCACGGCGTCTCGATCGGTCCTGTGAAAGGACTTGTAGATCTCGCTGAGACGGTAAATAAGGTAGCAGAAGGCGGTGCAAATGCAGTTCTGATGCAAAAAGGAATGGTCGCCCATGGCCACCGAGGATACGGCAGGGATATCGGATTGATCATCCACATGAGCGCATCCACATCAATAGGTCCTGATCCAGATAACAAGGTCCAGGTCTGCACTGTGGAGGAAGCCATCAAAATGGGAGCGGACTCGGTAAGCGTCCACATCAATATTGGCTCGGAGACAGAAGCAGAACAATTGCAGAAATTGGGAAGTGTCGCCGAGAAGTGCGATATATGGGGGATGCCATTGCTTGCGATGATGTATCCCAGGGGCAAAAATATCAAGGATGCGTTTGACCCAGTGGTGGTCGCACACGTAGCACGCGCAGGTGCTGAGCTGGGAGCAGATATCATCAAAACCAATTACACGGGAGATGTAGATTCATTCAAAGACGTCGTAAAAGGCTGTCCGGTCCCGGTCGTGATAGCTGGCGGTCCGAAGGTCGAAACCAATAGAGACGTACTTGAGATGATAAAAGAAGCGATAGATGCCGGTGCCAGGGGCGTAGCCATCGGACGGAATACATTCCAGCATGCAAATCCGATAAAAATGACCAGGGCTATAAGCCAAATCGTCCATGAGAACGCATCAGTCGAGGCTGCCCTGAAGGAGCTGATATGAAAGGAAAAAGCCTGTGGATTAAAGCAGACAGTGGGTCGTGGGAGGACAAACTCGCGAAGATTACCATGGGATTAGAGTCCGGCGCCGACTTCATACTCGTGGATGAAGAGGACATAGAGAGTGTACGAGAGTTGGGTAACATTCGGTTGGCGTCATTCTCTCATGGTGAAAGTGATGCAGATGTTATCGTAATCGGAAAAAATAGTGAAGGCGATGGCACGAATCCGCTGCCCAAGGATTTCTCCAACTCCAGAGATTTAAATCGAATCAAACTGCTTACCGAAAAAGGGAAGAAAACTGCAGCATACGTTGTAATCAAAGGAAAAAGGTACGAAGAGTTTGCGGTTGCGCTGGGAAAAATATGTGAGCATTTGATAGTCGTGGGAACCGACTGGAAAATCATTCCGTTGGAGAACCTAATCGCAGCATTGCGAGAGCAGGATGTCAACATCATTGCTGGTGTGAAAAATGCAACAGAGGCAAAGGTAGCCCTGGAAACGCTTGAACACGGCGCAGACGGCGTTCTCTTGGACACAGACGATCCTTCGGAAATCAAACGGGCCGCAAACATCGTTGAAGACGTCGGGGTGAAACCCATTCGTCTGACCACGGCGAAGGTCACACGAGTAAAAACAGTAGGGATGGGAGACAGGGTCTGCGTGGATACCTGCTCGCTCTTGTCGAGTGGAGAAGGAATGCTGGTTGGTTCGCAGTCCAATGGGCTGTTCATGGTGCATGCCGAATCAGAGGAAAGCCCATACGTGGCATCACGACCGTTCAGGGTCAATGCAGGTGCGGTCCATGCCTATGTGCATACGGGAGACAAAACCAAATATCTCTCCGAACTCGAAGCAGGCGACGAAGTCTTAATCGTGAACTCCAGAGGCGCAACAAAAAAGGCGATAATAGGGCGGGTGAAAATAGAGCGCAGGCCATTAATGCTCATCGAAGCCGAGGTAGAGGGGGCTAAAATAACGACGATTCTTCAGAATGCGGAAACCATCAAACTCGTGACCAAAGATGGAATGCCAAAAGCGGTGACGACGCTGAAAAAAGGCGACGAGGTCCTCGCATATTACGAGGGTGGCGGCAGACACTTTGGCATGAAGATCGATGAGACGATCGTTGAGAAATAGGTGCACATTATGATCGAGATTGGGGGGGTCGTACTGGATTCCCCAAGAATAGTGGGAGTGGTCGACAGTATTGATGCGGCGATTGGCGCAGAAAAGGCAGGTGCAGACCTGCTCGAGGTTAGAATAGACCTTCTTGATAGAGGTATCGAGGTGACGGGATTTTTGGATGATGTCCGTGAAGCGTCGTCCCTGCCGACCATCGTGACAAATCGACCAGAGGTAGAGGGTGGCGCATTTAAGGGCTCCGAGAATGAACGGATATCGATGCTATACACAGCTATGGGCCACGCTGATGCTGTTGATGTCGAGTTATCAACAGCCACAACTATGAATGTCGTGATACAGAGGGCAAAAGAGCAAAAAATTCCACTGATTGTATCATATCATGAGTTCAATAGAACTCCTCCAGATGAGGAAATAATGAAAATATTGAATGATGCGCGTAATATTGGGGGTGTTGAAAAAGTGATACCCAAGATAGCCGTCATGGCCAATTCGCTCGGCGATGTGCTGAGACTGCTGAGGCTCACTATCGAGGCATCAAAGCCCCTGTGCACCATTGCCATGGGTGAGCTTGGAAAACATTCCAGAGTGATTGCGCCGTTATACGGCTCTGCGCTGACCTATGGTCACGTTGACGGGGCAAAGGCGCCTGGACAGCTGTCCGTGAGCGAGTTGAAGGCTGCACTGGACATATGCCAGGGGAGTAGAAATGAAAACGATATTTGGAGTAATCGGAAATCCTGTTGAGCACAGCTTATCTCCGAGCATGCACAACAGCGCCTTCCGTAAATTAAACATGGATTGCGTGTACCATGCCTTTCGCGTCGCCCCTCAAGATGTACGTGGGGCAGTGCTGGGCGCAAAATCGCTGGGATTCGGCGGCTTAAACGTCACCGTCCCCCTCAAAGAAAAAGTCCTGGAGCTCGTGGACGCGGACCCAATCGCAAAGGAGATTGGCGCAGTCAATACAATTGATTTCAAGAGCGGGGTCACCGGGCATAATACGGATGGCATTGGCGCGAAGCAGGCGCTGGAAAAGCACAATATCGGCGTGAAGGATAAACGAGTCTTGCTCTTGGGTGCTGGTGGTGCTGCACGAGCGATAGCATTTCAACTCGCACATGAAGGTGCGGATATCATCATCGCCAATAGAACTGCTTCCAGAGCTATCAAACTCGCGCAGGATGTGCGAAGTGTAGGCAATGTCATAGGCACAGGATTGAAAGATTTGTCGAAGTTAGTGGATAAAGCCGAAATCCTGATCAACTCGACTTCGACAGGAATGCATCCTGATATCAATAAGACGCTGGTAACCGCGGACCAGATGCGACCTGAGCTGGTCGTCTTTGACATCGTGTACAATCCTGTCGAGACGCAATTACTGAAAGAAGTCAAAAAGGCTGGCGCTTTGGCCATAGACGGAGTAGACATGCTCGTTCATCAGGGTGCGGAGTCGTTCAGGATATGGACTGGCGTAGAAGCGCCTATCGATATAATGGAGGATGCTGTGAGATGTGCACTAAAGTGTTAATCGTCGGCGGCGCCGGCGAGATGGGGCAGTGGTTTGCACGTTTTCTCATGAGGCAGAACTATGCAGTCAGCATAACAGACATCGACCCCACTGCTAAGGAAGTGGCTAAAAAACTGGGAGCTGGTTTTGTCGAAGACGCAAGCGAGACAGCAGTTGACTTTGACATCGTATTGGTCTCGGTGCCTATCGATGTCACGGAAGAAGTGATACGCAGCATCGCACCACAGATGCGTGCCGGCAGTCTGCTCATGGACATAACGTCCATTAAAAAGGGACCGATGGAGGCGATGAAAAAAGCGCCGAAAGGTATCGAGTTGATCGGAACTCATCCCATGTTCGGCCCCATGGCGCCAGACCTCAGAAGACAGACCGTAATTCTTGTGCCCGTGCAGGGGCGCAGCGAGCATTGGTTGCCGAACATAAGGGAGCTTTTTGAGGAAAATGGAGCGCATGTAGAAATCCTCACAGCAGAGGAACATGACCAAATAATGGCAATCGTTCAGGGATTGACCCACTTTGCATACATAGCGATCGGAGTCACGCTAAATACATTGAACTTCGAAGTGCGAGAATCGAGACGGTTTATGAGCCCAGTATACGAGATAATGGTCGATTTCATGGGCAGAATCTTGGCACAGAATCCACACCTCTACGCCATGATCCAGATGAACCCAGAGGTAAAGAATGTGCACAACGCATTTATTGCCCAGTGTAAAGACCTGGCAAAGGATATAGAAAAGGGAGACGTGGAGAGGTTTGTAAGATCGATGAGAAGTGCCGCCGCCCATTTTGGCGACACCGAAGCCGCTCTGAAGCGGTCGGACAAACTGATCAACGTAAATATCGCTGAACTCGATGAGCTGGCGCAATCCGTCGGAATTGAGCGGGGGCTCCGCCATCTATACTCAGGCGCCGTACACGTTGGAATCGTCGAACAAGTAACGCCCAGCCACATCATATTGAAGATGAGGGGACGTAGAACCAAACTTAAAATTGAGAATATACAGCTGCTCAGCACAGATGAACTCCTGCAATGGAAAATCGATAACCTCCGCCACCATAGACGAGACATATCAGTAGCACTGCCAGAAAAAGTCCAACCAGATGTCATCGTTAGAATCATCAGCGGCATAGATGGGGTGGTCTCGGCCGAGGAAATAGATACATATAAAATCAAAAAAGGATGCTCCAGCATCACGTTCAGAATTGTTATTTTGGGGGACAAAAAACCAAAAGAAGTGCAGGGCGCAGTTGAAGAGCTATTGAAAGGAATTGGCGGGGAGATACGATAATCATCATATCTTCTTGTTCAGATGCTTGTTAGAGCATTCCAAAAAATGTTTCCATTTCCCTGTCACCAAAACGTCTACGGTGTATTTTTTGTTTAAAATGTCCATTCTCTGTCCAAGAAAATATTGGGAGAAGAGTTATATATTAAAAAAGGAAACATGTTATTAACTTTGAGAGGGATGTAAAAAGATGCGGACTAAGAGGATATTACTAATAACAGCAATTCTAATGCTGTCAGTTTTGTGTGCATTCGTGATGCCGGTGAGTGCGACAGCGACAACAGCAACAGGTCCAAACGTCACCATCAATGAGACGTTTGGTATGTGGGCACGTCTGCCAAGTACTCTCAACTTCACGATTATGTTCAATACGACCAACGTAACTGATAGAGCAAACACTACTTGGTTTATAAACATCACGCTTGTTAGCGGCTCAGGTGTTAACATAACTCATGCACCCCCTAATGTCACTGTCGTAGCCGGACACCCTCTGAATGCATCAATGACCAGTTGGAATACCACTTTCAGGATAAACGGCACAGCTGATGCAGTATTTAATGTCGGGGTAAGACACGCAAATAACTCAACCGAGAATGCAACTCTTACTAGATTTATTTTTGATGGTACGCCTCCAGCGGTAACCGCTCTGCCAACAATGTATCCAGTTAATCAGACACAAGCTAAGTCAGGGGATAGTATCACTTTGCGTGCCATGATAACTGACGTTGGCTCCGGCGTCTTCAATGCCACGGTGAACGCTACTCTAATAGGTCTTGGCCCTGCTATTGCTTTAGTAAATGATACCACGGGCAACTGGATCACCTCTGTGGTGGTTGGACCTGGAATAGCTACTGGAACCTACCTTCTCAATGTGACTGCACGCGATAATGCGACTAACATGATCAATACTACACAATTAGGGGTCATGATTGATAACACCCTGCCAGCGGTAACCATCTCAAGTTCACAGGGCACATCCACGTTTGCAACTTCGACGGTGATATCTGGGGTTGTAACGGAAGCGAATCCTCATAACCTCACGGTTGGTGGAGTACTAATAACACCAGCATTCGGTCCTTACAGCAGGGAAGTATCACTCTCGATTGGATACAACACGTTCACGGTCGTGGCAACCGATGTAGCCGGGAATGTTGTGACGCACTCGATCACGGTAAAGAGATTGTTGGCTGGTGTTGCACCTGTGCCGCCAGTAGTGCCTGTACCTACTCCCACGCCGACACCTACACCAGTGCCAACGCCTACGCCAACTCCGACGCCAGTAGTAACGCCGACACCTACACCGGTACCAACACCTACGCCGACACCAGTAGTAGAAGAGCCGCGGATTCCAGGCTTTGGAGCGATATTCGCAATCCTCGGACTGCTTGCGGTAGCATACCTGCTCAGGCGAAGAGAAGAGTAAAACACACAAAATCAAGAAGGGATGAAAAATCCCTTCTTCCCTAATTTTTGATTTTTATAACAATTCGTTTAAGTAGGACTATTTGTGATTTTAGAACAAGAAAGTCAAACGATTACGGGAAGAGCCTTTGCATGTAAAAAAGGTGGCTTGGCTTTTCGGTGAGTTACTGTATTATGCACTGACCACAGCTCGATAGACCAATTCTCGATGTGGCTTGATCTTCTTTGCAACCACCTTATCAACATAGGCATTTCTCATCTCCTCTTGTAACCAATCCATTTTTCGGGCTCTGGTTCATATACTATTATTATTGCGATTGCATCTTCATCGACACCGACTACAACGTGAATCGGCCGGTCCTTTGGCGTTTTCCCATATATCAGATAACTTGGCAACGGCTTGTCGCCAAGATATTCTTCCATTATCTCGCCGTTTGCTATAGCCTCTTCAACTTCACCTGATCTCAATCTTTCTTTCTATCGCCCATCAACTACACTCGCTCTTAATCGTAAGATATATATGTAATACGTCTTACAATAGAGTATGATTATCATGGCCGTGAAGGTGAAGGTCAGCAGTAAATATCAAGTGGTAATTCCCAAAGATATCAGGGAACGATTTGACGTCGAGGAGGGGGAGGAGATGATCGTTGACATCGAGGGTGAAAAGATTGTGATGAAAAAAGCACCAACTCGCCTTGTTGATATGATGAAAGGGCTACACAAGGAAGTCTGGAAAGACGTCATTGTAGGGGAATACATCGATAAGGAGCGAGAATCTTGGGAATAAAGCTCGATTATGAGAAAGTTGGACTGGACACGATGGTGTTCATCTATCAGTTCGAAGCGCATCCAGAGTATGGCGAAATTGTGAATGACATATTTGACAAAATAGAGAAGGGAGAAATAAAGGCAGTAACGAGCACTATAACGGTTGCAGAAATCTTAACCAAGCCCATGAAAGACGGTAATGAAGATGCAGTCAGAGACTACAAATACGTTTTGCAGAACTTTCCAAATCTCGAAATAGTGCCGATAACCTTTGAAATAGCCGAACAGGCGGCATCTTTGCGTGCAAAATATGGCTTGCGGGTTCCGGATGTTATCCAAATCGCGGTTTGCCTAGCAAATGACGCGCAAGCATTTGTGACAAATGATGCCAGATTGCGGAAAGTCAATGAGGTTGATATCGTTTTACTTTGCTTATTTTAATTAACAGATCTTTGAAACTCTTTTGAATTTTGTTGAGGGTCTTTGGCTTGCTGTAACTTTCCCCTTCCGCTCAATTCGCGCTGCCGTTCGATGTTCATTCCTATGAGTATTTCATAGAGCTGTTTTACTGCGCCAGCATCCAAGTTACATTCCGTTGCCGCTTCCGCCATCCTTTTTAGCACGACCTCCCTCTGTCCCTCATCGTTGATGCCCGTGCCCTCTTTTTTCTTTGCCACCAGCACATCTTCCGCCAGATCGGTTCGCTGAGCTATGAGTCTTATAATCTGGTCGTCAATTTTCTGGATTTTCTCCCGAACGCTCTTCAACGACATTTTTCTACTCTCGCACCTTCATTATTGATTTTAGTCTTTATGATTTTTCCGTTAAAATCGCCCCATGCCCTAATTACCGCATTGACTCTGTCCTTTTTCACCAATGCCGTGAATGCCGTCCCTGTCCCTGCAAGACTTACCCCGCTTGCCCCGGCTTCCAGTCCACGCAATATTATCTCTGGATCAAAACCAAGGGCAGCACAATAGAGGATGCCATTTAACGTCATCGCCTTTTCGAACTCACCCACAAGGGCCAGGTTGTATGCGATATCCACTGCAGGAGCGATGAGCCTTGACCTTTCTACACTTGTGTCCGAGGTAAATGCCATCTCCTCTGGCACAAAAATCAATACATCTGACTCCATCTCTACCCGCTTTATGAGTTGCCGAGTCTTGTTATCGGTCACCACGATGCCGCCCAAGAAGGATGCAGTGGCATCATCAAAAGCACCTGTTATCGTCACTCCTACATCAACGGCGGCTTTAACACCAAGGCGTATAGTTTCCAACGGTTCCATCTTTTCACCCAGCGCGTCCAGCGTAGCCAGAACGGCGGCATTTGCCGCAGCACTGCTGCTTTTCAGCCCTCTCGCAATGGGGATTTCACTGCTCGTTTTGACGTAAGCGCCACCAACATAATCAAATCTGTCCAGCACGAGCTCCACACAACGCTCAATCAGTGTTGTATCGCCGCCACCCGTGATCTCGCCATGGATGCCATCCATTTCCTCACTTAGCTCAACTTCTGCTGTTGTCCATAGGTCAACGGCAAACGCCGAGCCTTTCCACATCGCAATCGCGTTTATAATCGTGCCTGCACCGCAGGCTGATGCTCGTCCTTTTACTACCTGACTTGCCTTACTCATCATACGCACTACGCACATTTGTAATTTGGAGTATATCAAAGTGACCAAAATCTTTATATATTTTGGTAACCCTAAACTTGGTTACATGAGTGAAGAACGATTAGAGGAATACCTTGAAACTATTCTGTACTTGACCGAAAGATTTGGGATAGCAAAGACATCTGAGATAGCCAAAGAGCTCAGCGTTTCACCTCCAAGCGTTACTGAGATGTTGCAGAAGCTGGCTGAGGGAGGATATGTGGAATATCAGTTGTACTATGGGGTATCCCTGACCAAAAAAGGGCTGGATATTGCTCGGAAAGTCAAACGAAGGCACAGACTAATGGAACGATTTCTGGTTAATTTTCTGGGGATGGAGAAAGATAACGCACACGGTGAAGCTTGCAAGCTGGAGCATGCGCTATCTGATGACATGGAGCATCGATTTTGCTCGCTGATGGGGCATCCTAAAAAATGCCCTGATGGAAATCCAATTGCACATGCGTCATGCTGCTTTAAAGAGGATGCCTCTCCATGATTCCGTTATCTGAGCTGGACACCAAAAGGGCAGCAGTGATAAAACAGGTAGAAGGCGGGCGAGAATTCCAAAGACGCATGGCATCATAGGAGGATAATTTGAAAAGCGATGACTCCACTTTAGGACACGTCTTGGATGAATTGAGACACCACGCTCCATTCACGGCGTTTAGCGCTTGTGTCGCACTTATTTTATTGGGAATCTTGACGATGGCTTTCCCGCTGAGCAAAGCGCAAATGTCTGGGTACTGGTGTGAATTGTTCCACGTATTTCACCCTGTGCATATTTTGTTCTCTGCTACGGCCACGACGGCGATGTTTTGGAGACATGAGAGGAGGTTGCTCAAAGCGGTAATCATTGGACTGATCGGCGCTCTTGTGATTTGTGCTCTTAGCGACGTATTTTTTCCAGTCCTTGGAGGGGAGCTCGTTGGCATTGGGATGGAGGTCCATTGGTGTTTGATTAAGCATCCGACAGCCGTCGTACCCTTTGCAATCTTCGGCGTGCTCCTTGGAGTGGTGTCCGCCGATGTAATCAATGGCAGAGGCTCCACGATAGTTTCCCATAGCTCACACGTTTTCATAAGCACAATAACAACAATGCTGTACCTCATGGCATTTGGATTCACAGAATGGATTCCCCGTATAGCAGAAACGTTTCTCATCATATTCCTTAGTGTGGTGATTCCCTGTTGTATAAGTGACATAATATTCCCTACTCTGAGCAAATCTACAAATACCACAAATGATTCTGATGGCATCAAATCATAGCGACTTTGGATGCGAGTCCATCAATATTCTTGTGCTGGGAATCTCACCTGATTGGGTGGATAAATCCTCCAACTATCATGTGATCCGCCAGCACAAGAGCGACCATCGCCTCTGCCACAGGAACGATTCTTGGACAGATGCATGGGTCATGGCGCCCTTTGATTCGTATTTCGGCGTTAACCCTCTTCGACAAATCAACGGTCTTCTGCACTTTGGAAATAGAGGAAGTTGGCTTGACCGCAATTCTGCACACTATGGGCATGCCATTGGATATTCCACCGAGGATGCCGCCAGCATTGTTTGATTTGGTCATCACGACGCCTTTGTTGAGCACAAACGGGTCGTTCATCTCGCTTCCTCGCATCGTTGCACATCCAAATCCAACGCCCATCTCAACGCCCTTTACACTCCCAATTGACATCAGCGCTTTCGCCAAATCCGCATCTAATTTATCAAATACGGGCTCGCCCACGCCTGGGGGCACGTTTAATGCAATGATTTCAACGATGCCGCCAATGCTATCTCCTTCTGATTTTGCCTCCTCTATGCACTTGCACATCTTTTCCGCTATCCTGACGTCGGCGCACCTGACCACGTTCTTTTCCACGTTTTTTCGTATTTGGCCCAAATTGACGTCGCCGACAGAAATGCCCCCCACTTCAACGACGTGTCCCAGTATCTCAACGCCCTTCGTCCCGAGCAGTTTTTTTGCCATCGCCCCTCCTGCAACCCTGCCCACCGTCTCCCGTGCAGAGGCGCGCCCTCCGCCCCTATAATCCCTAAAACCGTATTTAGCCTCATACGTGAAATCGGCATGCCCGGGTCGTGGCATATATCTCAGTTGTTCGTACACGCTGGAATCGACATCTTTATTCCAGATTAGCATCGAAACGGGCGTTCCGGTCGTCTTGCCCTCGAATACGCCAGATAGTATTTCCACGACATCCGCCTCTTCACGCGGAGTGGTAATCTCACTCTGACCTGGGCGCCTTCTATCCAGCTCCTTTTGAATATCCTCCTCGCTTAAGGGCAGTCCGGCTGGGCAACCATCCACAACAGCACCAACAGCCCTGCCATGACTCTCGCCCCATGTTGTGAGTCTAAATGCCCGACCGAATGAATTTCCGCTCATCATTCCACTCTTATATTTGCGTCCATACTAAAAAGGTCATCGAAAAAGTCCGGATACGATACCCCCACGGATTCTGCGCTATCGATGGTCGTCTCTCCTTCCGCTACCAGTCCAGCTATCGTGAGTGCCATCACAATCCTATGGTCGTTATATCCGCATAACCTTGCGCCGTGCAGGTGCGATTCTTCGATTATCAGACCATCTGACAGTTGCTTCACCTTTGCCCCCATCTTCGCCAATTCGGTAGACATCGCCGTCAACCTGTCCGTTTCCTTGTAGCGCAGATGGGCAGCGTTGGTGATTTGCGTAACGCCTTTGGCACAAGCCCCCAATATGGCAATGGTCGGAACCAGGTCAGGGTGGGCCCCCGCATCAATCCTAATGCCCTTCAAATCAGCCCCATCAACGGTCACCACACCTTTCTTCTGGTTCCACTCCACGTTCGCACCCATTTGCTGGAGGATGGTTATGATGGCAACATCTCCCTGTTTAGATGGAAATAGATTCTTAACTACCACCTTTGAATTGGTAATCGCCCCTGCAGCGAGCAGATACGAGGCAGATGAGAAGTCGCCAGGAATCATATATGGCCCAACATCAATGGACTGCATGCATGGAATTGTAAATTGGGTGGAATCTGTAAATAATTTCACGCCAGCGTTTTTTAGCATATCTATAGTTATTTCTACATATGGCCTGGATTTCAGCTCACCGTCTACACGTATTGTAGTATCCTTTTCAACAAATGGGCATGCAAGCAACAAACCTGAAATAAATTGTGAGCTGATAGACCCGTCAACCGTCGTTTTGCCCCCTTTAAGTCTGCCCCTCACAACTATCGGCGCAGTCCCATCTCCTTTGGTGGAAAACGCGACCGCTCCCAGTTCATTCATCGCCTTCAACAAGGGGATATTTGGACGCTTGCGCAAGGATGCGTCACCCGTTAAAACTGCTGCGCCGTCTATCAAACCAGCAATGGCAATCATAAATCTAAGCGTTGTCCCTGAATTGGCGGCGTCTATTACATTTTCTGGCGTTGTGGGCTGTCCATCCACGCCGCTGATTCTTAAAACATCTTCTTTTCCTTCGATGATGCGTATAGTTGCTCCAAATGCCTCGCATGCATGAACAGTGGCCAACGTGTCTTTTGAAAGGAGAGGATACGATACCTCGGACTCCTTGCCAAGGCTGGCGATTGCCACTGCTCTGTGTGTATAGCTCTTTGACGGAGGAGCATATGTAGTACCTTTTACCGTTGACGGCTGAATACTAACATCCATAGTAAACAAATAATATTATGAATGAAGATATATAAACATGGTAATTGTATGCTGACCAAAAAATTGGTGCATGAACTAAATATGCTCGAGCGACATATATTAGTTCTAAAGACAGTTATGCGTGGAGAGCCAATCGGAATATTAAAACTTGCTGAAGAGACGGAATTTCCAAAACACAAGGTCAGATATTCCCTACGAGTGCTGGAGCAGGAGGGATTGATCGAGCCATCGCTTCGCGGTGCTATAACAACCAATAAGGCAAAAAAAAGTATCGTATGCTTAAAGTCAGATATCGAGCGGCTCGATAAAAAATTAAATCAGATTTATCGAGGACTTTAAGTAAATGGCCTATGTCACAAATAAATCAAAATCCTCTATCGAAAAATTTAAATCAAGTATAAGCAGTTTGATGTCAACGACCAATACCACATGGCAGTGCCGCCATAACTCAGTTGGTAGAGTGTCTGGCTGTTAAGTTTTCACATAGAGACCAGATAGTCACAGGTTCGAGTCCTGTTGGCGGCGTGAAGCAAGATATGGAATACAAGACCAAAAGGGACGAACTCATCGAGGGATTAAAATCATATGGCATTGGCGAGCATGTGCTAAAAGCGATGAGAGCGGTCCCGCGCCACCTGTTTATCCCTGAAGAATTTAGAAAGTACGCCTACGTCGATCGTCCCCTCCCAATCGGAGAGAATCAAACCATCTCGGCACCACATATGGTCGCGATGATGTGTGACCTGCTGGACATCAAAAAAGGCATGCAAATTCTGGAGATTGGTGCTGGGTACGGATACCATGCAGCAATCATGGCTGAGTTGGTTGAAGATGGTCATATTTACACGGTCGAACGCCTGGAATCCTTGGCAAATGCGGCGCGAGAGAACATCGAACTTGCAGGTTATTCAAATGTAACGGTCATCATCGGAGACGGCACGCTGGGATTGCCCGAACATGCGCCATATGATAGAATCAGCGTAGCATGCGCCGCACCAGACATCCCACCGCCCCTGCTCGAACAGCTCAAATACGGTGGAAAGATGGTGATACCCATCGGGCGTTATTCTCAGGAACTATATCTCGTCGAGAAGAAGGATGACGTCATAAAAAAGAGGAGTGGCGGTGTGATGTTCGTTCCACTGATGGGGAGATATGGATTTCGTGAGTGATGCCATCTGAGATTTTTGACTTTCTACATTCGTGACAGCTTTTTGTAGAATTCTTTTTCCTCCTGGAGGTCTTTTTTGACGATGTGTTCGATATCGTCCCATGTAGCTACCCTTACTGGTCGTTTCATTTCTGGATGGTATATAACTTCCATTATGGTCACTTCTAATTATTTTGTGTGGTTTGCTATCCATATAGTTACGTCATTTATATTATATGTTCCGTTTGCAATTCTAAAGAGAGCGTCAAGTTTGGTTCGTTCGTTTTTCACCTTTAGTTTTTTGCCATGTAGTGAAAGAAAAACTTTAGTTGATTCGTAGGCTGTCCTTTTATTGCCATCCACAAATGGGTGGTTTTTAGCTATGCCGACCATCAGGATAGCGGATTTTCTGTTCACTCCTCTTGACCTCATCACGTTATACAGTACATAATCCAGTATTCCTTCATCTCTAAATACTCCACTTTCACCGATGCTTTTGTTTATCTTTATTATGGCATGTTTTGAAATTACGTCTCTTTTTATACCAGTCATAACCACCATAAACTTAGTAATTTACTATATTTAAATTTATCGGGTTCCATGGAATGCCATACTTCAAAACCACTGGTCCAGCGTCCTCTGTCTCCTGTCAGAGGCATCGACCAACCGCTCCAGCGCTTTACGAACTCTGTCTTCTGAAAAATCGTGCCGACCGCAAAGAAAACTCTCGACCTCATTCTCGTCGGGTTCGCGCCATTTTACCTCGTAATCCGAGGCGACATCGGGATGTAAGAAAACGTCCCTAATCGCATCGAAATTCTCGATGTCTGCACCCAACTCGGCCAGCGCGCCCTCGATTGCGCCATGCTTTTTGATCAGTTTCAATGCCGTTTTTGGTCCAACTCCCTTGACGCCGGGGTCATAATCCGTGCCAATCAGAATTGCAATGTCGACCAACTGTTCGCGCGTAATTTCCAGGGTGCTTAGAATTGAGTCCAATTCGACGTTCTCTGGGTTCACGTCAATATAGACGTTCTTTCCAGGCAATTTGCGCCTGCCTGTGATGGCCAGGTTCCTGATCAATATGGGAGCACCAACGAGAATGGCATCGTAATCTTGTGAGCCTACTGCATATGCGTCGCCGTTTATCGCCATGAATGCCGCTTGAGCTTCTCCTTCGGACGGTGCCTGGATACATGGAATTCCCATGTGCCTCAAAAGCGTTTTTGCACCATCGACTATCTGCGTATCGATCTTGGAGGATGCCTGAGCGAATTTGATGGCTTCTGCACTTCCAGCTTTTTTTGCCTCCGCCCATAATCTCTCAGCCGCGATTCGAACCTCGTTGCGCTCTTGAATGGTCCTGGTCTTGAGTTTCGATGGCTCTCCATCAAATACGAAGATGGGCTTGAGTCCGCCCTCTATCAAGTTGGTATTCCGATATAGCAGTCCAGAGAGGTGCGATGTTATCTCTCCCCTGGAGTTCATCAATGGCGTGCCATCGGGCTGACGAATGATGCTGAGAAATTGATAGATGGCATTATATGCGTCGATAGCTATAGCCTTCCCGAATAGGTCCTTCAGGCTGATTTCCTGCCTTTCAACCATATCTCCAAAATCTACTCCCATGGCCGCTCCGAATAGGTTTTCAATTGTACTTTATTATACTTTGTGCCCCTTAAAACTAAATATACCTTAAGGCACAATGAAGTAATCATGTACAAGATCTCGCTGGCAAGACACTGTACCGATGACCCGGATAAGTATATAGCGGAAAGTAGTTTCAGCAGACCCTTTTTCATGAAAAAACTCTGCCAGTTGTTAAAAAAGCGCGTCGCCAACCTGAAATGCGCCGAAGACCTTGGCGTGGCCAAGTTCGAGATCGATGGCAAGACGGTCATGATTTACAGGAACGGACGAATAGACATAAGGTCGGTAAAGAATGTAGCCGACGCCGAAGCCATCATGGAAAAGACCGAAAGATTAGTAGCCACGGCGTATGATTGGTCTGGCGAGTTATCTCCCAATATTAAACGCGCTTAATGAGTTCTCATACACCTGGTTTAAGAGCTCCGTTGCGTCCATATTTTTTATTTCTGAGATTTTTTTAATCGAGAGTTCGACATTCCAGGGAAAATTTGTCGTTCCAGAAGGTGCGAGATAGGGCGCATCCGTTTCAAGCAGGATATTTTCAACAGGACAGGATTTTGCGAGTTTTTTATGCAATTTAGACGCCAGTATCATGGTCGAAAATGAGATATAATGGCCAAGTCCGATGCATCGCTCCATTATTTTTTTGCTTCCTGAAAAGCAATGCATAATGACGTTGTTCATATCGTTTTTTGTATCGTTTTTTTCTAAAACGCTTTCTAAAACGCTTACTACTGCGTCCTCTGCTTTTCTCGAGTGCACAACCAATGGGAGGCTTAATGACCTGGATAATCCTATCAGCTCTTCAAATCTTCGCCTTTGCGCCTGTAGTATATTCTCATCGGTATCCCAGAAATGGTCGAGTCCAGTTTCTCCAATTGCCACTATTTTATCCGCATTCTCCTCTATGTATCTAATTTCGCTTAAAAACTCCGAGTCGCTTATATTTTGGCATGGATGGATTCCTGCCGTGGCATAAATAAAATCGGGATGCCTGGTAGATAATTCGATTGCCCTCCTGTTCCATGGTATATTGGCGCCAGAAACGATTAAAAAATCCATTTTACGTTTTGCCTGCTCTATTATTTCATCCAGGCGACCATCGTATTTTTCGTGCTGCAAATGGCAATGGACGTCTACCAGGCGTAGTGACATCTTAATCGATTATCGATATTCGCGTTTTGTAAGCGATTCTACTGCCTCATTGATTCTTTTGACGGTAGCAGTTAGCTTTCGTTCCACGTTTTCCTCGACTCCCTGGATGTTCACCCTTAGTGAGCGCTCCTTGGCATCGAGCTTGTTTTCCAGAACGCTCAACCGCGTATCCATGCTCTCAAACAGTGCGGCTAATGCTCCTGCAAATATCATCGCAGCTATGACTATCACTGGGTCTCCCCTAACCACTGGCCAGAAAGTTGTGAGTACAAAAGCCGAAGCCACCAGTATGGCTGAAAATAATATGTTTCTCATCTCCATCTATTTCACCTCATATCGACGAACTTTAATCGTCTGTTATGTGATACTATCTCCATATATTATAAACTTTCGCCAATTGCCAATTTAAGATGTATGACTGGATGCCCGTGCCCTTGGTCGCTTGAGTATTTCGATTAACTGCGCCTTTATTTCTGCTACGCCCTCACCTGTCTTCGTGGACATGTCAGCGTCTACTCCCCTCAAATCGCCTTTATTCGTAACCACCACTATCGGGATTTTCAGTTCTTTCTCGATATCGACTAACAGGCGCTTCTGGGCATCAAGTAAATATCCACATGTCTCACTTGGGTCCAGTATGAACAAAACCACATCTCCCAGGTGTTTGAGCGCAGATATCGCCTGTAACTCAATGCGATTGCGCTCCGAAAGGGGACGGTCCAGTAACCCTGGAGTATCGATAACCTGGTACCCAATCCCATCATGAGTGAAGTGTCCTACTAAAACGCCCTTCGTCGTGAAGGGATATGTGGATATCTGCGGTTTTGCACTGCTAATCCATGCGACAAAGCTCGATTTGCCCACGTTTGGGTAACCAGCAACTATAATCGTAGGAATATCAGCCACCGCCGGCAACTTCCGCAATTTACCCCTTGCCTCATTTAAAAATTTCAGATCCGAATCTATTTCCCGAACAACCGAGGCAATTCGTCCAAAGGCTTGTTTTCGAATTGCCGCAGGATTCTGGCCCTTCCGCAAGTTTCCAATATAACTCCTCGAAAGTGTCTTGACTTTGGTGCTCGCCCAGTGCAGAGAGGACAACGACATTTTGAGTTGGTCTATGCCAACGAGGATGTCAGTTAGCTCCCTGTAAAACTGCGGTATGTCATCGAAGTTAGGAAATCGCCTGACGTTGTTCAAGAGATTATCTGAGATGATGTTCGATGCCGTCAGAATCATCGACTCTGTCGCTTTAACCCGCACCGCCTTTCCTCCTCCTGTACGGGATGCCTTTTTGAACGCCTTGTCAATCAGCTCTTCTGCTGTAAGCACTGTCGGTAATTTCTCGAATATCATGACCTCTTCATACCATTATATAAGGTACATTGATGTATAATTAGCCACTGTTGAATTTCCGAAGGAAATACAACCCTCGCAGTTCTCCGAACTGCGACATGTTCCATCACCTGAAACTCCATGGGAGTTGCAGGTCCACCACTTCTTTGAAGTGGTACATGGTGCATCTCGAAACATATTTAACATCTAAGAGACTAAAAACTATTTATTAATCATTATAATGGAGAACATCATGGAGCTGCCGCCGATTCAAAGGGAGATTCTTGCCGCCCTCATAAACATGGTCCGTCAGAAAAATGAGGCTGTGAGGGGGGAAGAGATAGCCAGGATTATCAACCGAAACCCCGGCACAGTTCGGAATCAGATGCAGACGTTGAAGGTGCTCCAGCTGGTGGAGGGCATTCCAGGGCCAAAGGGAGGATATATACCAACTGGAAAGGCATACGAGGTCATCGGCATCGAGAAGATAGATGAGGAGGCGATGGTTCGCATCCACCGCGACGGCTCCGAAATAGAGGGAGCTACGGTTTCGGAGATAAGTTTCACGACCATCAGACATCCCTATTTATGCTACGCATCCATAAAAGTCATTGGGAATATACGCTCGATTAATACAGGAGATAAAATCACGATCGGCCCCACGCCAGTGAACAAACTGATGATAAGGGGGGAGGTCTATGGCCGCAACGATGTAGATAATGTCATACTGTGCTCCATTGTAGAAATGATATCCCTGCCGAAGAGATTGGTCAAAGAATATGTACCCAAGAAGATGGTGTCCCTCACCCTTGACTCGACCATACAGGAGGCGGCGCGTGTTTTAATCAAGCACAATATCCACGGTGCCCCGGTGATGGAAAACGATGAGATACTCGGAATCGTGTCGTTTACTGACATTGGACGGGCGATATCGAGGGGGGAACCCAACGCACTGGTTGAGGATATAATGAGCAAGGACGTGATAACGATAGACGGCGAGAGGCCGCTCAACGAGGCCATCAAGGCAATGAACGAGCATAAAATAGGGCGACTGATAGTAACCGAGAAAGGAAAAATGATGGGAATCATCACAAGGACGGATGTCCTGAGTGGGCTGGCTGTGTACTGAAGCGTACCAATGTTACTCTTTCCTGCGACAGTTGTAATCTCTTCGAGATTTCAACTCATTTAATACATCTTCAAGGGGAATGTCATTGGCAGCCAATACCACCAGAGTGTGAAATATCAAATCCGCGGATTCGTGGATGATGTCTTTACGGTCTCCGCTTTTTGCCGCCATTATCAATTCGCCTGATTCTTCTTCGATTTTTTTCAGGATTCGGCCATTGGCATCGCTCAACAGTGAACATACATAAGACCCTTTTTTGGGATTCTTCTTTCGGTCCTCTATCACATCGTAAACTTCCCGTATGATGGAAACATCTGTCCTCATTTCAATCTCCTCCATCCCCTTCTGGTGAACTCGACTAATGGGTGCGGGGGATAGTCCAGTATTTTTATATCGTTCAGCGAATGAAGCCCAATATTTCTGGCAGTTTTTTCCATTCCAAGCGATATATCTTTTTCCAATATGAGTATGTATGCATCCATCGTGTCGATGCCAAGTTTTCTCGCCGCGATAACCCTGTGATGCCCGTCTACCAGGAGCAGTTTGCCGGGTTTTCGTATGACGACTATCGGTTCGACCATGCCTTTTTTCAATTCATATGTCCTGCCCTCGAGCTCGTCTGCGTAAATTTTTGATTGCGTCGGAACGAGCTGGTTTATCGCCACTTTATCATTTGCCACGCTTATCTTTACGTCGTGAATGGTTTCCAGCGTCCTCTTTAACTTCCAGACCTTTTTCGGGTCCGCCCGCTCGATCTGCGAGCGTATGACGTCTGCGTTGCTGAGAAGACCGATGAGCTTCCCGTGCTTATCGACCACTGGCAATTTGGACATGCCTGTTCTGAACATCACCCTTGCCGCATCGGCCAGGTCCATCTCCTGGTGCGCAAGCACGAGGTCGGTGGACATGACTTTGGATATCTTGTCATTCTGACCGCATAACAGCAAGTCCGTAGAGGTGACATAGCCATCTACCTTGCCGTTCCTTACGACCGGGAAACTCTCGTGCCCTGTCCTCTCGATGAGTCCTATGACGTCTGCCACCGTGCTGTCAGGCGAGACGATGTCGACATCATAGGTCATATAATCCCCAACTTTCAGTTTGTCTGTCATGGGCATCTCAAGTAGTTTGGTCGGCAGAGTATTTATAATATCTAATAATGTCATAATATTAGTCCTGTTTTAACATCCTGACGAAATCCTTGACCACGTTGTGCTCTTGACATGTAAATATCAGATCAAACAAAACAGCGATAATACCTGCCAGAAAAATGCCATCGGTGACACCTGCTCCGCCGATGATGATGAACACTGCTCCATCTGGCCTCCACCATTGCAATATGTGATATAGGTAAAGCACATCAGCCCCTATTAATATGCCAAGGGTGGCGCACACATATGTCATCAGCGCAGTGTTATAGTCATTAACTCTGGGGTCTTTTTTTAGTATGAATGCAATGGCTGCAGCGAGCATTGGCGGTATCGCGAAAAAGTATATGATGATTCCGACGTCTGGATCAAAATTAGTATATAAATATGTGACAGTGGCAACGATTGTAGTTATCAGCGCAACCTCCCTGAGCGGCAAGCGTTTCTGCATGAGTATCTTGGCTGAAACGATGAGGGGTATCAGCAGCCCGATGACGTTGAACCCAATGAGCTTGTTGCCCACCTCTATAACAGGTATGTTCATCAAGTTATTCTCCATGGGCAAAATATAGAAGAACAATGGGATAGCCATTAGCAGGACCAGCTCTGAGAATCTAAATCCCACCTGATAAAAATACAGCGCCAGCAACTTTGACATAATCAAGATGATGAAAAACAATGCAAAAATCTCGAGAAAGGGGGGGGGTCGGGCTCAAGCATGATATGAACAGGACGCACCATCTTATAAAGATAATCTGTAACTGTCGGTACCCAAAGTTTTATATATTACCTCATCATCATTATTATCATGAGGTGATGTAATGGTTAGAATATTACATGCGCAAACCGTGCTCACCGATGAAGACTTAAACCGGTTGAAGAAGAAGACCGGCGAAGGTTCGACAAAGGAAGCACTCGCAACAGCAGTTCAACATTACCTCGAATGCGACAGCACAGAAGTGAGTGATATGTGGCAAAGGCGATTAAAGCATCTAGTAAAAATAAAGCAATAGCCACCTTTTCAGACACTCTGTGCAAAAGAACATAAGAGGAGTGAAAAAATATGAAGAAAATGAAAGCAAATGGGAAATTTGGGGAAGATGAAGAGGCAGTATCGGCCGTCATCGGCGTCATTCTGATGGTGGCGATTACGGTCGTCTTGGCAGCAGTCATCGGAGCATTCGTATTCGGAATAGCTCCGCCAGAGCCAGCACCAGACCTGCGGTTCGTGGGCGTAGCAGCAAATCATACAACAGATAATATAACCATGACGCCTATTGGCACTGCGATGCCGATGAATGTTACGGATTTGGTAGTGGTGGTCAATGATGTACATATTCCCTCTGGCAGAGTCACCCCGACTGATATAATGGTTGGGAGGACGGTTACGATCAACGCCAGTGCCCTTGCCCCTTTCGGGCTTGGAGCGTCAGTCCGCGTGATAATAACACATCTGCCGACAGGGCATCTGATGTTGGACGTTCCCGTGACAGCCGGAGCGTAGTATCAACCCTGAACGAATTGGGAGCGGTGCGGACTGCTCCTTTTTTATTTTTTAATTTATTTTCTTTATTTTTCAGTTGGCAGTGTCATCTTTTTATATGAATGGCTGTAATGGAATGATGATAGGAGGAGATATATGAAAATATTAAGCTATAAAATCATGCTCAGAAAAGAGCCAGAGGGCGGTTATACAGTGATAGTTCCATCTCTTCCAGGCTGTGTTACATACGGGAGCACGATAGACGAAGCGATAGAGATGGCGAAGGAAGCTATCGAATTATACATAGAGAGCTTAAAAAGGCATGGCGAAGATATACCAACAGAAAAAGGAACTTTGGAATACAATCTAACGGTAGAGGCTCATGCCTAAACTTCCTTCTCTTACTCCCCAGAAAGTTATCAAGGTACTTGAAAGGAGGGGATTCGTGCTGGATAGGATTAAAGGAAGCCACCATATTTACTACCACACGGAAACGAAAAGAAGAGTTGTTGTCCCCCTTCATAAAAGAGATTTGCCGAAGGGAACATTGCTTGAAATTTTAAAACAAGCAGGGATAAGTAAGGAGGAGCTGAGAGACCAATGAGGTTTTTGTTGATTCTAATGTATTTCTAAAAATATGGGAAGGTCTTTAGGAATCCTATGATATAGCCAGAGCGTAGCATCAACCCTGAACGACTCTTAGGAACGGTGCGAGTCCGCCTAAATCTGTTGATTTAGTCGGTACTGCTCCCCTTTTTTATTTTCCTTGTATTTATGGAATGCTACTTTTGGGATATGCTGTTGATTAAATGAGATTAAATCATGCGAATCTGGAAAGTTTAATACTGGCAGCCAGTATATAGATACTAACAGGGGAGTCTCAATAGTGAACATGAAATTGGTTACGACCGGTATAAAAAGCCTGGACGCAGTACTAGGCGGGGGAGTACTACCCGGAACGACGATATTGTTGCTGGGAGAGTCCGGAGTCGGTGCCGAGGTGTTCGCAGACCAGTTCGTCTTTGGTGGCTTAGAGAACGGTGAAAACGCTTTCTACTTTTCGACCGAGAAACATATAGAGGGCATCAAAGATAATATGGCAAGATTGGGATTCGATGTTCAGAAGTATGAAAAGAAAATCGATTTTATCGATGCCTATTTGCCGCGATTCGCAGAAGCACTTCCCAGTACATTAACCAAAGGGACATCAGTGCAGAACATCATAGGAAAAAGCATTGGCGTTGATCAACTTAGCACATTGAAATCAGTGATAGAAAGAGATCATGGGAAAAAATATAGGGGTGTCATCGACTCGATTTCATTCTTCCTTAGAAACTATGAACTGGAAATGGTTACAGATATTGTCGAAGTCATGTCATCCATTGGACGGCTATCTGGTGGATTGCACTTGCTTTTGATGACCAGGGGCATACATGATACGATTGCTGAAAATATCATGAAGCATGTGGCAGGCGGGGTTTTCGAGCTATTCACAAGGGAGAAGGGCGACAGACTGGAACGCTCGATCATTATTCGTAAACTGCGTGGCATGCCAACGCCCACCAGAATCTTTCCATATAATATTGAGCATACGGGCATCGAATTGGATACTACAACCAGGGTCTTGTAGACGTCCCGAATCGGGTGTTGTGACATTGACCAATAATTTTATTAACAGTGAGTTATAAATCACGATATTCATGGAAAGTGAGCAGGTAAGAAAAGGGATAAAAAGCAAGTGGTACTTTGGGTGGAGGGAGCTGGCCCTCATTTTTGCCTCATTTACCTATGTGGCAGTTATGTATAGTGGGGCAGTGCTTCTCGGATTTGTCCCCATGCCAATCTATCTTGACCCCAATATTTTGCTAAAATCGATGGTGATATGGTCTACGGCCCTTTATTGTTTTGTCATATACATCTCTTTTCGGTCATCACGATTTACAAAACAATGAGATTTATCGTGTTCAGATGTTATCGGGAAATTCTCACCACTACCTGATAAAAGCAAACACTGTATATGCAAAGACCATGAGGATTACAGAGTGTTTTAGTCCGGCGGTGATGTTCCCACCTCCTATCTTTCCTGCAATCAATCCGGATGTGAATGCTTGGATTATTGCGGCATGGAAGAATAACCGTGTATATACAGCTGGGTCAAATTCAGCCAAAAAACCCACCCCTGGGCCCGCAAGGGCACCAGCCTCGGCCATAACAGGCATAAAGACCGTCGATAGAATCCAAACGATTAAAAGAAATACGAAGAACGCCATATAACTTATCACAACATACAGGAACATACTCCCTCGTCGTTCATCCTCAATAACCTTTGACCCTCGGGCATCTTTTGCCGTTGACTCTAATATATCAGGAATGTTGGCCCCGGCACGCTCTGCTTGATTGATCAGCGAGACAGACCGCTGAATCATCAGAGTTTTTTTCCGTCGGGCAAAGTTTTGCAACACTTGCTCAAACGGGATGCCCCATGATACCATTGCATCCATCCTCTTGATTTCCGGTGCCATTGCATCATATTCGCCCTTTGCCACAACGCTCAAGGCATGCGGAAGCGTCATCCCCGCTCGATTGAGGTCAGCCATTTCCAGCATAAAGTCCGGAAAGCGCTCTTCAATCTTAGTGATATCCTTGTACCTACTATATTGAAAGACTCCGGGAGGGACAATCGCAATCAACACCGTAAATATGATGACATCGTCAACCATGGGAGTGCCCCAAACAATCCGCATGCCAAATATCAAGAAGATAAGTGCGGCAGGTATGCTAAATATCATTGCAAAAGCCGGATTTCTGAGTAGCATGTCTTCTGGCGCTTCGATAGCCTGTTCTATGAACCACATGAGCTTCGCCCACCATCTTGGCTTCGGCCTCGTTAACACTTCGTCTTTCATTTAATCACGCCCTTGGAGTGGCCATATCTACCATGAGCAAGATTATCCCACTCCCCATAGGTATCATAACATAGATGACCAGATACAACAACACAATTTCAGCACCCATCATCGACATGATTGATAATATTACGATGAGAAATAATGGTCCAGCGACGAATGCCGTCACATACGTCTCGGCGATAATCCCCAATTTCTCGATGAACTCCTTCTGGACCATTCGTTTTTCAGTCATATATGCACCAGCTTTGAGCTTGAAATATGGCTCGAGTTCGCCACCCGCCGTGCTTGTCGTGATGACGCCTTGTAAGAACTCCTGTAATTTCTGGGATGGGGTTGTCGCAGCTACGTTTTTTATGGCTGTATTTAGGTCACGTCCAAACAAATCAACGTCCCTGATTACGTATCGCGCTTCTTTCGCCAGTTCGCCATATACCTCAGATTTAGCCAATGAATGGAATATCTTTAGTGGCGTCACACCTGCCCCTGCCATCGCAGCTATGTAGTTGATGGCATGCGGCAATGTGGCGTCGATGTCCCGTTTTCGCTGGGCCATTCGCATGACAGGCAAGACCAGAAACCCGAGATATGTCAAAACACCGAGTCCGAAACCAGTGAGCATGGAAAGAGCTACGGTTATAATATCAAAGACCCAAAACACATGTACGACCATAAGAGCAATGACGATGCTGACGAACCCAATTATCGTCGCATAGAGCGTGGCAGTGGAAAGGTACATTTCAAACGTAACATCCATCCGTGCTCCTTGGAGATCTTGCCGAAGATCATAATATTTCCTCGCTTTTGACCTGAAGCGGTCTCCAAAAATATTGTATGCGAGCCTCTGAAACGCACTAACTGCCATACAACTCCTGCCTAACTATTTTCATCAACTCTTCCGGTTCCTGATAGTACATGACCACGATTTTTGCAACATCTTCGTAATATTTAATCCCCTTTGATACCATCCATTTCAATATATCTTGCCGTCTCTTGAGTTCGTCTCCCATTTCTTTATCATTCCAGGCACGCTCTTCCATTATCCTCTTCAAAACATATGATGAACCGGAATATTTGAATTTGTCATCAGAGAAGTTCCAGCGGAAAACTTCATTGGTCAGTAGCTCGTTTGTATGTGGATCCATACCTACGACCTCTACAACTGCCTTCATCCGTCGAACTCGTTGCTTATTGACATATGTCTGGACGTTTATGCAGACGATGTCCAGTGATTTAAGCAATATTCGTGGAATGCTGATTGGCGGGTTCTCTAACCGATGAACAACCGAAATTACTGAATCTGCATGCATGGTCGAGAACGTCGTGTGCCCAGTAGCCATCGCCTGAAACATCACATAAGCCTCTTCACCTCTAATCTCGCCCACGATCAGAAATTCAGGACGTTGCCTGAGTGCGGAACGAAGCAAGTCATACATATCGATGTTTCCCTCTTTACTAAATGTCTCACGTACGACCCCTGGAATCCAGTTTTGGTGCGGTAGATTCAGCTCGCGAGTATCCTCAATTGAGACGATCTTCGCTTCTGGTGGAATGAACAGTGAGATGGCGTTGAGAGTCGTCGTCTTTCCAGAGGCTGTGCCGCCGACAAAGATAATGCTTTTAGCATTCTCTACAGCTAACCAAAGATATGCAATTGCCTCTACTGAGAACGTGTTGGATTCGATGAGCTCGGGTGGAGTAAATGGACTTTCTCTGAACTTCCTGATAGTGAATGTACTGCCACGCGTGGTGACCTCCTTACCCAATGTCAACTGAACCCTTGAACCGTCTGGTAACGAACCATCAAGTAATGGGTTTGCGATGGATATATGCCGTCCACAGATCTGAGCGAGTTTAATGATAAATGAGTATAATTTATTCACATCCTCAAAGGTAACGTTGGACCTAACTGACCCAAACTTTTTATGATATATGAAGATGGGGATATTGGGACCATCGCAAGAAATATCCTCTATATTGGGATCACGCATTATCGGGTCAATCTTTTCATACCCCAAAAAATTGCGTGTCGTATAATACATGACCCTCTCCTTTGAGGCAGGGGTGATATCAATGTGATGACTTCGTAAAAATTCGTTGATGCGATTAGTCATAAACTGCAATGCACCTTGTCTATCAACGTCCTTCAAGTTCATGTCTAATGTCTCAATCAATCGATCTTGAATCTCACTAAGGAGCTTTTGTTCACCTTCGCTCAACTTTGGCTCAAGAACATGGTAGTGATGTTCGTGCGTGGCCGGTTCATACATAACTCTGGTATATGCATATGGCTCATTAACTGAGCAGGTCTCAAGTATCTCCATACCTGGTGGCACGCTGAGGTCGACCAATGGCCCGTGCTTTTGCAGATCATATCTATCCACTTCCTCTGCCCCCCCAAACATGCGCTCGAACCATGTTGGCTTAACCGTGACATCTCTTGCCGTTCTCTGCCATACTGCCTCGGTCTCCTCGGCTATCTCGACCTGTTTAGAAATTTTTGGACGGACGATTCTCGCTTTTAACTGGTTTTTATCGACTGGTTTGGGAGAGACCAATTCGTCCAGTGTTTCTTTTGATATCTCTGCTGCTTTTTTTGGCATAATCCGCTTCTTAGTTGGTGCTATGTTTTGTCGCCGCCAGATGGAACATCTGACGGAGTCGTAATCCCTTTGGGATTTCGACATCTTCGAAATGCGCAGCGCATTTTCTATTTCCCTGAGCTCGGCGTCTGTCAAATTCGATTTTGGCTTGGGGAACGATATGAGTGTTTTACGCCTCTGCTTTCCGTCCTCACGCCAGTATAATCTTGCTCTTGTACATATCTCTCCGTCGTGGTATCTTTTGTATTCCTCAATTCTAGTAGATACTATTTTACCACCTGAGAAGATATGGGGAACATATTATACATATAGCTACTGGCTCAGAGAACACAAAATAATATTTATGCGTGAAAACATCACGACTTAAATCTAAATAAGTCCTTCAATCTCTCGACAAAACCCTTCTTTTCAAGTTTACCATAATTCTCTTCAAGTAAAGTTATGGCCAGTCTCTTGAAGCCTTTGGCAGCCGGTGAATTTGGAGTTGCAACTACTACTGGAGTCCTGAACAACGCGGCTTTTTTAATCTTCATATCCTCCGGAATCACTTGGAGGACCCGTGTCCCCAACAGTTCTCCCACCTTTTTACTTGATAATTCGTTCCTGCCCTCATCCGCCCGGTTAATGATGACTCCGCCCACTTCGACGCCAAACCCCTCTGCCAGTACTTTGGTTTTTAAGGCATCCACTATAGACGTGAGTTCCGGATTTACTACTAATAAAATTTCAGCAGCGATTGTCAAGGGCACCATGCTCTCTTTGCTGATTCCAGAGGGCGTATCGATCAATATGATGTCAGCTGTTTCACGAAGTGTATCTATCACCTCCTTGAGTTTTTCGGGCTTGGAATTCTGGAAGCCCTGTAAAGAAATGCCACTGGGGATGACCGTGACCCCGCCTATTCCCTTGTACATTGCATCTTCGACATCAGCCTTGCCAGCCAACACTTCGTGCAATGTCGTCGGGCTCTTTTCCAGCCCAAGAATAAATCCCAGATTAGCCATGCCGATATCTGCATCTATTATAACAACTTTTTTTTCGCTGTAATCAGGGCACATCGCAAGGGCAGTGCCAAGGTTGACCGTAATCGTCGTCTTTCCTGTGCCACCCTTGCCCGATGCAATGGCATATACTTTAGCCGCCATGTCTAACCTCTTTTTTATTTTTTCTTTTTGGTTTTTACCACAAAACCTCAACATCGCCAAATTCGATAATCTTACTATCCTTTGTCAAAACTTTAAACTACATAGTTCAGGCTCCTTTCAATTTTCCTTAAACCATCTTTGAACTTCAAATCGGCTCTTTTCTTTTCTAAAATAAATAAAGCCTCTGCCAATATAATTGCCGGGATGACAGCAGTTGTCTCCCCTCTATCTGCTTTATCGAGCACTTCTTTTGCTTTTCTGCCCAGTTTGGTATCTTCAGTTAGATGCCATAGCAGTGCATGCGTATCCACGACGAACATGCTAAATACCAACTTTAAATAATGAACTCTTCGCCTCTTTTATATCTTCTTCGGTTACCCCTACCCCTTTAAACAAACCGCCCAGTGAAACAACCCGCTTGGGAATCTGCTGTCCCTGAAGAAGGAGAGTCCTAAGGTCTTCGATTTCGCCCTCGATCCTGCCCAGTTTTTCATATATTTGGGTTTCGACTTCTGTCTGCATTTTTTCACCAGCGAATTGTATGTGTTAGTGTTTTATTAATCTTTGTGCGATTCTGCCTCGTCGGGTCACCACGATAACTTCCTTTATGACTTTCTTATATTGCAGGGAGTGGTGCGAACCGCTCCCCCTTTTTATTTTTTAATTTATTTTCTTTATTTTTCAGTTGGCAGTGTCATCTTTTTATATGAATGGCTCTATAATAGGATAAATAACAGGAGGGAATGTCGCAAGATGACAAAAACAATAGAGGTCGTCTATGAGAAGGGAGTGTTCAAGCCTCTGGAGAAGGTGGAGATAAGAGAGGGGGAGAGATTGCGGGTAGAGATAGATAGCTTAAGTAATATTGTAGACACTTCCTTTGGACTGCTGAAGGGCAAAGATACGCTCAAAACACTCAAGGAGTTAGAGGATGAATGGGGCTTTTGTTGATTTAACATATTTCTAAAAATCTTAGAGGGAAATTTAGAGATAAGAAATAAGTTTTTAGAACTGTGTAAGGATGAGAAGGTCTTTAGGAATTCCATAGTTTATAGTGAGGTCGTCTATGTCTTTTTAAAGCTCGTTACTGGAAAAAGTAGTTTTGAACTTAAGAAAGAGCCAGAAGTTATAAAATCAAAGGCTCAAGAATTGGAAAAAGTAGAAGCTTTGATTAATATCGCAGAGAATTTGCCCATAAGCAATGTTATAGAAGAAGAAGCAAGATGGATTGTTCAGCAATATGGACTACTCCCAAACGATGCACTCATCGCTGCAACGTGCAAACATTATGGAATTAAAAAGATAGCAACCTTTGACTCAGATTTTAAAAGGGTTGACTTTTTAGAGATAATCGTGCCAGAATGATGTTATTTTTCGATTGACCATAATTTTATTAGCATGAGCCTTGATAGAAACACCATAGGAAAACATGAACAGACTACCAAAAGGTTCGTTTACCGATCGCGGCATCGATGAAAATGCGGTATCCCCCATCATCGGCGTAATACTGATGGTCGCCCTGACCGTTCTGCTTGCGGCTATCATAGGAGCCCTTGCATTTGGCATTGGAACGCCAGAGAGGGTTCCACTGGCGAGTATCGTGGTAGAGAATGCAACGGGAGGACTACTACACAGTCAATCACCAGAAGTAAAATTCGGTGATAATTGGATCACGTTCATACACAGGGGCGGAGATTCACTCAACATATCCTGGACGAAAATAATTATCACAGGATATGGGGAGGCACAAAATATTACGGGAGGCGCTCCAGGAACCAGGGCGGGAGGCGATATCGTCGTCGTCTATGAGAATTTAGAATACGACGGCAAATACAAGGCATACAAAGACCGCAATATAGCGCTCAATGATGGAATCTGGTCTGCTGGAGAAGTGCTGATACTAAATGGTCACGATAGTAAGGAAGTGACTCGTCCAGCATCGACTGTCACGGTATCAATTGCTGATGTAAGTGTCACGAGCGACAATTGGAGATTCAAAGGAAACTCAAAAATCACAATCACGGTTATGGATATCCCTTCTGGTCTAATCATCGCTAGGTCTGAGGTTGTGGTGAGACAAGTCGTGAAATAAGTCGCATGAAGCTAATCATCGCGATAATCACATCCTCATCTGCTGTGGTCGTTGATAGGCGATGAGGAATCACACCTGTGACTCGGAATAACCAAGGCTCAAAAAAGATAAACTTTAAATGTGAAATCAACCGTTCTTATTTATTCAACAATTTCGAGGATTACCTGTGGCGCAAAGCGAGATTGAGATGCTCAAAAAGGCAGAATCCGATGCACTGAAGATGGTGGGGAGTGCCAGGTCCAATGCCGAGGAGAGGATTAAAAAGGCGCAAAAAGATGCCGAAGAGCTCGTCCTCCAGAAGAGAAAAGAAGCGATAGACGCTGTTCAGGATGCCAAAGAAAAGGCAGAGAAAACAGCGACAAAGGAGGCGGAGAAAATCAGACGACAGGGAGAAAAAGAGGCGGAAAGAATTAAAAGACAGGCAGAGCGCAAGGTCGCAGAAGCCGTTAGATATATCGTCGAAAAAGTGACAGGAGGGATATAGTGCTTTTTCCTGCTGAGATGAAGAGCGCAACGATGATCATGCATCGGGCGTATCAAGAAGAGCTCATTTTTGCCCTTCATGAAGCAGGAATCATGGAAATTACAAGTATACGGGATTCGAAGAGCGGTGTCGGCGACATTTTAGAGCAGGAGGAGACGCATCCCAAAATGGGAAAGTGCACAGAATATAAACTGAGGGTCGACCGTATTCTTGGTGCATTAGAGGAAGTTCGAGAGGACAAAACGAGCATATTGAGGGAATTGTTCCGCCCCACGCCCATCATTAAAACCCCCGTAAAGAGGAGAAATGTCGATCGGCTGCTCGATGAAACTGAGAGTATTTTTGAGGAAGTGGAGGATGCCATCAGCATTAAGAGCGAGCTGTCCACTATAGAGGAGGGCATCGATTCGTTTATGATGCAGCGGAATTCCATCGAGCTGTTAAAGCCGTTTGATTTTGACCTCAGCTATATGGGTGAATCAAAATACCTGTATATCGTCGCAGGGACGGTTGAACTGAAGAACTATGACAGGTTTATAGAAAATATCGATAAGGTGGGCATCGATACTTTATTGCTCAAGGAGAAGATTGATGATGAGCGTTATATAACAATCATCGCAACGCTTTCCGAAAACAAGGAGAAGCTGGACGATGCCTTGAGAGGGCATATCTTCGACGAGGTCAAAATTGGGCATTTTGAGGGCAAGCCTCTCGAGGTCATCGAAGGGATAAATGAAGAGCTGAAACAACTCAAAGCCCATAAGGATGAATTGCTCAAAAAACTTAAAAAAATGGACGAAAAGTGGGGTCGGAAACTCTTGACCCTGCAAGAGGAATTGGAAATCGAAAAAGAGCGAATGGCGTGTCCATCAAAGTTCGGCAGGACCAGAGATGCCATCGTTATCGAGGGGTGGGTTGCCTCCAAAGACGTCGACGAACTGAAAGGTCTTTGTGACAGGACGACGGATGGGCATGTTTTTTGTGAATTAAAAGCAGCATCTGCAACGCCGACTGAGATTCCAATTAAATATGATAACCCACGATGGTTAAAGCCATTTGAGTTTCTGACGACGATGTTTGGCCGTCCAAAGTATGATGAAATCGACCCCACCATTTTTATTGCCCCCATATTAGTATTGTTTTTTGGATTTATGCTTGGCGACGTGGCCTACGGACTGTTGATCATCGCAATCGGATACATGCTGTATCAAGGTGTGGGAAAGGTCAGCAATTCGATGCACGATATGAGCATCGTCTTGATGACGATTGGCGCATCGGCAGCCGTGTTTGGAGTCTGGCAGGGAGGATATTTTGGGGACTTTCTCCCGTTCTTCTTAGGCATAAACCCTCCATTCGTATTGTTAGATCCATTGAAGAACCCAGTAGCAGTTCTTCAGATTGCCCTGGTAATAGGCATAATCCATATCAATCTGGGCCTGCTTATAGCGGCTTACCAGAATATACGAAGGAAAAACTACCGAGATATATTGCATGGCCAAATTGCATGGTTCATTATCCAGCCATGTGCTGCCATCTTGATTTTCAGTTTCTTTGGATGGGCAGCGATAGAATCGCAGCTAATAACGGCTGCTGGCGTCGGAAGTATAATCGGAATGGCTTTGATTCTCATAAAACAGGGCCCGCTTGGGTTATTCGGCTTCACTGGATTTCTGGGCGACTGGTTGTCATATGCCAGGATTCTGGCACTGGCACTGGCTACATTCGGCATAGCGATGACCGTGAACATTTTAACCAAGATGGTCGCAGATATACACCCGGTGATGATAATCATGGCAGCCCTGGTCTTCGTGGTTGGGCAAACGTTTAACTTTGCCTTGCAATCCCTTGGAGCGTTTATTCATTCACTGCGTTTGCAGTATGTAGAATTTTTTGGGAAGTTCTATGTTGGTGGTGGCAAAGAGTTTATCCCATTTGGAGTTATGAGAAGATATACTGAATTAATAGACGAGAAAGGAAGAAATCTTGATGATTGAAATAGGAGTTGGAGCTGCGCTCGCAGCGATCGGAGCTGGATTGGCTGTTGGATTGACAGCGATAGGTTCAGGTATTGGAGTGGGAATTGCAGGAGCTGCAGGAGCAGGAGTCATCGCAGAAAAGCCGGATAGGTTTGGGATGGCAATCGTATTTCAGGCGCTACCGCAGACACAGGGGATATACGGCCTATTGGTAGCAATATTAATTTTAATGGCAACGGGATTGCTCGGCGGCATAGCGGTCGATATTCCTGTTTCAGTTGGATTGACTGCAATAGGTGTTGGCCTGGCAGTTGGCATCGCTGGTTTCTCTGCCATAGGTCAAGGGATCGCTGCATCGGCCGGTATTGGCGCAACTGCAGAGAAAAGCGAAGCAATGGGAAGAAGTATCGTGTTCTCGGTGCTTCCGGAGACGCAGGCGATATATGGTCTGCTCATAGCGATATTGTTGATGGCATTTACTGGAATGTTCGGCGGCATAGCTGTCGATGTTCCCATTTCAGTTGGATTGACTGCAATCGGTTGCGGTCTGGCAATTGGTCTCGCTGGTTTGTCTGGTATAGGCCAAGGGATTGCTGCATCGGCCGGTATTGGCGCAACTGCAGAGAAGGAAGAGATGTTTGGCAAGGGAATTGTGTTCTCGGTGCTTCCGGAGACGCAGGCGATATATGGTCTGCTCATAGCGATATTGTTGATGGCATTTACCGGAATGTTCGTGGGAGACTTCAATGCAACGGTTACAGTGGGTCTCGCAACAATCGGTTGTGGCCTGGCAATTGGTCTCGCTGGTTTGTCTGCCATAGGCCAAGGTATAACCGCGGCTGGTGCGATTGGCGCCACATCACGAAACCCAGATGCGATGGGGCGGGGCCTGATATTGACCGTAATGTCAGAGACGTTCGCCATCTTTGGGCTACTGGTCGCCATCTTAATCATGTTCGGCATAGGACTGCTCGGCGCATAATTTTAGGACGTTGATGACACATGGGTATTGATAAAATCATAGCAAAGATTAAAAGCGATGCAAATGCAGAGGTGCAACGTATCGAGGTGGAAGCAAAGCAGGAAGTGGATAAAATCCTGGCAGAAGCCGATAAAAAAGGAAAACAGGAGTATGCCAACATCGTCGAGAGAGGTAAGAGAGATATCGAAGCCATCGGTAACCGAATAAAATCAGGGGCTAGAATGGGTGCTCGTCGAATTACTATGGAGGCAAGGGGCCAGGGCATTTCTCAGTGCTTCACAGAGGCTGTAAAGAGCTTGAATTGCGACAAGACCAAAAAATATGAAACGGTGCTGAAAAGACTGGTAGTGGATGGCATTGAAGTGATAGGTCTCGATGAAGTTATCATCATGTCAGCTGAGAGAGACCATGCTATCGTCAAGAAGGTCGTTTCCAGTATGTCGGACAAAGTGGTGATGGGGAAAGAAAGCATAGATGCCATCGGAGGAGTCATCATCAAATCAAGCTCTGGAGATGTGACCGTGAACAACACCTTTGAGGCCATATTAGAGCGGCAAAAAAACGACCTCAGATATGGAGTATCCAAGATATTATATGAGGTGACCTAAAGTTTGCAGGAACTATTCGAACTGACCGAGCAATTCAATAGGATGTTTGGCATAACGTCGATTGAGTTTATAGCCTATGCAATGGCGATAATATTTCTGGTCGCTATCGGAATAGCGACAGCCCAGGGTTATTTTAAAATGATATTGGACATTGCGTATTTTGCCTATCCAACTGCCAGGGTTAAGGCGGTAGGAAACCCATATATTCGGTCTGATAGGGTACGTGAACTTTTGGAGTCAAAAAGTGCGTCTGAAGTTATGGATAAAATTATGGAGTTGGGGTATAAAATCGATGTAAGTGGCGATGTTGACAAAATCGAGAGAGCATTGAATGCCACACACCTCAAGGAATGCGAGAATATCGTACATACGGCGCCAGAAGGTGTAAAACCATTTTTCAAAGCATATCTAATGCTGCTGGAAACAGAGCAATTGAAAATTGCCATAAGGGCCAAGAAGATGGGGTTGCCGCCGGAAGAAATTGAAAAGAAACTAATTCCGACAGGCATTATAACTCCTGCATTGATAAGGAGTATGGCAGACGCGGATGGTGTTGAAGACGCTGTCCTGATGTTACAGAACACCCCATATGGAAAGCCGCTCTCAGACGTCCTTCCTGACTATGCCGAGATGAGGTCAGTGCTGCCCCTTGAACTGGCACTGGATAAATTCGTGTTTCAACAGCTTCACAATTCAAAACAGCACGTAGATGTGGGCATGGTCGAACCGATAAACAAATTCATTGGGGTGTATGCAGACGTGGCCAATATAAAGATGACATTGAGGGCTAAAAAGGATGAAATTGAAGCCGAGACGATGCAGAAATATATATTATCAGGGGGGCGGGAGCTTTCAGAAGCGAGTCTTAAACAAATTTCTGAATATAAAAATGTGATGGAAATCGTCACTCAACTTGAAGGGACGGCATATATGTCCTCAATAGAAAAAGCCATTCCAGAATATGAGGAGACTAAGAGCATCTATCCATTTGAGGCCGCCCTCGATAGATTCTTATTGAGCTCTGCATCATTCCTCGCTACAGCATATCATCTTGGTGCTGGACCGCTCATCAAATTTATAGTAGCCAAACGATATGAGATTCGAAATATCAGAGCGGTGATTCGCGGCATCAGCGAGGGTGTGCCGCTGGAAAAAATGAAAAAAATTGTGGTGTGTGAGGGAAGCATATGAAAGTAGCTGTGATAGGAGATATGAATATGGTGATGGGCTTTGCGTTGACAGGAGTGAGAAAAACAAAAATTGTCGATACGCCCATGGAAACAGAGGAGGCGCTGAAACAATTTATTGAAGATGCAGAGGTCGGAATAATAATACTTTTAGACCGTTTAGCAGAGGAGATTCGGTCATTTGTAACCGATATTCAAGAGAGAAAAACCGTTTACCCGATAATAATCGAAATGCCTGGGAAAGATGGCCCAACTAAAAGAGAAGACCCCATAAACAAATTGATTCGAAGGGCAGTGGGCATAGACATAAAAAGCAGAGGTATACAACCATGATGAGAGAAGGCGTTATCATCAAGATCACAGGACCGGTCGTTTTGGCTGAGAAGATGAAAGGCTCAAAGATGTATGAACTGGTCAGAGTCGGAAATGAGCAGTTAGTCGGAGAGATAATCAAATTAGAAGAAGATGTGGCGACGATACAAGTATACGAAGAAACAGTAGGCGTTGTGCCTGGCGAACCTGTTGTACGGACTGGTATGCCATTATCAGTCGAATTGGGTCCTGGACTTCTCGGAAAAATCTATGACGGCATTCAGCGCCCGTTAGAGTTAATCAAAATACAGACAGGAGATTATATAGAACGGGGCAGCGATGTACCGGCAATTGAGCGAGATGTCAAGTGGGAATTCGTGCCGACCGTCAAAAAAGGAGAGAAAGTAAACCCCGGAGACGTGATAGGAACCGTTCCAGAAACGAAAACTATCACTCATCGGGTACTTGTTCCGCCCGGGACCGCGGGGGGACTTATCGAGATAGTCCCAAAGGGCAAATATACGATCGCTGATACGATAGCGAAGATAGAAACCGATGAAGGCATTAAGGATATCCAGATGTTGCAGAAATGGCCAGTCAGAATTGCGCGACCCTACGTTAAAAAGCTTAACCCCATGATTCCGCTGACCACTGGCCAGAGAGTCATCGATACGCTTTTCCCTATTGCAAAAGGCGGGACCGCCGCAATCCCTGGCCCATTTGGCTCTGGTAAGACCGTGGTGCAACAATTACTGGCAAAATGGGTAAATGCAGATATAATCGTCTACATCGGGTGCGGTGAACGTGGAAATGAAATGGCAGATGTTCTAAGAGAATTTCCAGAACTCGTAGACCCAACAACTGGTGAGCCTTTGATGAAGAGGACCATACTCATCGCAAACACCAGTAATATGCCCGTAGCCGCGCGAGATGCGAGCGTATACACTGGAATGACGATGGCAGAATATTACAGAGATATGGGATACGATGTCGCATTGATGGCGGATTCGACGTCCAGATGGGCAGAAGCAATGCGAGAAATCTCCGGGAGGCTCGAAGAAATGCCTGGTGAGGAAGGATTCCCAGCATATCTGGCTTCACGGCTGGCGGATTTCTATGAACGGTCTGGGCGCGTCGTGGTAAATGGCAAAGAGAAGGCGGTAGGGTCAATTTCAGTAATCGGGGCGGTAAGCCCGCCCGGCGGAGACTTTTCAGAGCCGGTTACCCAGAACACCCTTCGAATCGTGAAGGTATTCTGGGCATTGGATGCAGACCTGGCAAATAAACGTCACTTCCCTGCAATCAACTGGCTCCAGTCGTATTCGCTCTACTCTGACCAGGTCAAACATTGGTGGCACGAACAAATAGGGACAGAGTGGGGAAAGATGAGGAACGAGGTGATGAACCTGCTCCAGAAAGAAAGCGAACTGGAGGAAATCGTACAATTGGTAGGGCCGGATGCTCTACCTGAAAGTGACCAGGTTATTCTGGAGGGGGCAAAGACCATCAGAGAAGCCTTCCTTGTGCAAAATGCATTCCATAAGGTTGATACTTATTGTCCAGGTAAAAAACAATATGAGATGATGAGAATCATGTTAAAATTCAATGAGCTTTCATTAAAGAAGGTCAAAGATGGCATCCCAGCCGAGATGGTCAAGGCGATGCCCATAAAAGACCAGTTGGCCAGAATGAGCACGGTCCCAGATGCAGAATACCAGAAGCATTTTGAGGAGATTGAAAAGAATATGGAGTCTCAGTTTAAAAAGATAGGAGAGTAGACCGATTATGGAGATGTCTTCAATTCACAGCAGCAGAGAATACACGACCGTAACAGAAGTAAGTGGACCGTTAATGATAGTAGAGGGCGTATCTGGCGTAGCATATGGAGAGGTCGTTGAAATCAAGACCCCATCTGGAGAGAGGAGACGGGGGCAGGTACTCGAAACAAGAACGAATTTGGCAGTCATCCAAGTATTTGAGGGCACGCACGATCTCGACGCCGACAAGACATCAGTTCGATTCACCGGAGAGACCATGAAGCTCCCAGTATCCGGAGAGATGCTCGGGCGAATTTTTGATGGCACTGGAAATCCTATCGATGGAGGAGCAGCCATCATTCCTGAAAAGGTGCTAGATATACATGGATATCCAATCAATCCAGTAGCACGAGAGTTTCCAAGGGACTTCATCGAAACAGGAATCTCGACTATCGACGGGATGAATACGCTGGTCAGAGGGCAAAAACTTCCAATATTCTCCGGCGCCGGTTTGCCGCATAATATTCTGGCGGCACAGATAGCAAGACAGGCAAAGACTCTCGGAAAAAAGGAGGAATTCGCAGTCGTATTCGCAGCGATGGGAATCACCCATGAAGAGGCGAACTTCTTTATCAAAGATTTCGAAGAGACTGGAGCGCTGGAACGGGCTGTGATTTTCCTGAACCTCGCTGACGATCCAGCTATCGAGCGAATTATCACTCCAAGACTGGCGCTTACTACGGCGGAGTTCTTGGCATTTGAGAAAGATATGCACGTGCTGGTGATTCTGACCGATTTAACAAACTATTGCGAGGCACTTCGAGAAATCGCTGCTGCCAGAGAGGAAGTACCAGGACGAAGAGGTTACCCTGGTTACATGTACACCGATTTAGCATCAATCTATGAAAGGGCTGGCAGGATAAAAGGGAAGAAAGGGTCGATCACCCAGATGCCGATGTTGACCATGCCAGACGACGACATAACGCACCCGATTCCTGACCTGACAGGCTATATCACGGAGGGGCAGATAGTATTATCAAGGGACCTTCATAGAACAGGAATATATCCACCTATCAACGTTCTTCCCTGCCTATCACGGTTGATGCAGGGAGGAATCGGAGAGGGTAGGACCCGGGAAGACCATGCTGATGTAAACGACCAGCTTTATTCCGCTTATGCCGAGGGGCGAAAATTGCGGAATCTGGTCGCAGTTATAGGAGAGGAGGCCCTGACAGACACTGATAGAAAATATCTCATGTTCGCTGATCGCTTTGAACGAGAATTCGTGCAACAGGAAAAAGTATATGCAGACAGATCGATCGAAAAGACGCTTGAAATCGCCTGGGACCTGCTGTCGATGTTTCCAGAATCTGAATTGAAGAGAGTCGACGTCGAGATGATAAAGAAATATCATCCCAAATACAGTGGTGGCAAGACTTGAGCAGGGACATCATCAGTGGCGTCAGGCCAACGAGGATGGAGCTTCTAAAGCTAAGAAAGAGAAAAGTGCTTGCCAAGAAAGGGCATGATTTACTCGAAGAGAAGCGGGATGCCCTGATTATGGAATTCTTCAAGATGATAGAGGAATATAGGAAGCACAGAGTCGAATTGGAAGAATACATCAAAGAAGCATTTGAAACGTTGATCGAGGCACAAATGGTGATCGGGCGCAATGGCGTCCAAGAGAGTTCGTATTCGGTCACCGAAATGGTCGACGTCCAGATGAATGTGCGGAACATAATGGGCGTGAGGGTTCCAGTAATTATGGAGCCCCCTCTATTAAGGGGGAGAGGGAGCAGAGAACGCGGATATGGCTACGTTAGCACGTCAGCCAAGTTGGATGAGGCATCTGACGGATTTGAGAGGGTTTTGAGACACATTCTACGGCTGGCAGAGGAGGAGACTTCGATAAGAAAACTGGCGCAGGAGATAGAGAAAACAAAGAGAAGGGTTAATGCGCTTGAAAATATTTTGATTCCACGTCTCCAGTCGACGCAAAACTATATCGAGATGCACCTCGAAGAGCTGGGACGAGAGGATTTCTTCAGAAGAAAGAGAATCAAGGCATTGTTAGAGGTATGTTGAACGATAAATGGTTAGAGAATTTCCTGAAAAATCCAGATATTCGGGCTAAACTCCATTTATTTTTATGGATTGCTCAAATATGCGCGATACTGTCTATTGCAATCGGCACGATAATATTTTTACTCCTCGTGCTGGTATAGGCGTTTCAAGAGACTCCCAGAAGATGCACCAGTGCCATATACACGAGAAATATCGATAGCATCACTGCTATGAGGAATATAGCGAAATCTATGCTTCTGACGTCCACTGTGGTGTCTCCGCGCTCTATCCTCTCCGCCCTCTCCTTGGCGCGCCTGGACGCCTTTTCAGCTGCCATGGATAACCTATCTATCCCATATACCACCATCGCATATGTGCATTTACATGCCCAAATCAAGCCAGTTACTATCTTTGCAAAAGCCATATCCACATAAGTGGCAAATGTTGAGACGGGATTCTTGCAGAACCATACGAAGCTTGATGCTGTTTTCTCATACCAGTAATTAGGGCCAATCCAGAGCGGCGGTTGTAGATGGAACCAGCCAGCCCTTATCCCTACTATAAATATCACGCCGGCCATCAGCATTTTGCCGCCCACACCCTGTATGCTTGTGAGCGTGAAAAACTTGGCTGCATCGTATCCATACTTCGCGATATATTCTACATTGTATGCAGAATAAGTGTAAACGCCCATCGCCGGAGTTATAAACATTTGCATCATCAGGTCAGGTCTTATGCCTATCAGTAATATCATGGCCGCCATAGCGAGCATTGCGACCTGCATTGACAATGGAACTGGCTTAACGTCTTTATATTTCTCTGACCTCTTGCCAAGGAATGTAAATATGAACATTTTCATGGCTGCACAGATAACTCCTGCAGACGTCACCTTGAATATGATTGGTGCAAGATACAACAAGCCGTCGCCATGAAGTTCATATGCCTCCACTATCGAATAATACAGCAAAACCTTGCTTGCATATCCATTGAATCCTGGTATGCCCGATATGCCCATGACCGCAATGAAACAGCATATCGCGGTGATAGGCATGTTCCTCCACAGTCCGCCCAGCTTATACATGTTCAGTTCATGCGTCCTGAAATAGACCGCTCCCACTGCCAAGAACAACAACGCCTTGAACAGTGCATGACTTAGTATGTAAGATGTGGCGCCAGCAAATCCCATTGCGCCCTCGTACCCGAGATATGCCGCACACCCAATACCCATCACGATGAATCCCATACTGCTGATTGACAGATATGCCAGCATTCGCTTTGAGTTCTCCTGTATCAACGCTAAGCACACGCCGATGAACATCGTGATGATGCCGATCCATATAACTCCATATCCAATGGCCTGAGTGGTGCTCCAGAGCACCGGGGCATGCTCAGTTGCATATGCCACGACATCATTAGCTGGTGTGAAAATCATGCCAACCGTCCTGAGTATGCCATATGCACCCGCCTTAATCATCACACCTGAAAGCAGGGCGCTCGCTGGAGAGGGTGCTACTGGGTGCGCCTCTGGCAACCATACATGCAAAGGCACTATGCCCGCCTTCACGCCGAAGCCTATGACCATGAGCGCTGCTATTAAATATTTCAGCCACCCAAGACCTGCCATCTCCTGCATCAGCGGCGAAATCATCAACGTTCCAGTAAAGTGATATATCAGGAAGATTCCCATGAGCAGGAACAGCCCTCCGATAACGCTCAGGAACAGAAACTTCCTGCCCGCCTTCATCGCCTCAGGCGTCTCCGTGTGTATGACCAATACATACGATGTAAGCGCCATCATCTCGAAGAATATGAATAAACTGAACAGATCGCCTGTTAGAAGAACGCCAAGGTTGGCACCTAAGGTGAGCAACATAAATACGTAAAATCTATTCCTCGCATGCTCATGGCTCATGTAGCCCGGCCCCACTGAGTAGAGCGTGGCTATCATCCAGATGAAGGACGTTACCACGGCTAACAACAAGCCAGTACCATCTACATAGAAATTCAACCCATAGAGGAAAGATGGGATAGTATATTCGATTGTGCTCCCGGCGGACACAATTGGATGCATTGAAACTACTAACCCAAACGTGATGGTGGTTATCGCCACTGCTAAAATATCTCTGACCTTCTCAGATTTTCTGCCAGCAATGTATACAAGAAGCGCCCCTACCAAAGGAAACAGTACCGCCCATGCTGGAATAACCGATGTCACCACGCTCGTCATCTCAACAACTTTCTCTGTCATTTCCTGCTTTCCTCCTAATGGTCATGTCTTCCTTTGACTGCATAATGCATCAACAATAGAGCGGTAATCGCCATCACAATGAAACGTATAACGCCGATGGCGGGGTGCTCATAATATTTGGCATATTTGTAGAATTCACTCGAAAAGGTAATGGCAAATGCACCCAAAGCGAGAGCAGATACTATGCCGGCAAATGTAAGTCCATCGTATATCGACTTTTTGTGCCCATGCTCTTCATGGCGCCGTGTCTCTATGATATATTTCATCAATAATATTATGAGCACCGCCAATATTGACCAGAAAACCCAGTACAGCACAGGAGGTGGTGTCATAACTAAACCCCTCCCCCTATAAATTTATGAACTGCCACCAAGACCAACTGTAAAGGCGTGTTTGGCATCATCGGCACGATGCCCAGTATCAAGGATATAGCTGCACATATCAGGATGGGCGCCAACAGCCACCAGGATGGTTCCCTGTCCTTAAACGATGCGTCCGGCTCTTTGAAGAATGCACTATATATGGGCGGCATAAAATATGCCGCGTTCAACAATGCACTCACCAGTATCACTAAAAGGAAAATTGGATACCCTGCCTCTATGGCGCCTAAGCAAAGATACCACTTAGAGATAAACCCACATGTGGGAGGTATGCCCATCATTCCCACTGCCGCTATCGCAAACGCAGCCATCGTTAGAGGCATTTTTTTGCCTATTCCATCCATCTCACTTATGTTCTTTTTCCCGGTCTGGACCAATATGGCTCCAGCACAGAAGAACAATGTGATCTTCATGAATGCCTGGTGCGTGATGTGAACCATGCCCCCCGTCAACCCATACGGACTCAATAAGGCGGCGCCCAATATGATATAGGCTAGCTGACTTATCGTGGAATATGCAAGTCGCAATTTTAGGTTATCCTGTGCCAATGCGAAGATAGATGCCACGATGATCGTAAACGATGCCACAATTGCAAGCGGCAGCCCTACACCGATATCAAGAGAAAGTTCTGCCCCAAAGACACAGTATATTATTCGTATGATTCCAAAGACGCCTGCCTTCACGACCGCCACGGCATGAAGGAGGGCACTGACGGGCGTCGGTGCCACCATGGCAGTAGGAAGCCATGCATGGAGGGGCATGATGGCTGCCTTGACGCCAAAACCGATTATGAATATCATGAACAACACACGGAGCACTTCTGGCGACCCATGACCTGAGAGAAATCCATGGTCGGCGAATGTGAGCGTGCCTGCCAGATAATACGTCCAAACCATTCCAAGCAAGATAACGACGCCTCCTGTCAGAGTATATGCCAGATACTTCCTGCCTGCCTTCATCGCCTCAGGCGTCTCCTTGTGTATCACAAGTGGATATGTGGCAAGGGTCAGCAATTCATAGAATATGAATAAGGTGAATAAGTTGTTCGCATGTGCTATGCCCACGGTGGATGCCACACATATCCCGAAGAAAAAGAAATATCTGGTCTGCCTGTGTTCTTCCAGAGCCCTCATATAGCCGATGGAATATACAGTGGTTAGAATCCACAGGAAGGATGAGAGCGAAGAGAAGAATATGCTGAATGCATCGGCTCTGAAATCAAGCGATATTCCTGGGGCGATTCCAGGTCCCTCAAATATATAAACTCCTCCAGCGAGCACAAAGGGAAACATCGATAGGACTACCAAAAATTTAGATGTGGATCCCAAAATGCTCCAAAATTCTCTTAGATTCCGATGCTTACCGTGTGCGAGTATCAAAAAAGTGCATGCCAATGAAACTGCTATGGCAAGTACTGGTCTTATCGAATGTACTGGTTCCATTTATTCAATCTCCTATGCTCCAAACAGCGCATTAACCGCCGGTACTATTACAGAAAAGCTTATGTTCGTAAATATGCCGAATATGATTACTCCCAGTGCCAATATCACCATCGGCACCAGCATCGAGACGGGGACGTCTCCATATTCCACCTTTTTGCCATGGTCCCCTTTGCCATGGTCCTCTTCGCCAAAGAACGCATTTATTATGATGGGCATGAAATATGCCGCATTCATAATACTGCTCAATATCAACACTACTATAAATATCATGAACACAGGCGCCCCGGTTTCCAGAGCGCCCATGGCAAGCACCCATTTGCTGATAAAGCCACATAGGGGAGGTATTCCTATCATCGAGATTGCGGCGATGGTGAACACGAGCATCGTCATCGGCATCTTCTTTCCAATGCCTGCCATCTCGCCAATCTCCCTGATTCCGGTTTTATAGATGATCGCACCAGCAGTGAGGAACAATGCACCCTTCATCATTGCGTGGTGGAGAATGTGCACTATCGCTCCCTGCAGTCCTGTTATCGTCAACAATGACATGCCCAAAAAGATATAGCCCATCTGCCCAACGGTCGAATAGCCCAGCATCGTCTTCAGATTGGTCTGCTTTATTGCCACTGCCGAGCCAAAGAGCATGGTAAATCCGGCGAGTATTGCCAATGGAACGTGAACGCCCATCGCTGCCACGAGGTCCACTCCAAACACATCATATATGACCCGTATCATCAGGTAGCAACCCTCTTTGACCAGCACCCCGGAGAGTATGGCGCTCGCTGGAGAGGGTGCGATTGGATGCGCCACCGGTAACCAGAGATGGAAGGGGAATATTCCTGCTTTAGTCATGGCACCGATTAGAAAAGCGATAAAGACGAGATACGATATCGTCCCTTGATACTCCAGGATTCCTCCCAGACCAAGGTCCAGCGTGCCTGCCATCATATAGGTCGTGACTATGGCTAAAAACAGGACGAGACCAGTACCTATGCCAAGGAATAAATATAATCTGCCCGCCTTCATCGCAGCAGGTGTCTCCTCGTGTATGACCAATACATACGATGTGAGCAGCATTAACTCGAAGAATATGAACAGACTGAACAAGTTTTTCGTGAGCAAAACGCCGAGCACCGAGCCGAGCGTCAAGAGCATGAACGTGTAATATCGGTTCCTCGCATGCTCATGGCTCATGTATCTTATCGAGTAAACCGTGGCCAATATCCACTCAAAAGAGCACATCATGGCTATTATCAAGCTGAGCTTGTCCACCCTGAAAGCGATTTCGATGGGGGCAACCTCGCCAGAGACGAGTATGAATTCGATGACCTTGCCACCAAGGATAGTAGGTGCCATTGCCGCTACTGCTAAAAAAGAAACGACACAGGTTGCGATAGAGACGATGTCTCTTGCACGCTCTGACCTTCTCCCGATATAATACAGCATGATGCCGACCAGGAATGGTGCAAGCACTGCTATTGCGGGCAAATATGAGGTTATTACTTCAGCCATAATATCTTCCCTTCACTTTTTATGGTGTTTCTATTAGTTATATGCCCAGCAACAACTCAACCGCTGGCCCTACAACCGACAGGGGGATACCTACGAATATGCCGAATATTATGCATCCCAGTGCCAGTATCACTATGGGAACCAGCATGCTGGGGGGGACTTCATCTACCTCGACGTGCTCCTCCTGCTTATGTTCACCAAAATATATGAGGTTAATAACTCTGAAGTAGAATACCGCAGTCAGGAGACTAGCCAGCAATATGACTATGGCGAAAGTCCATGCTCCTGCCTCCAGAGCTCCCAGACAGAGATAAAATTTGCTGAAGAATCCGGCAGTCGGCGGGAGTCCTATCATCGAGACGGCAGCCAGCGCAAACGCAGCCGCAGTGATTGGCATTTTATCTCCCAGTCCAGCGAGGTCATGGATGTTTCGCAGCCCGGTTTTATAGATAATCGCACCCGCACAGAAGAACAGGGCTCCTTTCGCCATCGCGTGATTGAATATGTGCAGGATCCCGCCTGTCGTGCCCATCTCTGTAGCCAATCCCACGCCCAATATCACATAGCCGATGTGAGCCACACTCGAGTATGCTAACATCCTTTTTATATCAGTCTGGGATATGGCAAACAAGGAACCTATGAGTATCGCAGCCGCCGCGACCCATGTGAGCACAGACATGATGGGCATCACCTCCGTGACGAACTCGGGCTGAAAAATGGTGAAAGACACCCTGATAATGGAATATGCGCCCACTTTTATCACCAGGGCGGAAAGAATAACGCTTATCGGTGATGGTGCGATGGAGTGCGCATCAGGCAACCAGGTGTGCAGGGGGAAGAGCGCGGTTTTGATGCCGAAGCCCACCATGAAAAAAGCCAGCGCGGCGAGCACAACATAAGAGCCATACCATGGTTGTAATCTGATTGACAGGTCGGCCATGTTCAAAGTACCTGTAATTATATACAGGTAGCCCGTGCCAAGCAATATGAAACTGGTGCCGATTGCGCCAAGCAAAAGATATTTATAACTCGCTATGAAAGACTCTTTTTTCTTTGATATGGCCACGAGTGCGTATGCTGCTACAGACATTATCTCTGTAAATATGAATAAATTGAACATATCCCCGGTGACTACTACGCCAAGCATGCCACCGATCAAGAGCATCAGCAGGGTGTAATATGAGGTCGTTTTTCCCTTTGGCAATTCCTTGTCGACGTAATTTTTGGAATATATTACTGCCAATAAACTGATGAAAGTTATCGTGACGCACATGAAAGCACTGAAATAGTCCACTACCAGCTCAATTCCCCATGGCGGCTCCCATCCCCCGAGATGATAGCTGATCGTACCATAAGTCATCACATATTTTGTGAGCACGAGCGATATACAAAATGATATAAATGTCGATGCTGTAGCGAGAGGGTGGCAAAGTCCTTTCCTCCACAACCCTAACGCAGGCATAAGGTATGCTGCTATAAGTGGCACCATGACAACCAATATCGGTAAATGCTCTATCATCATCACAACTCCATAAGCTTCTCGGCGTCCAGCGTTCCATATCTCTCATATATTTTTATCGTCAGGGCGAGGGCGAGCGCTGTCAGGGCAACGGCTACGACGACTCCAGTTAGCACCAGCACATGGGGCAGTGGATTCACATACACGTCAACTCCTGGTACGATTATGGGTGACGCCCCTCCCTCTTTATCCGCCAGTGATATCAGAAAAAGGAGCACCGACGTAGAGAAGATATTTAGTCCCAGAATCTTCTTTATCAGGTTTTCCTTCGCTATCATTGCATAGAGCCCTATCAAGAGTAGAATCACACATACCCAGTAATTAAAATTATCAAGTAGGAACTCAATCATACAGGTTCCTCCTTCTCCTGTGCCATGAGGAAGAATAGCGTTGCCATTAATGCCATGACGTGAATTCCGATGGCGACCCCAACCAATAGAATCATGAGTCCGCTGACCTGAGCCGGAGCCATCGGGAGCGGAATCATGCCGTATTGCAGAAAAGCTCCCCCGGCCAGCAGCGCCAGCAACCCGATTCCGGCAAACAACAAGATACCGCCGCTATCCATGATGAGTCTCATCTTGTGGCTTGCTCTGGCTTCGGCGCTGGACAAATCATAAGACAACGCCAGCAATATCATGCTCGCACCCACAATTACTCCACCCTGGAAGCCGCCGCCGGGGCTAACCGGCCCGTGTATGATGGTATATAGTCCAAATAGTTGTATAAACGGTACCATCAACCTCGAGACCGTTTTGACGATTACGGTCGTCATTCATCCTCCCTCCCAAGGAGGGATATGACCGCTGCCCCTGCGGTGAATATCACCGTAAGCTCGCCAAGCGTATCATATCCTCTATAACTCACAAGAACTGCCGTCACTATGTTCTTCACCCCAGTTTCCTCATATGCCATCTCAATGTACCTGGGGGCGACGTGCTGGTGTACCGGACCCTCAGGATCGCCGAACGCTGGCATGTCGACCACAGCCATGACAAGCACAGCTCCAATCATCACCAAGACGATAAGCGGTGCAATTCTAATCTTCCTCCCTCCTCGTCGTTTTAGCTATGGCTGCGATAAACAAGAGAGTCGTGATACCTGCTCCAACAGCTGCCTCGGTCAAAGCAACGTCTGGCGCATTCAGTTGCGCGAACACTATCGCCATGACCAAGCTGTAAATCGAGAAGACGACCGCTGCTGCCAACAAATCCCTGGTGAAGACCACGATGATGGAAAGTATCACCAGAAAATACAAGAGTACGATGTCAAGTGCCCATATCACCGTGATACCTCCTTGTACATGTCAACGATGCTCTTCTTCCATAACTCTATGCCGTGTTTATATGCAGCTCTTGCTATCGCATGAGCAGCGACTGGATTCGTCAGAAAGACGAAGCCTATGATGAATATCATTTTCACGCTTGCGAGTGTTGCCCCCTCATACAGTATCGACCCCGTCAATATCATACCAAGCCCAAGCGTATCGCATTTAGTCGCCGCATGCAGCCTCGTATAAACGTCAGGAAATCTCAGCAATCCAATGGTGCCTACGAAGAAGAAGAGAGTACCAATAGAGAGGAAAAGTATCTGCAGTGCCTCGATTATCATTCGACCACCTTCCCCGTCTCTAAATATCTCGCCGTAGCAAGTATCGCCAAGAACAACAACACGGCATATGTCAGAGCGATGTCGATGAACATCATCTGGTCATATATAACCGCGATTAAAACCAAGACCGCCAGCGTCTTGGTACCTATTACCTGTGCGGCAGCTATCTTGTCTGGCAGGGTTGGCCCAACTATAAGCCTGTAGAAACACATCAAGGCTGCGAAAGATAGTGCCAGGGCAACAAGTAAAAAGACGTTCATCGTTTCCCCTCCCCAAACACGTGCTCCATACGCCTCTCAAAATCCCCCTTCAAAAGGTTTTCTCCATGTTCGGTTGCCAGACAGTGAACATAATAATCTTCTCCAACTATATCCATGGTAAGCGTGCCCGGCGTCAGCGTTATCGAGCTCGCCAGCGTAGTGAGCGCGACATCACTTTTCAGTCTGGAGCTGAACTTTATGATTCCCGGAGATATTGGCATCTTTGGGTCGAGAACTCTGCGTGCCACGTCAATGTTAGACATAAAGATTTGAAATAGTAACCAAAAACTATATTTTATAAACCTTATGAGAGTGCCTGCACGGTCAATGATGCTGTCGTTACCTCTTATGAACAAATCATGTGAATAAAGTGCGACGAGAATAGAGCAGATTATGCCCATTGAGAGGTGCATCACATCCAAAAGGCCAGATAAAAATACCCAGAAACCAAATAAGACGATGAATGTTAGAAAGATGCCGACAATATCTTTAGAGTTCATCTCATATCCTCACTAACATTTGATGATAATTATAACATTCAAACGATGTAGGTGCATAAAAAGATTTTGAATTGATTGGCAATCTATTGAAAATCGCAGAAGATAATCTTCCGAAGGAGGGAATCTGTAATCTGTTTCCATTTAGGAGAGGGTTGACGGATTCAGCGAATAGAAACATTTTAATAGGTTATAGTTAGAATTATATAATAATGATTGGAACGCATATTGAAGTGATAGTGGGAACTATATCCTTTTTAGTGGCACTTGCTGGATTTATTCTCTGCATCATCCTGTTTCTAACGTTAGGAAGAGTTGACTGGAATATACTGAAAGAGAACACTTTTCAAGACATACACTTTTTAACTAAAAATTGGACGCTTCTTTTTGCATCAGGCGCGTATTTCGCAGTGCACCAGATCGAAGATCTGATGGAGTTGTAATTCCTACGGAATTTCAACACTTACGAATTAATTCGCCTCTTCAACCTGTGGGAGCCGATAGGGATACAGGTGTTTGCAAGCGCCCTAAGACTAATCTCCATAAGTTGTCTTGCGGTCCTGGTGTTTCGATGGTATCAAATGGTAAAAAAGAGTGTCGTTGATGCTGAAAAGCACGTATGAGCCTCTTCATTTGTTGAGCTCGGCGAATTCTAATGACTTTCTCATATGGATATTGACATTTTTGTGTACTGCCTCGCCATGCCCGGGATAAATGGCATCGATGTCCAGCGTTGTCAATAGTTTTATCGAATTTGCCAGCGCAGTGGAGTCGCCACCGGGCATATCAGTCCGCCCAATGCCGCCATTCGAGAAAATCGTATCACCAGAGAACAAAAGTTTAGAGCCGTAAAGACATATGCCACCCGACGTGTGCCCTGGCGTATGAATTACCTTAAGGTTTAGGTCTCCAAGGTCCAGAATCTCTCCCCCATGGAGCAGCATATCAGGTTTAATGTTGGGAGAGCATACTTCAAATAACGAGGATGCCGTCGCATGGTTGTCATCCAATAAATCAGCATCGCGCTGGTGAATCACAACGCTGGCATTTGTTTGTTCGGCCAGTTGAGCGGTGCCAGCAGTGTGGTCGTAGTGGCAGTGTGTCAGAATGATATACTCAAGAGAGTCGGGATCGATTATTCCCTTTATGGCGTTAAGGACAAAATCAGGCTCGGCGCCGACATCCACCAACACCGGCCGTTCTGCTTCGACCAGATACGCATTCGCGACGTATGGCGAAGCAGTAATTTTATGCACCTTGACCATTAAAATACATCTTTGGGAGTATAACTATATTAAACAAACTAAGAGTTGGCATGAACATGATAGGCGATGCGAGGCAAAAAAGAACAAATAAATAATAGCCTTGCACGGAGTGTGCCGAACAATGAAAGATAACATAGAGGAAATAGAGGAAAATTTAGGGAAATTTAATCAAATCGCTGATGGTTCAGATGACGACTTGACAAAAATAGTAAAGATGATACGTATTCTGAACGATAATATGAAGGAAGTGGCTGAAAACATAGAGGAAACAGACGAGCGCCTAAATGAAATAGAGGACTGCATAAACACCATTGAAAATAGGCTAAAACAGATTGAGAGAGACTTGAGGATAAAAAAAGGCGAATACTCAGCATAAGATGGAGGCGAAGGCAAAAAAGAACAAATAAATAATAGCTTTGGATTGTATCTGTTGGGTAAATCGTGAGGTTTAAAAAATGCAACATAAAATGTTTAAGTTCGTGTTGCGGGAGTCCGTGTTGCGGGTTGTGCGGGCTGTTGTTATCATTGTGATTGTCGTATTATTATTCTTTTTGTCACCTCAGCAACTAATTACCGCAGTGAGTGATAGTATAGGTGCAATTGCAGGTGCCTTACTGGGTGCCTTACTGGGTATCCTTCTATATCAATGGACGACCGAAAAGAGGCTCTCAACCGCATTAATCGATGAACTACAAGATAATAAAGAAGCATTAGAACATGGAGCAAACGCATTAGAATTAAAACCAACAAGTATATTGACTCGTCGTTATCATTTTGACTCTTACATCGCTGTACGAAATGCAGGAATATTAGCAAGTTTATCTAAAGTAACACGCAAAAAATTAGTGGACGTATATGATGAGTTACATACTATTGATGATATTAATAAGGGATTCGTTTACAGTCTTGCAAGCCTCAAAAAAGCACAGATTCTACATGCGCCTCAACATCTTAAGCGTGTTGCTGACGACATAGATGATTTGCTTAAAGATTTGAAGAAATGACTACTTCCTCTCGACACTACAAATAGTAGTCATTAACATACATATGAAAAAGACACACCACCAAAGACAATCTTCGTAATTATAATAGCATTAAACTAATGGCATGAACATGAGCATAATAAGAGACGCACAGAAAGGATATATCACGCCAGAGATGGAGTTTGTAGCCCGGTCAGAGGGCGTGGAATCCCAAAAAGTAAGGAAGCTAATTGCAGCAGGACGATTGGTCATCTTAAAAAATACACGTAGAGATACCATGCCCGTTGCCGTTGGCGAATCCCTCGGCACCAAAATCAACGTGAACATAGGTAGCTCTGTGGATTTTATCGATGCAGATGAGGAGACAGAAAAAGCGCTAACTGCAGTGAAATATGGCGCCGACACTATTATGGACCTGTCCACCGGCGGCGACCTCGACACCATTCGGAGGGGGATTCTCGATGCAGTAAGCGTTCCAGTTGGCTCTGTCCCCATCTATCAGGTTGCACATACCGACGTTACAGATATTACTTCTGATGATATGTTCAATATGGTGCGAAAGCATGCGGCGGATGGCATCGACTTTATGACCATTCATGCAGGCGTCACCATAAATGCCGTTGAACATCTGAGGAAGAGTGACCGAATTATGAGCGTCGTATCTCGCGGAGGTGCGCTCATGATTGCCTATATGACTCACAACGATTGCGAGAACCCGTTCTACGCCGAATATGATTATCTGCTGGAAATCGCGCGCGAACATGATGTCACGCTCAGCCTGGGAGACGGTATGCGACCGGGTTGCATCTCGGATGCTGGCGATGGGACAATGTTCATGGAGTGCATCACACTCGGAGAACTGGTGCGCAGGTCGCTGGATGCGGGAGTGCAGACGATGGTGGAGGGGCCGGGACATATGCCGTTAAACGAAATTGAGTCGAGCATAAGAATGATGAAGCATCTGACCGATGGTGCCCCATTGTACCTGCTCGGCCCTCTGGTCACGGACATAGCACCCGGCTATGACCATATAACTGCTGCTATAGGGGGGTCGGTCGCCGGCATGCACGGTGCGGACTTCCTGTGCATGGTCACGCCATCTGAACACCTTGCCCTTCCCACCATAGACGAGATCAAAGAAGGCACCATCGTGACCAAAATTGCAGCACACGTAGCAGACCTTGTCAAAACAGGCCGAAGAGGACGTGCAATAGAATGGGATGACAAAATGGCATATGCGCGCAGGGACCTTGACTGGGATAAACAGTTTGAACTTGCCATCGATACCGACAAAGCGAGAAGGATTCATGAATTCCGGAAGTCACCGAGCGATGCGTGTTCCATGTGCGGAGAGTTGTGCGCAATTAAAATCATGCGTGATGTCAGATTGTGACCAAAAAACAAAAACTTAAATTACATTGATGGCATTAAAATACCAATTACCGACATGAAGAGGCGCCCATATTATGGATTTGAACAAACCATTGCTGATGATACCAGGACCTGTGCCCCTGCATCCAAGGGTATTGAAGGCGATGTCCAGGCAAATGATCAATCACAGAGGTCCCGAATTTGCCAGAATCTTTGATGAATGCGTTTCCATTTTGAAGGATGTTTTTCAGACCGAGAATGATGTACTCGTGCTCAGTGGCTCAGGGACGGCTGGAATGGAAGCGGCTGTCAGCAACGTGACAAGGGGCGACGAGGTCGTTACGATTGTAAACGGCAAATTCGGCGAGCGCTTCAAGGAAATCGTTGCACTGTATGGAAATCCGATACCTGTGGAGTATGCATGGGGAAGTTCCATAGAATTGGATGACGTAGAGGGTGCCTTAAAAAAGGGTGCATCAGCCGTAACCATGGTTCACAACGAGACTTCGGTAGGCATAGTGAACCCAGCTGAAGAAGTCGGAGAACTGGCCAGAAAGTACGATGCGCTGTTTATAATGGACGGGATATCTTCCATAGGCGGCAACGAAGTGCCCGTGGACAAGTGGGGCGTGGACCTCGCTATCCTCGGTTCCCAGAAGTGCCTTGCAGTACCGCCTGGGTTGGCTGCCATCTCCGTCAGCGAGAGGGCATGGGAACGCATGGAGAATGTCAATTCCCCATATTACTTAGACCTGAAGGCGCATCAGAAATCTGCAAGCAAGGGACAGACGCCATACACTCCCGCCATTCCATTGTTTTTTGCGTTGCATGAGGCATTGCGCCTTGTGTGCGAGGAGGGGCTGTCCGCCAGGGTCAAGCGACATGAACGATGTGCAGATGCCGTTCGAAGAGCTATGAATGCAATGGGGCTCGAACTGTTTCCGCGTTTGAATAAAATTAGCAGATATTCGAACACAGTCACAGCAGTTAAGATGCCCGAAGGCATCGTCTATGAGCAATTGCGCGATGGAATAAAAAACAGGGGCGTACTCATAGCTGGCGGGCAGGAACATCTCAAGGGCAAGATATTCAGGATAGGGCATATGGGCAACGTCTCTGCTAAAGAGATTTTGACCACGATAGAAGCAGTAGAGTCCACGCTGGCCGAACATGGAGTCAAAGCGGAAGGTGGTGTAGCTACTGTAAAGGAAGTGGAAAGAAACTCTTAAATGAGATGCGTCGCATTCACTATAGCGATGAAGGTCGGCATCGCAGATACAACGTTCGCGCGCTTTGATATGGGCACTGCCGCTATCGATGAGCTGAAAAAGAATGCATCGATGCGCATCGAAAGATATACGGTGCCTGGCATCAAGGACCTGCCTGCTGCAGCCAAGAAACTGATCGAGGAGCGCAAGTGTGATATCGTGATGGCACTTGGAATGCCTGGCGCTACGCCAATAGACAAGACCTGTGCACATGAAGCATCTCTTGGCTTAATTCAGGCGCAACTGATGACGAACACGCATATTATAGAGGTGTTCGTTCATGAGGACGAGGCGAAAGACGATAAAATGTTAGCAGAGTTAGCAGGTCGCAGAACCAGGGAGCATGCGCAGAACGTCATTAAGTTGTTGCTCAAACCAAAACTGCTTGAAAAAGATGCAGGGATGGGCAAAAGGCAGGGAAGCGAAGATGTGGGACCTTTGAGGTTATAGCCTTTAGGAGGATTAAAATGAATAAAATCAGGCTTGGATTTGTCGTGTCGGAATTTAACAGAGACCTGACGCACCAAATGGAGTTGTTGGGAAGGGAGCATGCTGAATTTCTCGGAGCGCCAGTGGTACGAACTCTTCTGGTACCAGGTGTTTATGACATGCCTCTGGCTGCGAAGAAATTGGCTAAGGATAACGGCGTCGACGCAATCGTTGCTCTTGGCTGTGTTATTGAAGGCACAACAGAACACGATGAAGTCATCATGCAGCAAACGTCCAGAAAGCTCATGGATTTATCGCTGGATTTTGAGAAACCCGTTGCATTGGGCATATCCGGTCCAGGAATGAGCAGGCTGGAGGCGCACGAGCGCGTTGATTATGCGAAGAGGGCAGTAGAGTCAGCGGTGAAGATGGTACGGCGAATGCGTGAATGAAATGCCCTCAGAACGAGTCAACAGGATAGAAGAATCCGCGACGCTCAGAATATCCGACCTGGCGAATAAACTGAAAAGGGCTGGAAAGGACGTCATCAGTTTTAGCGTTGGCGAGCCCGACTTTGTCACTCCACAGCACATCATAGACGCTGCAAAGAAGGCGCTGGATGAAGGAAGGACACACTACACGCCGAGTGCGGGCATACCCGAGCTGAGAGAGGCGATAGCCAATAAGTTCAAAGAGAACGGCATCAGCGTATCTCCGAATGAAGTCATCGTAACACCCGGGGCGAAGCAGGCGATCTTTGAGGCAGTGCTTTCCATACTAGGAGATGGAGACGAAGTGATATTATTCGACCCTGCCTGGGTTTCGTATGAGTCCTGCATAAAACTGGCAGGTGCAAGGCCCGCGTGGATCAAGACAGGTGAAGAAAAAGGCTTTGTGCCAGATGATTTCCTGGAGTCCATCAGCAGAAAAACAAAACTGATCATCGTGAACACGCCAGGCAATCCAACCGGGGCAGTTTTTGATGAGAATACGCTCAAGATGATTGCGGATATTGCAAGGGACCATGACATATTCGTGCTTTCCGATGAGGTATATGAAAAGATCATCTATGAAGGAAAACATCTCAGCATTGCTTCCTTTGATGGCATGCACGATAGAACCGTCACGGTCAATGGTTTTTCCAAGGCGTATGCAATGACTGGCTGGCGAGTGGGATATGCATCCGCCCCGCCAGAGGTCATAGATGCCATGCTCAAGATACAGCAGCACTCAACGAGCTGCGCAACGTCTTTTGCGCAATATGGCGCTTTAGAGGCATTGAAAGGTCCGCAGGAATGTATCGCAGAGATGGTGAATGAATTTAAAACACGCAGAGACCTCATCGTTGACGGACTCGAGTCGATGGGTTTGGAGTGCAAAAAGCCAGATGGTGCATTCTATCTGTTCGTGAACGTCGCTCGATTCGGAGATGGTATGAGCGTCGCAGAACGTTTGCTAAATGAAGGGTATGTCGCTGTCACGCCTGGGTCTGCATTTGGGCCCCATAGTGAAGACTATATCAGAATTTCATATGCCACTTCCCAGGCGCGCATTTCAGAGGGATTGGACAGAATGAGAGAGGTGTTGGTGTGAATCTGTCAACTTTTCGTATATTAAGGAGTTATACGCCATGCCTAAGAAGAATAAGAGGTAGACGAAGATGAGAAGAAAAATGAGAGTATATATGGATACTTCGGTAATTTCAGCGCTATTTGATGAAAGGAATCCAGGGAGAGTATCACTCACAGAAGCTTTTTTCGCAGAAATAGGAAACTTTGAGACTTTCATCTCCGAAATTACGGTTGCTGAGATTGAACGCACTCCCGACATAGAACTCCGAGGCAAAATGAAGGATACAGTATCACGATTTTCAGTGCTCTCTTTAACCGATGACGTTGAATGGATAGCCAGCGAGTATATCCGCCATGGTGCGGTTCCTGAAGGTTACACCGAGGATGCCTACCATATTGCCATCGCTGTTATAAGCGAGGTTGACTATCTTTTGAGTTGGAACTTCAAACACATAGTGAGGAGGAAAACGAGAGACATAGTGAGGATGGTAAATACTTTAAATAACCTGAGACAAATAGAGATTATGACACCTGCGGAATTGCTATAGGAGAAAGTATGAGCAAGATTAAAGAAAAAGATATCGAGGAAATAAGAAGAGCGGTAGAAAAGGAGTTCCCAGACGACCATGCTTTACAGCAAGTTCATATCGCAAGGAAAATCATTGCTAAAGAAGCGCAACTTGAAGGATCAAGGTTCTCTGAATACATCAAATTGTTGGGAAGGCCAAGTTAAGCCTGTCTAATAATAAAGGTGCGGCGCATAACACAGGATATACGCTACGGGCTACGCCCTTGCCCTTCGGGACATTGTTCCCTTCGGTCGCAAACTCCATATATGCTAAAAACATTATCCCGTTGGTGTAAGCACAGAGCTTATATACATACATATCCTTATATGATAATCCAAATTAAATGGTGATCGTTAAATGTGGTTGCAAATACGGATGTACCTCTTACTGGGATTGATGTTCGCCATCATCTACGCACTAGTCGTAGTTGTAGGAACTATGATGGGCATAGGCAACTTTTTCTTCTTTGCTGTTTTAGCATCGTTCTTCCTCTTCATCCAGTACATGATCGGTCCCAGGATGGTCGACTGGTCAATGCGCATCCAATATGTATCTGAGAAGGAGCATCCAGAATTGCACAGAATGGTTGCAGAGCAGGCTCAACGGGCAGGAATCCCAAAGCCAAAGGTAGGAATAGCTAAAATCCAGATTCCAAATGCCTTTGCATTCGGCAGATCGATTAGAGACGGCAGGGTTTGCGTTACCGATGGCATCATCAGATTGCTAACAAAGGATGAGCTGAAGGCAGTGATAGGTCATGAGATTGCCCACATCAAGAACAGAGACGTCGCAGTTATCACGTTGATTAGCATAATTCCAATGATCTGCTGGTACATTGCCTGGAGCATGATGTTCTCAGGAGGTCAGCGAGGCAATACGATAGCCATCGGAATCTTTGCATTTGTGCTTTATTTCATTACTAATCTGTTGGTGATGTATGGCTCCAGAATTCGTGAGTATTATGCGGATTTGGGCAGCGTTAAATTCGGAAACGACCCTCACCTGCTCGCATCCGCCCTGTACAAATTATCCTACGGGAATGCGAGAGTCGCAAAGGAGACGTTAAAACAGGTCGAAGGGAACAAAGCATTCTTCATCAGCGACCCTTCCAGGGCATGGAATGAGATTAGAGAGTTAAAGCAGATAGACAAGGATATGAGCGGATGTGTCGACAGAAACGAGTTGATGCTGCTCAGGAGTAAAAAGGTACACGTCAGCACGACCGATAAGCTGATGGAGTTGCTTAGCACCCATCCAAATATGTTAAAGCGAATCAATCACCTGTCTTCGCTTACATAAATGTTCGAAATCTCGCCGCATTTTTTGTTGGCATCGGTTCTTCTGGGATGCATACTTGGCACCATCACTGGACTAATTCCTGGCCTTCATGTCAATAATGTCGCGTTGCTGCTCGTGGCTATGTCTCCATCCCTGCTGGTGCATGGTATTTCGCCGATTTATATCGTCGTTATAATCCTCGCAACTTCGATTGCACATACGTTTCTGGATTTCGTCCCTTCGATATTTTTGGGTGCTCCTGAAGCAGACACCGCACTGGCAGTCCTGCCAGGACACCGTATGCTATTAGAGGGCAGAGGCGTCGAAGCGGTCAGACTATCTGCACTCGGTAGTGCGGGTTCTGTGACCGTGGCGCTGCTGTTAGTGGCACCATTAAGCATGCTGGTATATCATATTTATCCCGTCCTCCACCAGCACATGGGCTGGATTCTTCTGACGATCGTCCTGCTTATGATCGGGTCAGAATCAGGAGAGATGGTCGAAGGGCAGGGCTCGCTTGCGCATCTCAAATACAAGGGATATGCCATACTTGTTTTTCTGTTATCTGGGGTACTCGGCATTCTCGCATTTATCGGAGATGGGCTGATGGACCCCTTGTTGCCCATGGGTACGCCGGCTATATTGTTTCCACTGTTCTGTGGATTGTTTGGGGCGAGCATGCTCTCTATAAGTCTCATTACGCGATCGGTCATCCCTGCCCAGACGGAGGTGGTGGAGTTCGACCTTCCAAGCCGAAATATCGTGAGGGGAGTGTTCACTGGAAGTATAGCTGGGTCGTTGGTGGCGTGGCTGCCGGGCATATCATCAGCAGTTGCGACGGTGATAATACGACTGGCGATTCGAGAAGATAATGATGGAGATTCCGCGAGGGAATTTATCGTCGCAGTCAGTGGAGTTAACACGGCAAACGCCATTTTCAGTTTAATAGCATTGTATATCATTCATCGGCCCAGAAGTGGTGCCATGGTCGCGGTCAACGAGATTTTGAATCCTGCCACATGGGATGTTTCATTAGTGGTGCTATTTTTAGCCGTTATCGTTAGTGTTTCCATAATATCCTATTTCGTGACCATTTCAGTAGGAGAGCGAATTTCCAAAGCGCTGTCACGCCTAAACTACCAAAGAATCAGCGCAACGGTTCTAATGTGTCTTTGCGTGATGGTGATTCTAACCACTGGTTTATTTGGGATGATAGTATTCGCAACTGCGACCGCGATTGGGATGATTCCATCTTATTTTAAGGTCAGAAAAAGCCATGCAATGGGCGTATTACTGTTTCCGTTAATACTATTCTTTTTTGGAATATTTAGATGGTGACATGTTGAATTTCCGTAGAAATTACAAGAAAAAACCGCAATGCTGAAATAGGATAAGCTTGTAAACATATTTACTCACAAAATATCAGGAGGTATAAAATGGTAAATAGACCTACAAAGAATTTTGGTTTGATAGAAAATGGAAGAGAAGTTGGAACATTCAGTGGATATCAACCACGAGATGCTGCCCTGAAGTGCGCAAGCAGGGGAAAGACAAACATAATGCTCAGGGAGAAGGGCACGAAAAGACTTCACGTATTTAAGGGATTCAGGGAAAAAGTCAGAGCTCCAAGCGGTGCCCCGAGCTGGTTGCCCTCCATGGTTTGGAAACCCAATGTCAAAAAAATCGGTGTTCGACATTTGAAGTACAACCAATTATCGAGAAATCCATTTGGGCTTCTACGATAGCTTTTCAACATCTCTTTTTTTATTTTTTTATATCGAATGATACATAATGGGCCCGAAGGAATTTGAATCCTTGACCTCACGGTGTCTACCACAACCCTCAAAAGGGTTGATCGTTTCAACGACCTGCCTCGTTATACTCGGCAGGTCATATCTTTCTGTGTTTAGTCCTACTGAGCCTGAAGGGCGAATGTAGGACGTTTTTGTTCAAACTTATCTTCTGCTTGCGCAGAAGGAAGTTGTTTCTGCAAAGCAGGAGCCAACTTTTTTTAAAAAGTTTGGTTATCAGCCGTGCGCTCCAACCAGACTAAGCTACGGGCCCAATAGATGTCTTTTTCAACCAAATAGGACGGCACATACTTTAAATTTTTCCTTTTAGTAATAGGCTCATGACCGATAAATTTAATTGCATGTATCTCACTTTGTTCGATAGCCAACATTTTACAAAAATGTTGATTAAAAGTGTGCATCTCACTTTGTTCGATAGCACAGGTGAGCATTTAAAGGGCCGGTAGATCAGGGGTAGATCGCTACCTTGGCAAATGTCATGGTCTGAAAGAGAGTGACATCCTTATTGGTAGAGGCCTCGGGTTCAAATCCCGACCGGTCCATGGGTACCATGCAAAAAGAGGAAAAAGTAGGTGCGGTGTTACTTATAGTGGCACTTTTATCGCTTGCCGTAATTTACTTTGTCATTACCATACCAATCGATGTGGAGCGCCTTTCGGACGAGTCCAAACTCGATGACAAGGTATATGCAGAGGGGCTGGTGATGGACAAGCGGATGACCAGAACAGGAGGACACCTCATTTTGAGCATCAAAATGGATGTTGGTACTATAAATATATTCGCCCATCGCGAGTCGGGTGCAGCTGAAATTGACGAAAAGGTGCGCGAGGGAGACCGAATCCGCGCATACGGCATATTAGACGAATTTAGAGGCGAAAGACAGATAAGAATTCAAAGCGGAGGAGATATAACCGTTCTGTGACCGCACATCCCCAAAAGGTTTATGACCAATTGAATGCCAACCTAATCGTGCGTCATAAATTGGGCCCGTGGTCTAGTTGGTTATGACGTCGCCTTGACATGGCGGAGATCACCGGTTCGAATCCGGTCGGGCCCATTTGTGTGGCTGACCAGTTTCGAAAGGACGTGGTCCTCTGCCCTGGTAGCTCAGCCTGGGAGAGCGTGCGGCTGAAGACCGCATTGTCCCCGGTTCAAATCCGGGTCAGGGCATGCAGAACTTCGACTGACCTGTAGTGATGCCTTAATCATATTATACTGGGTCAGAAGGGCGAGTGTATGACGCGGGTGCGCCGGTAGTGTAGTGGTATCACTATGGCTTGCCAAGCCATAAACCCGGGTTCGAATCCCGGCCGACGCATAATGGCCCACTGTTCAGGAGGCGTGTGAAGATAATTGATAGCGGCAAAGTAATGAAAAATGGATACTGGCTCCTGAATATTTCGAGATGTGTGCTCGCTTAATGCCCCTGTATCGTATCGGACATATAATCCATCAATCTTTTCTGGAATTTGAAGTCATCCAGAAATTTCGCTTCGTGTTTCCACCTGTACAGAGGTGTTCTTATTCGGGTTGCTATATCAATTATCGCCTCGTCTGCAGTTTCAAACTCTTTTGGCCGCCGCGCCATCGCATCCTTCACGGTCTCTTGAATCACCCAACTGCCCAGGGGCGCCCAATAGTCTGGAAGGATTTCCCGTACCATGAACACCGATGCCTGTTTCCTGGTTTTCTCGAGATATTCAAGTACGCCAAGGCGAGCGGAATAATATCCTCCACCAAGATTTGAATATGTGGTTTTGCCATCATATCCCTCCCGATCTGCGCCGACCCATACGGAATTCCCGGCCCAGACCGACTTCGGCAGCCAGATTTCTATCAACTCAAACGAGAATATGCGCGGGAGCAAGAGTATCTCAAAACGGTTGCCCAATTTCTGAGAACTGAACACCTTGATGCTGTCAAATATCGGCATATCCTTTAGTCCTGCAACAAGTTCCCTGCCAAGGACGTCGTCCGTTGCCGTAATAGCCCACCTTGTCGGAACGAGTCGTCGGGCATTCTGCTTCCCCAGCAATCCGATCGAGAGCAGCCTGTAAATGTGATAAACCGAAATGCCGCTTCCATACAACTCCACAACCGCATCCCCGGCCAAAACATCTGTATCAGACGTCAGACGGTCAATACTCTGCGGAACCGATGGATTTTCGGTTATGTCCAGTGATTTAATCTGACCGGATGGGCCCATCGGTGCGAGCACGTCATCAAAGCGCAACTCCTTTTTAGGAGGCTTTACGAACCACACCTCAGTATCTACCGGCATATCTGCCATTGCGAGCTCATGTGTCTTGACCAGAAATTTGTTGTCCAGTGTGCTGGCATCTTTGACGTTCAGCTTGATATTACATCGGACCAGATTCGAGCGCAATCCGATGACGTCCTCGACCTGCCTGTCGAGCCACTCCTGTGGACTGTCGTAGATCTGCGCATCACTGCCGCTTATTAGCGGTGGGACCTGCGGACCTGCTTGGATATTTGGATAACCCATCCGCCCGACAAAAACAGATGGCGGGGATGCACCAAAGATGATATCACCAATGGGTGGAAGTTTCTCGAACGCCTGGAATTTTGAGAGTATTGGACATTTCTGCCGTCCACACGCACCCTTTCCTTTGCACACGATGCACAGGGATGAATTCATATTGATGATGTATATATGAGATAACATTTAAGTTTGGTTAACAACGTTGACCATAGGTAGTGTCGCATGCTTAAAATTGACAACTTGACGGTCGCAGTCGACGGCAAACAGATATTGGACAACGTGAATCTGAACATAGGCAAAGGAGAATTGCACGCTTTATTTGGACCAAATGGCTCGGGAAAGACGTCTTTATTGCTAACCATCATGGGCAATCCAAAATATAAGGTGGTATCTGGTAAAATACTTTTCAAGGGCAAGGACATTACAAGCCTGCCAATGGACGAGCGAGCTAAACTTGGCATCGGCATTGCCTTTCAGAACCCGCCTGTTATCAGGGGCGTCAAATTAAGGGATATGGTCAACATCTGTGCACAATCAGGCAATTCTAACGCAGAGGAACTGGCCAAGAGGCTTAATCTGTCTGCGTTCTTGGACAGAGATATCAATCTTGGTTTTTCTGGCGGAGAGACAAAACGGTCTGAACTGCTTCAATTAGCAGCGCTACAGCCTGATTTTATCATGCTCGACGAGCCGGATTCAGGAGTGGATTTGGTGAATATCGCCCTTGTAGGCGAGGTCATAAATGATGTGCTGGAGAGAACTAAAAATTGCACCATAAGAGATACATCAGGACTGATTATAACCCATACCGGCCATATATTGGATTACGTGAACGCCGACCATGGACACGTCATGATCGATGGCACGATACGCTGCTCTGGAAAGCCGGATGGACTTTTAAAAATGATTAAAGAAAGGGGTTATGAGGAGTGTGCAAGATGCCTGAGATAAACAATACTCGGAAAAGGGCGCATAAAGCGAGAGACAAGCCCGCTGCACTTGGTCCTGACATAAGCTTGGATAAATATTCTGCTCAGGCGGAGGAACACGGCAGAATTAAGAAATTGAAGGAATTGTCCGTTGACGTACGAGAGAAAGCTATCGGCGCCGGCGTCGATGCCAATGAGTCGTATAGGTCGGGCTCGTTTTTTCAAATCGACCATTCTGTGATACAGTCGTCTGCCAATCAAAATGGCATAGAAGTCATGAGCGTCACGGAGGCACTGAAAAAATATGACTGGCTGAAGGATTACTGGTGGAAAAATGTAGCAGTCGATATGGACAAATACACCGCGCAGGCAGAGCTAAAATCGAATCATGGATATTTTATCCGAGCGCTACCAGGCGTTAAGGTGCAATTTCCAGTGCAAGCCTGCCTGTTTATTGACAAAGATGGCCTGGCACAGAATGTGCACAATATCATAATCGCTGAGGAGGGCTCCGAACTTCACATAATTACCGGCTGCACGACCGCCCATAACGTGAAAAATGGATTGCATATCGGCATTTCTGAATTTTATGTGAAGAAAAACGCACATATATCGTTCACGATGATTCATAACTGGGCAAAGGATGTCGTAGTCAGACCAAGGACTGGGACGATTATAGAAGAGAACGGCGTGTTTTTGAGCAATTACATTTGCATGAAACCTGTGAGAGACCTGCAGATGTATCCAACCGCATACTGCGCTGGCAAGAACGCCACCGTAAGGTACAACACCATTTTGTATGCCTCTGAAGGTTCAAATATGGATGTTGGCTCCAGAGTTTTCTTAAAGGCAAAAGGCAGTAAGGCTGAACTTATCGCCAGGGCAATATCAAAGGGCGGCAATATAATGGCAAGGGGACATTTGATTGGAGAAGTTCCTGAAGTAAAAGCACATCTAGAATGCCGCGGACTTATTTTGTCAGAGGGGGGCAAGATTCATGCAATACCAGAACTGGAAGGACTAAGAGAAGGCGTCGATTTGTCACACGAGGCTGCGGTCGGAAAAATTGCAGAAGAAGAGATACACTATTTGATGGCAAGAGGATTAAACGAGGAGGAGTCTGCTGCTGTGATTATCAGGGGTTTTTTGGACGTGGATATCAAAGGGCTGCCGCAGCATTTGCAGGATGAAATGAAACGAATTATGGAATCCAGTGAGAGGCAATTGCTGTAATAGGTCTATTAATGTTTTTTATGGCTTTGTAGAAAACCTCCATCTGAACGAGTAAAGGTTAAAATCTTCCCAAAGTTCGCCATACTATTTCTTAATGAGTCCAGTTACTAATACTTTGTGAGGGTTTTGTATAACGGTTTTGGTATATACGACGTTGCGACGAAGGGAACAACATCCCGAAGAGCAGGGGCGTAAGCCCATAGCGTATATGCTGTGGTATCTGATGATGCCGACTCTTATGCTCTACTATAGGCCTCCAAAAACTCCTCCCTTGTGATGCCAGCTTGGGTGCAAATTGTTCTGAGAGTAGAACCTTTTATTTTCGGATGGTTTATAGAAACGTGTTCTTTTTCCCGAACCACTTGAAAGCCCAAAGTCACCAGCGCTTTGATTACTTTCCGTTTAGGTGCACCCACAGGAAACTTTGTCATTACACATTAACTCCAGTCTCAGCAACGAAAGCTTCAAGGACAGGTGGTTCGACATCGAGAGCCTCTTTTCCAAAAGTCTCAACGTGGAAGCGAATTGCTGATTTCACGTCAGAAAGGGCTTCTTCATAGGTATCTCCTTCCCCGACTATAGCCCCTTTAAGCCCTAAAGGGTATGCTACATAACCATCAGGGTGCTTTTCAACGATAATTTTGAACTGACGCATCATAATTTCCTCCCATATAAATGTGATGTTCCCTTCCTAAAAGAACGTTATGGTCGGTGTTGTGAACGCATGTCAGGTAATTTGGGCGAAGGTGCGTAGCACCGTAGCCTTTTATCCGCTGTTAGGCGAAGTCTTGGCAACATGTTCTTCCATGCTTTTATCCGTCTGAATGCCCAATCGCTGTTCGGCTACGCGTAAAATAGATTCTAACATTTCAGTATAAGACATCCCTGCTATCTTTGCCATCTTTGCAAGATGACCATCCCAGCACCAGCCAGGATTCGGGTTAACATCAAGAAGTTTGGGATTATTCTCCACATCAAGCCTCCAGTCAAATCGGCAGTAATCTCTGACCTCCAGCCTCTCAAACAACTTCGAACAGCATTCCAAGACGAGTTTCTTTGTCTCCTCTGGTAATTCGGCAGGAACTGATTTAATGTTCCAGTATGGTGATTCTGGAAGCCACTTAGCCTCATATCCACATATTTTGGGAAGTTCTGGTGGAAGTGCTGAGTAATCTTCTTCTATGATGGGTAAGACTATGTAAGATTCGGGAGGATTTCCTATTATTCCTACGCTTATGTCTTTTCCTGTTAGAAATTCCTCAACAAGAATGGTTTTATCATAGCCAAGTCTCTCCCGGATCTCTGAAATAGCATTAACAAGCTCCTCAATATTGTTTGCCACACTCCTCTGGGTTATCCCAAAACTGGAATCGCCAAAGTTGGGTTTTACGATGACAGGAAATTCAAAGGGAAGTTCAAAAGTAGCGTCTTTGGACTTGATTAAGAATGCTTCGGGGACGGGGATCCACATCTCCTTTGCAATTCCACGTACAAGTGATTTGTCATAACAAAAAGCAAGACACTGAGGGTTAGAGCCCGTATATGGAATCTCAATCATTTCGAGCAAGGCTGGTATATGAAGTTCATTTCTTGCATTGTTGTTATAACCTTCATCGCATAGATTAAAAACAAGATCTACTTTATTCTTCAATTTCATAATATCATGAAGCAAAGTGTTGTGATTGACAAGATATGTAAAGTGGTAGCTCCTCAGTTCCCTTAATGAACCTTTCAGTTGGTCGATTGTATAAAGGTCGTCATCATCAAAGACGCATAATGGCTTCAAGGGATCGGCTTTCGCGGGGTCACCTAAGATTACGACAACATTCCTTACTTCCTCTTTTTTCCTCTTGACTGGCGACCATTCCTTCCTGCATATAGCTGTCGTAATAATTCGCCTCTCCATCATCCCCAAATCCTGATTTCGCTGTGAATTCTGAGATATTTCTCCATGAATAGTAAAGTTGCTGAATCCTGCTTTTTTCAGGAGTTCATCCATGCCCTCACGGGTGTAGAGTCTCTCTGCATAAAATTGATCCGCAATAACTCCTTTCTCCACATGAGTGGCCACTTCTCGTGAGATTAGACGCTGTTTATCCAATGAAAGGGAGCGCTCCCTGCATACAAAATGTTTATTGTCTATCCATTCCCAGGTTCTGGGCTGAAAACGCTCTCTTAAGTATTCCCCATCAGCAACATCGATAAGAAGTCGTCCCCAAGGCTTCAGAACCTTGAAAACCTCTTTCAGAACTCTCATGTCATCCTGAATCGTTTCAAAATAACCAAAACTGTTTCCTAAGATTGTAACCACATCAAACGTATCTGGTGCGTATGGGAGTTTTCGGGCATCACCTTCTCTAAATCTAACGTTCAACCCTTCCTTTTTTGCTTGTTCTTTAGCCTTTTGAATCAGGTAATGCGAACGATCTAACCCCTCACTGTTGAGAAACCCTCGCCTTGCCAGTTCAAGGGAATGCCGTCCCTGTCCACAACATAAATCTAAGATCTTATCATTTGGCGAAAGCTTTAGGATCTCCGAGAACAAGTCCACTTCTCGAAGAGTGATATTCTTGTCATCTACCACATCCGCATCTGTTTTCAGGTAAAAGGCGTTGAAAATGCTTCGCCACCATTCCGGACGAACGTGCTCTTCAAGACTTAGGACAGCTCCTAATACCCTTCTTGAGTGTCTTCCTTTTCTCCCACTTTGTGGGGGTTTGTCCTTAGGTGTTTTTTCATTCATTGTTTTTCCATTTCTATTATCCGAACCTATTTCGTTTATTCTCGACTCTAAACAACCTTCTAATCTTCCTTAAATCTTTCATTACAACATGCGTATAAATCCCTGTCGTTTTTGAATGTTTATCTCTACTCAAATCTTAAATTCGTCCCAACAAACCTTTCCATCCGTTACCAATGCTTTGATTTTCCTCTGCGCTTTCGTCAATTTGCTCTTGCCAGACTTTATTTCGACGAATACGATTTGTCGCAGGCCATCTCCAGTTCGATGACCTTCCGCATATCCATCGAATACGATGAGGTCCACGGGGTCTCCCAGCCACCGGACATCATGCGGGTCATACCCAAAATCCGCCAGAAACGGACATAACTTTTCCAGCGCCTTTCCAGAACGCGTTAGTGCGCTCCTCTGGATGGCGTCCTCCCTGATGCTGCGCTCCTCCCCTTCAAGCCATTCCTTCACGCGCATCTCAAATTTATATTCCCACCCTTTGACCTCCATCAGTGACCTCACTAAGAATATAAAACAGATTGTGAGAAGGATAAGGAGCAGCAGCACCAACAATTCATAATTCACAATACATCCTCCTATGTTCGTTACTTAAATATCTCATCCGCACGGTCTGCTATCTCGCTTATTTCCTCACTGTTTAGAGTCCCTTCACCAAAAAGACGTTTTACTGTATCTACATTATACTCCATGACATCGATGACGGTCGGAACCCTGATGGCATCGCCTACCGCAAGTACCGTTTTTGGAGGCATCGCGCCGACTATGCCTTCCCATACACTGCGGTCCGGTATGCCCGCAAGCGCAGAGGCGATGTCGTTTGGCTCTTTGAGCGACAATATCAACCGATTTGCAAGTTGACTTCGAACTTCATCATCGATGCGCGAGGGGCGCTGATCGATCAGTGCTAGTATCAAATTGAACTTTCTGGTCTCGCGAGCCAATTTGTCAAATGTCGTGTGCGATGCTATTTGCGGGTCCAGGAATTTATGTGCTTCTTCGAGGAAAACCACAAGGCGTGGAAGCCCTTCCGTCTTACCAGTATAAAGGTCGTACAGGCGCCTCGCCACTATGTTCGCTACGAAAAGATATGCAGTCGTATCCTGCCCGTATTTTCCGAAGTCAAGAACGATGGATTTTCTGGCTTTGATCAGCGATATCAGTTGACCGAATATGTCGGAAGATGTATCCCGAACAAAATCAAATCGGTCCATGCGCGCGATCTTTCGCTGGAGGGCCTGGAGTGAACCTGCGTGAATTCTTCCATCTGCGTCTGGTGTTGCCTCTCGAATCGCAGTCACAAGATCTTTTCTGTCACCTTTTTCTATCGCATACATGGTATCGATCATGGGAGGTGACAGGTCCTGAAAGGCGATGATGATGTCAGAGGGCGTTATCTCTCTCGAACTGATTACAAATGGTCTGGCCTCGTTGTTCGCCGGGTCCAGGGAGAACGTCTCCACTTTTTGAGGAAATGAAAACTTCAAACCAGGAGAGTTATCGCCTTTGGAGTACATGCCATATTCCTGGTGCATGTCAAACAAGAGTATGCTCGCGATGTCCTTTGTCAAAATAGAATTGCACACGATCTTGCACAGAATGCTTTTTCCCATGCCTGTGCGTCCAAAAAGTGCAAATGGCTTTTCAGTCAATCTGGCGAAGTCCAGTTGAATCTCAAAATCCGATATGCCACGCAAAGAGCCAATCGGCATGGAAGTCTCCGTGGGCTGGTAAATCTTCTGGACATCCTCATGGGTAGCCGTTCGAACCAACGAGAAATATGGCGGTATGGTCTCCGGCCCGTACAATTTGCCGCGTTCGTCGACCAACTGAATTGGCTTTAACAGCGCCTTTGAGAAGAATATCTGGCCGGCATAACCCTCATGAATGCCAGGTGAAATCATCGGCACGACCGATTTTCCCATGTCAGACCCTGCAATTTGTTCGATAATCCCGGTCGCAGGGTTGCGAATGTCCTGTACTACGCAGTAAAAATCATATTTTTGACCTTCGACGATGATGGGATATCCGATCTTCAATTCCTCTGGATTATTGAGTTCCAGTTTTGCCTCGATGCCTCCTGACACAGATGCCGATACGACTTCGCCAATCTTCATGGTTTCACCTTGCTATTTCTATCTAAAAACTCATGGAATGCCTGTCGCCTTAATCCATCGATATTCGTCCGCCCGTTTATGACGTCTTCTATCGAAATTCCATATTTCGGAGCGAGTTTAAGAACGACATTTTCATACATCTCGCGAAGATGTCGGACTGTTACGACGTATCTGTGCGCTTCCAGCAAAGGATATGGGTACCCTGGACAGATTTCTGATCGCGCATAGTGCGAGATGGCCGAGAAGACATAGTCTGGGTCATCCTTAAATGTGCCGACATCCACCCTGAACCACTTGGGCGCGCGCGGGAATAATTTTGCAAAATAAATATCGCCATAATGTGGCTGAGGATGTGTCTTTTCATATTCAGCACGCAAATAATAGAGGGCTGGCGTTTTGACCAATTTGCGCAATAACTCTTCATCGGTAGAGATTTGGCCGAGCATGTGCGTCTCAGAGTCCTTGGAGATTCCGACCAATATGTTTTCGTTCTTTTCACATAGCCGAATAGTATCTTCCATCAGATGCGCGAACTCATCCAAGAATGGCGGCGGCGTTGTTAACGCACCGTCGAAGGCCAAAATCTTTCCAGACACCTCTCCCGCAACTCGATTCATCAGCTTGCATTCCTCATATCTGCGCAGTTCGTTGGCGATATATATGTGCGTCTTTTTTAGTTGCGATTTCCTCGCACTTTTGAGCAACTTCTGGTACACCTCGGATTGCTCTCTGACAAACGATTCATGGGACGATACCAAAATGGGATGCTCAGCAACGAGATTGTGCCTGAGCTTATATCCAATCTTTCCATCGAGTTCCTTATCTACAAACTCGTATGTCAATGCACAAACCCGAATCGCCGCAAGTTTGATTCCTGAGAAATCAAATATGAATGAATGAGAACCGTCGACGGCAACCATGTCAGGCGATGCGTCTGCATATTCAAACCGAACGGGATTTACATCCACTACAGACTCCTCGTCTCGTATCTGGTCAAGATAATTTCGGACCGATATCAGCACTCCTGGAATCTCAACGCTAAAATCACTCATCGTACAGCACCCCTATCCTCGATTTGCCCTCTGGCGTCATATCTACCCTGAGCTTGGCCGGGAATTTTTCCGCCACATCGGTCAGATGGGTGATTAAAATGACCTTGTCGAAGAATCGTCCCATATCGAATAACTTCTTGACGAATAGTTCCCTACTGAGCTCCGTGTCCAGCGAGCCGAGGTCGCCTTCATCGATAAACAGCGTCTTCATCCTGCCGAATGATTTGCCGACCTGTGGCATGCTCGCGAGTTCTTTCGCTATCGCAAATCTCAGAGAGGCGTTTATCTGCGTCTTTTCGCCGCCGCTGAACTCCTGCACATCATGGAAACTGCCATCTGGTCCCTCTACCTCGATGCGAATGCCGTAGCGATTGTTTTCCTCATAGGGGCTCAGCCGTACCTTGCTAAACCTATTATCCGTCATATCTGAGAGATTGAGCGAGGACTCGCGGGCAAGTTGCGGCAGTAGCTGGTTGACCGCATACATCACTACTCCCCTCTTGTGAAATATCTTGTCTTTCAGGAGAAGGAGCACTTCGGAAGTCTCCTGTAATTTCTTTAGCTCATCCTCCAGTTCCCGAATCCGTTCGCCGAGAGCTTGAAGAGCTTCGATTTCCTTGGTGAGCTGCTTCATTTCCCCTTCCCTTCCATGGATGAGCCCGTCAAGCTCTCTTTGCCCTTCCTCCAACTTTCTCAACTCAGATTCCGTCGCTCTATACTGGGTTTCATATTCCTGAAGCCTCCTTAGCGAATCGCGCAAATCCTTCAGTTCAAACTCTTTTTGCGTTTTTTGGCCAGTCAAATCCTCTATGAGCGCATCGTAGTCCTTGACCTTATCTAATTCACTCCGTATTCGCTCCAATTCATCCTTCTTTTGTCTCTTAGCGTTCAACGATTGCTGTATCTCGTTCAATCTTGTTCTGTCGTGTATTTCAAAACCAATGGCGTCAATTTCAGCCTGAATCCCCTTGAGCTCCTCCCCGATTACCCGTATTTTTTCATGGTATCCTTCTCGTTTTCTTTGCATTTCATTTTGGATATGTTTTAGCCCTTCTTGAATCTCGGAGTGAACAAAGGAATCGACGTCGATCTTTTTCGTTTGCAACGAGACTTCGTCCAGTTCACACTTAGTGTCCTCTTGTTCTCGTTTAAGGCGGATGACAAGGTCTTCGTTTTCTTTTAGCCATTCGAGCTCCAGGTCTATTCGGGTGATGCGCTCCCCAAGTGCCCCCTCGCTTTTTAAAAGCGAGAATGCCATATCTTTATCGATGTCGGTAGTTATCTTGTCCAGCCTCGATTTCTGCACATTATACCGTGCAGATAATTCCCCAAATTCACGCTTATGCTCTGCATCAGTTTGCCGTCTTTGGCTCTCGTAAATCTGCTTTTGTTTCTGAATACTTGCGACCTTCTGCTCCTTTTCCTTTAGTACGTCCAGCTCCGTTTGCAGCAATTCATAATCCCCTGTTTCTATGGCTAATCTTGAAACCAGACGCTTGAGTTCCTGTGTTTTTAGATTATCCTCATGGGACTTTGCGATCTTCATTTTTAGCTCGGCGAGGCCACTGGATAACCCTGCCTCCTTAGCCCTTGCCTCTAAAAACTCTTCGTGCCTGCTCTTTAGTTCCTCAAGTGAGCCACTCATTATCTCAATTGTTTTTTTTAGCTCGTTTAATCTTTCCCTTTCGTCCTCGCTCTCCTTTTTTAGGAGGAAGTATTCTTCCTCTTTTTCTGGTAGTCTGGAATGTTGTTCCCCCATAACACCCAATGCCGATTCATTAGCCCTGATGTCCAACAAGACCTTGCCCAATTTCCCTGCGGCAATAGTTTGTGCCTTCTCAAACGTTTCAAGTCTGAATAACTTCTGGAAGATTTCGAGACGCTGGGAGCCAGTCTGCGCACCCAACTCCCTCATCTCGTCCTGCCTGACGAAGGTTGAATTTCTGAAACCCACATAATCCAAACCGATGATGTCCTGCATCTTCGCATCGATCTCCTGAATGGTGCCATTGATCGATGTGCCATTTATTCTGAGCGTGACATATGATGAACCAGAGCGAGTCAGCCCACGCGTGACTTCATATCTATCGGAACCCTGATAGAATGTAATCTTGACGTATCCGCCTTGCTGGCAAATGCTTTCGATCTTGACATTCGGCAGGTCGATTCTCGATGTGCGCCTGTATAATGCAAAGGTGATCGCATCGAGTATCGATGTCTTTCCAGTCCCTGTTCGCCCGGTTATCACCGTAAATTTATGCGGAAAACTGATCGTCGACCTGTCCAGGTAGCGCATGAAGCCCTTGATTTCAATATCCTCTATGACAAAGCCGCCATCCGAAACAAGCGAATCAAGCGTATTAATCCTCACGCAGAACCTCCTCCAGGATATTCCTGCCTTCATCCAACAGCGCATCACATTTTGGATGGGTTGAGTAATTTATCTCGATGAAGTTTTTGAGGAGTTCAAATGGATCCATCGTGAAATTGGCAAATCCTACCTTTTCCGCTGATTTTTCGCGCCAGCGCACATCATAATTGAAGGCACCTCTTAGCTTTTCAGCGATTTTGCCTTCAGCGACCTTGCTCCGAAGTCCTTCACCGATTGCAACCTCCAGTCTGACCAATTTTTCGGTGACGTCGGGTATTGCATCCAAAATTTTTTGCGTTGGGTCGTCATCTGCAGCAACTTCCACCTCAATCTTCAACATGTCTCTCGTCGGCAACTCTTCAAAGTGCCATTTGTTCGGAGCAAACAGATTAATTGCGATGAATCCCTTTTTGTCACCCATTTCGCCCCAATCGATTCTCTCGACGGCTCCCGCATAAATGAGTTCGGTAGAGTTGCTGCGCATCACCTGATGCAAATGAATATGTCCAAAAATAGCCAGGTCCAGATTATCTGGAATCATATCCTTCCTAAAGGAGAATTCGCCAGGCAAAACCTCCGGGCATGCGGTTTCCCTTAACTTCGCGCCTTCGATGTAGTAATGGGCGAATAAAATCTTAAAATCGGCATCCAGTTCTTCTGTCCTATTTTTAATCCAGTTCTTCAACACTTCCTGCCCCTGGTGGAACATCTGCTCTTGCGAAGTTTCCTTGCCCAATTTCTCCCTGACCAATCCCGCAATATGTGTTGGGTGCAAATAAGGAACGATGATGCAACCGACCGTCTTTCCATCAATGGTAAGTTTTTCTGTTGTGGGATTCCGGTATACTCTAACATGCGGATAACCTCTGAAGTCGTCGATGGACGTTCCTTTGTGCGTGTTACGGGGCTGGTCGTGATTTCCAGCAAGTATCCATATACCAATACCTGCCTCTGCCAGAGGCTCTATGACGTCACGTCTGACCAGCTCGCGAAATGCCGGGCTGACATGCGTACGATCAAAGAGATCACCGACTATGACGAAAAGTTTCGCAACATTCTCGATGGCAAACTGCGCTGCCCTCGTGAAATTATTGTGAGTGTCGAGAGTTCTCGCTGAGAGTCCTGTCTCTGAGTCTATCTGGAACCCAAAATTTATGCCCTCGTGAACATCCCCCACGACGATGATTTCGTTCATTGTTGTCAGGTTATTTTGCGTATATGTCGTTAAAAAGCTTGTTGAATAGGAGTGCGAAAGTGATTACATCCATAATCTTTTTGCCACATACAACTTATGTAAACGCAGTGAAGAAACTAAAAATTGGCAGTAATGATTAAATAAGTTCCCAGCATACTTAGTGGGTGGGGTGGGCAGAAACACCTCTTTTTGACTTTATCGGTAAGGTGAGTGAATGGCAAACTTGATTGCAGAAGAATTAGCAAAGAAACAAAAAGCGATTAGCGTCGCCGAGTTCTTTGAGAAGAACAAGCAGATACTCGGATTTGACTCGGCGCCGAGATGCCTCATCACGTGTGTCAAGGAAGCCGTGGACAACGCATTAGATGCGTGTGAAGATGCTGGAATCCTCCCAGATATATTAGTCCAGATTGAACGAGCAGATCGAGATAACTGCAGAGTCATAGTCGAAGACAATGGTCCAGGCATCGTGAAAGCCCAAATACCCAAAATATTCGCCAAACTGCTCTATGGATCGCGGTTCCACGTATTAAGACAGAGCAGGGGGCAGCAAGGCATCGGCATTTCGGCAGCAGTGCTCTATTCGCAGTTAACTTCCGGCAAACCTTCAAAAATAATCTCTAAAATCGGCAAGGATGAACCTGCCCACTACTATGAGCTGATTATCGACACCCAGACCAACGAGCCAGAGATCGTAGCCGAGAGCATCATCGAGTGGGACCGCCCACATGGGACCAGGACCGAGATGGAGATGACGGCGACATATGTCAGGGGGCGCCGTCAGTCGGTATGGGAATATCTCAAGGACACGGCAATCGTCAACCCGCACGCACGGTTGACACTGATAGAGCCGAATGGAGAAGAGGAGGTATTCGAAAGGGCAACCAACGAGATGCCTGCAAAACCCAATGAGATACGGCCGCATCCAGAAGGCATTGAACTGGGGACGTTAATCAAGATGATGAGGTACACAGAGCGCTATAAACTCATATCGTTTTTGATGAACGAATTTGCCAGAATTGGGCGAACTACTGCGGAGGACCTGTGTAAAACCGCGAATCTGGACCCTGATGCAAATCCAAATGATCTGTCCAGGGACCAAACAGTTCGATTGTTAGAAGCATTCAAAACGGTCAGAATTACGGCACCACCTACCGACTGCCTCTCACCGATTGGCAAAGACCTCATTTACAAAGGGCTGGAAAAAGAGTACAACGTAGATTTTATCTCGACCGCAACGCGACCACCCGCGGTCCACTCGGGCAATCCATTCATAGTCGAGGCGGGCATTGCATATGGCGGCGACCTGCCCAAAGAGGAGAAGGTCACCATATTGCGATTCGCCAATCGAGTGCCGTTACTATATCAACAGGGCGGATGCGCCATAACTCACGCCATGGAAAGGATGAACTGGAGACAGTATGAATTAAATCAACCAGGTGGAACTGGCATCCCGCTCGGACCACTGGTCGTGTCTATCCACGTGGCATCTACGAAGATTCCGTTTACCTCGGAGTCCAAAGATGCGATAGCAGATATCCCTGAGATAGTAGATGAGATCGAATTGGCGATTCGAGGTGTAGCCAGAAATCTGCGGAATTACCTCTCAAGGCAGAAATTGCTCGAGAAGCGCAGGGAAAAGGAAGAGATCATCAAAAAGGTCCTTCCAAAACTGGTGGAGAAGGTATCCTCAATTGTGGGAAAAGAAGAGCCAGACATCAAGCCAATAGTGGCGAAGATCATGGAAAATATATTAATACAACGAAAGATCGTAGGACAAAACGATGGCCAATATGGCGTGTCGATCAGACTCAAAAATTTCGGTGAACACACCAGGACATTCAAGTTATATGAATTATCCAAATATGAGATGGTAAAGCCAGATTCCGATGCAAAGGTCGTGGAGATGGATGGCGAGATGGGCCAGATATGGAAAGTATCACTGAAAGCAGATGAAGAGAAGTCCATTCAATATATGATCAAGTGCGATGAGGCACCGGAGCTATCAATTCCAATGGTCGAAGGGATAGAAGAGGAGCTCGTCACCGGTGCAAAGACTTTAGAGTCAAGAAAGGATGTGGAAGAATGAGTGCAGAAGCAAAAACAACGGAAAAGGACGAACTGACGAAGAAAAGATTGCTCGACATCATAGGAGGATTTTATGGCCAACTACTGGGCGAGCAAATTCCGCATCTCAATCTGCCTACCAGAACCAAAACCAACATAGAATACAGTGAGGATTCGGAGGTGTGGGTATATGGCGACAGGGAAAGTATCAGGAGTGCGAAAACCGTCAGGGGCGCATATCAGTTGCTAAAGACGTCATACTTGATCGAATTTTTAAATATGCAATTGGCTCAGGCAAGGTCCTCCACTCTGAGAGAATTATATTACATATCTGAAAATTGGAGTCTGGCAAAATTCAGGGAACAACAAGAAAGCGACAGGTTGATAGAAGACATTGAAATCATAAGTGAGCTACAGCGTGAAAACTTCCATATTCGGCCAGAAGAGGATGGAGCCTCCATCACTGGCCCAATCAAAATCAAGGAACAGACCAGACGTGGTACAAAGACATTCCACTGTCAGGATGATGTGGGAGAAGCTGGCTACCAGATTCCAAACACAGTGGACAAACTCGAGTTCCTGGAACACGACGCCAAGATGATCATAGCAATAGAGACTGGTGGTATGCGGGACAGGTTGATCGAGAACGGTTTTGACGAGAAATTTGATACGATTCTCGTGCACCTTAAAGGGCAGCCTGCCAGAAGCACAAGACGACTTCTCAAACGGCTGAACGAAGAGCTGAAGATACCCGTGGTGGTGTTCACCGATGGAGACCCATGGTCCTACCGTATTTTCGCCTCGGTAGCGTATGGGTCCATCAAAAGCGCCCATATGTCAGAGTACATGGCGACCCCTTCAGCGCAGTTTATCGGCATTCGCCCATCCGATATAGTCAACTACGAACTGCCGACCGATAAGTTGTCAGAGCAGGACATTAAAGCGCTACATTCAGAACTCTCCGACCCAAGATTTGAGACGGAGTTCTGGAAGAATGAAATCAACCTGCAGCTGGAATTGAACAAAAAGAGCGAGCAACAGTCGTTAGCGAAGTATGGGCTTGATTACGTGACGGACACGTATCTGCCAGAGCGCCTGACTGAGATGGGCATACTGTGAGATTTCGAAAAACATCGAAAGCTTTATAAATAAACCTATCATAAATTCGAACATGAAAAAGAAGGAGTTCGTGTACAGAGAAATCCTTTACCGAGTTTTAGAGCAGGGCGAGCGCGCGGCTACGCAGCAGGAGCTTTCAAAGGTATTGGACATCTCTCTGAGTACTGTCAATCACGCTTTCAAGCCGCTGACCAGGATGGGCACTGTAAAGGTCAATCCGATGAATTTCCGCATAATCGATGCAAAGAAGATTTTGCTGTATTGGGCTTCGATTAGGAACGTTCCAAAAGACGTCATTTACAGCACGAGAGCAGATGGTACCGTGACCGAAATCGAGAAGAGCATGCCAGACGATGTCGTCTATGGCGCCTATTCTGCCTACAAGTTCAATTTTAAGGACGTTCCAGCAGATTACAGTGAAGTTTATATCTACTCCGCTAAGAAACTCGAAGATAGGTTTCCAGAGATGCCAGGTCCGGCAAATTTATTCGTTCTGAAAAAGGATTCTTTGATGGATGGATATGGGAGAGTGACGACTATGGCACAAACCTACGTCGATCTGTGGAACATCAACACCTGGTATGCTGGCGAGTTCATCAAAGCGCTGGAGGATAGAATAAATGCAGTACTGGAGTGAGCTTCTGACACACAGGAGCTGGGAAGTTCTGCAAAAGCTGAGTCGAGAAGTGGATTTCATCGTCATCGGGGGCTGGGCAACCTATCTGTGGACGAATGCCAGCAAATCCAAGGACGTCGATATCATCGTCGATTTCACAACGCTGGAGCAGTTGAAGAAGAGCTATGGGCTGAGAAAAAACGACAGGTTGCGAAAATATGAGATGAAAATTGATGAGATAGATGTTGATATATACGTGCCCCATTACTCCAAGCTGCCGATTCAGGTGGAGGAGTTGGACAGCTATGTCACCAAGATCGAAAATTTGAGGACGGTCAAGCCAGAGGCGTTGTTGATCCTAAAGCAAGGGGCAGAGATGCACCGGAGAGATTCTGTGAAGGGCAGAAAAGACCAGATAGACATCATTGCACTGCTCATGCACCCTGTCGATCTTAAAAAGTATTTCGCCCTGCTCAAAAAGTACGGCAAGGAGGATTACGTCGGGGAGCTGATGACGGTAGTAAAGACCTTTGACCAACTTGAATATCTCGATATCAACCCGAGACAATATAGGCTCTGGAAAAACAAGATGATGAGCGAGCTGAGGAGTCTGTCCTGACTTGTATCTGCCTGAATTGCCTGACCGAGATGGGTGTCATCTAGGGTCGTTTGATTTTCGATTTTGTGGAGATTTCTTGCAGCAGGTCGTGTATCATTCCTGGCAGTCGCCCCCTCATGACGTAGGTGCTCCATGCATAGTATGCATATGCGTAGATTCCAAGGGCGATGTAGAGGGCTCCAAGCATTATTTCGCGCGGCAACAATATCGTCATGATAATCGTAGCGCTTGGGATGACTATGATTGGCACGAATCCCCATACATAGACGCCGTTATGACGCCATAGGCCGTATTCGGATGTGAGGCCCAGCCACCACATGAAGTACACAGCTGTGACCACGTATGGAAGGTATACCCATGGGAATTGCATCATGAACACAAACGCGGCAAACGTAACGTTTATCAGCACTACGATTTTGATGAGGAACAATATTGGATCTGAAGAATAGGTCAGTTTATCCGCCCTCATAGGCATTCTGCCAACAAGGGCGTCGTCAACCGCTTTTTTAAGACTGTTGATGCTGGACTCGATCGCGTTCATCTTATGTGATGCCCCATCCAGTCCGACCTGCACTCTGGCGACTTCTCTGAGCATGGGCTGGAGCCGCCTGTATATTCCCTTCTCGAACATGGCGTCAATCTTGGTGTTGAACAGGAGCGCCTGCTGGACCATCGAGAATGCGCCCAATCCTGCGCCTATGCCGATGAACAGTATTATCGTGTTTTGGATCAGACTGAGCCTGCTGAACTCCACGGTAAAAACATATATCAGCGGAAACACGGAAATATAAATTAGATATACGGAGGCGCATAGGGCGCAGACAACATTAATTTTTTGTGCCAGTGATAATCTTACTCCTTCCATACAGCTCATCCTTTGCCATCATATCTACTAAAAGCTTTTGAGTGAAATTCTTTGAGCGTCATGAGAACATATAGCGCTATCATCAGGAAAAACAAGATGAGTCCACTGGTCTGTACCGTCTGCACCAGCGATGTGATAAAACCGAATTCAGTGCCGAACACATGGGGCTGCCTGGGGTCTTCGATGAAATAAATGCCAACATCTCTGAGCACGATGGGTTCGCCATGTATCATGACCGCCTGTCCCTTGATGTCATCCTTAGGGATGGCCCACAGGTCAACAGGTCTGGCGTCACCCTTGGTCCTGAACCAATCACCCTCGCCCCCGATGGAATACACCCTGTGCACCACAGGAATAGCTACTCCTGGTGCGTCGAACATGATTATGTCCCCGGCGACGGGGTCTATCAACACACTCTGCATCACTAATAGGTCACCCTTCTCGAATGTCGGCGCCATGCTATCAGAGCCGATGACCACGAAGCCGATTATGCCGAAGTAGAGGATGAGTCCGACCATCAGCACGTTAATCAGTGGCAGAACGGATGAGATGACGCGCGGTCTCGTCGAGATGAATTTGTATCCCTGCATGACTGCATCTATGCGCTCCTCTCTCTTAGGCGTGAGCATGCCGATGAGTTTGCCAAGCAAGGTCAGCGGATATTTGACATCCCTCTTTTTCACCAGATATATGACGAAGAAGATGGTCGACAATATGCCCACGTAGATGATGAAATTGGTTTCTATCATTTCACTGAACAATTGAATGGTGTGCAAATATATAAATTTTGGTGCCGGAATTTCCTCCTGGAAATTCCTGCTGAAGGACTTAAATTTTAGAACTTTAAGAATATTGAAGGCATGATAGATTATAGACTTATAGGGATAGATGAACCGAAAGATGATGAGAAAAAAGCAATAGCTGATTATGAACAGAGAAAAAAGAAGGGAAAATTAAAATAAATGAAGTATGAGGTATTTTTAGAAAGAAAAGCACAAAAGAAATTAAAAGGATATAAAAACCATTATCGTTTAAGGGTTGGTCGTTACAGGGTTCTTTTTGAATTTATAGATGGGTACAAAATGGTGGTTTATGCGATTTTACCACGAAGAAAAGCATATAGATAAACATACAAATAAACAGAGAAACCAAAAGATTGGATAGGTATATTTATAACAAATAAGTTACTAACAAATGAGTTAGTGATATCATGCGGTTTACATTACAGCCTGTGAAAGGTGAGAAATTTATAAACAGGGCAGAACTGTTGGAAGAGATGGTTGCAGAACTAAAAGATAAAAGATCAACTGTCGGATATGCTCTTTATGGAAAAAGAAGGATAGGAAAGACATCAATTCTAAAAGAGATTCAAAGAAGGCTTGAAAAAGAAGATGAAATTATCGTTATATATTTTTCTGTCTGGGATTTGATTGAATCGACTCTGGCAGAGTTCTGCCAAAGATTGAGCATGGAGGTTATCGATGCATATAGACCGCACATCGGTTTGAAATACAGGGCAAAAGAGTTGATCCAAACACCCCTCACCATGCTGAGAAAAATCCTTGACGGCTCAGAATTTAAAGTCGTTTATAATGAAATCGAGTTTCTTTTATCCAGAAAAAGAGATGTCGCTGATGGGGCGCTCGTTGAACATGCATTCAGTATATCAGAGAAACTTGCTGAGAATACGGATACGAAATGTATTCTTCTGATAGACGAATTTCCTTCAATTATTGATCTGAAAAGTAACAATATAAAAATTGGTGAGGCGATTATCAGAAAAATCAGAACAATATTTGAGGATTGGGAACGAACATCCCTCTGCATATCAGGATCAATAAGAAGCACGATGAATCTTGCAGTTTTGTCATCAAGTTCTCCATTTTACAGACAATTGATCGTGAAAGAGATCAAGCCACTTGAACGGGAACATGTCGGGGAACTATTGTCGCAAAATCTTGAAATTCCATACGAAGGTATAGAAGAGATCTACAATTTTTCTGCTGGAATACCGTTCTACGTTCAGTTCATGGGTAAAATGCTCGAAAGAGAGGAAAAAATATCATTGGATTCGATTAAAAAGATAGAACACGAATTTCTGATGGAGGAAGGAAATATTTTGTTCAAAGAAGAATTTGGTACCCTGGGCCCAAAGGAGCGGTTGATCGTTATAAATATTGCAAACGGATGCCATGCACCGAAAGAATTGGCAAATGCCACCGGAGATAAAATCTCCAATGTCAGCAGGTTTTTGACATATCTAAGGGAAAAAGGTTATATCTCAAAAGCAGAGACGGGTTACTATGTTCTGGAGGACCCGGTTTTTGAGAGGTGGTTAAAGGAGGTTGTGCTGCAGGTAGATGTGGCTGGCACCCCCGACTCAAACATCACAGGAGAATAGAATGATCCATCCAAAAGTCTCAATCATAATCCTGAACTGGATGGATAGAAAGATATGGTAAAATGCTTGGAATGGTTTATTGAATTACACATCTGGAGAAGATGAAATTGGTTTCCATGCGACTAACTCCAAAACTATTAAGGGAACAGCCCAAAGAAATTTTAGGCCATGAATACATCACGACAACTGAACAATATCTAAACTACAGTGCGGAGAGGGTTATCGACGAATTTAAGAGAAAATGATAGTGGGCACACTAAAATCAAGCCATAGTGGGATTTTGATGCGAATTTACTGGTAAAATCAAAGTGTTATCCTAGCTCTTTTCCTCTTAAGCATTTTCATGAATTCTTCTTCACTAACGGTATCCCTAAATTTTCTTGTTTCTTTTACAGAGTCCCCTATCTTTGGAGTTATGATCGCCAAAAATCTGGCATACTCCACTGGATTAAGCTCTTCCTTTGCCAAATCAAATACTTTCTCTAAGATTTTTATTTCCACTGCTTTTACTACCATTTTTCTTCCTCCATCTTGATAAATTCGACGGGGCCACAGACCCTAATTCCATATCGTTTTTCAATTTCTTTGCCTTTTCTTAACACATCATCATCACATGATATAAAATATTTGCATTCTCCTGTTATTGTGCATGCAATGTGAGAGGCATCTGGGAGTTTTAATCCCATCAATTTTATTTCTTTTAACTTTGAGATGGAGACGTCATAAATCTTCTCTGAAACGAGGAGGGCTAACAATTGCTCAATGGCAGTTTTCTTCTCCACTTCTTCCATATTCCCAACTTCTACATCCAAAACCACCGAACCCACTATTGTTAACTCTCCTTCAAAGCCCCTCTCTAATATCTTGAAAAATGCATTTGTCTCGTTAATTATCCTTTGAGAAGGAGCATCAAAAGGACGACCCCATACATTTGTGTCAAGGTAAATTTTAAGCATGTTCCTTGACTGTCGTTGAAGTTAAAATAAGTTTTGTGTAACTTCTCCTCCCTCAAAAATGATGGTTATGTAGATAAATCGGTTGATGACCGTAAACCTCTCAGTGGGACCAACTGAAAATTCTACAATACCAGTATGAGTAAGAAGGAGCAAAATAGAAAATTGGGCTATATGATGAAGATGAGCGACAATATGCCCACGTAGAAACTAAAATCCCTTCGAGATTTTATAGACCTCAATTCTCTCTGATAATTTCGTTGATGAAATTGGTATTTATCATTTCACTAAAATAATTGAGTGTGTGTAGATATATAAATTTTGGTGCCGGAATTTCCTCCTGGAAATTCCTGCTGAAGGACTTAAATTTTAGAACTTTTTACTATATTCTAACACAAAATAAAAGTTCAATATCGAAAAGTGAACTTTTGGTAGCCTTCTCTTCCTCAGGTCTCTTTCCCTCACGAGGTTCAGCCACGAGGTTTCTCCGTCTCCCATAATCTCTCAACTATTAGCCGTTGATGTTGTAATGTATATTTAAATTTGTTTAAATTAATCAACGCGTAGATGTCATGTTATCCCAAGTATTAGCCGTGATGTTGTGACGCCAGAAAGTAGTTGTCCCATCACCTCCAAGGGATATGAATCAGAGTATGACACACCGTGCAGGCATAGCGACGCGGAGTAAACTTTAAACACTACGGTGCCAAGGGATATGAGCCATATTATGACACACCGTGCAGGGTTCTCCCACAGCACATATCCTGCCAGCGTGACAGTGCCGGCAGACCGTATCGAACCATATCGTTCTTACCCTGCTGATTTCTGCGGCAGTGTCGTTCACGGGCCTTACCATGAACCCGGCATGCACGCCCAAGTCGGGAATACGATAGGTGACGGGACTTATGTACGTGATGTTGAGAGCTCCCACGTGACACGAAACACACGGTGCTATTTGATTGTGGGTCATCCAAGCACCTCTTACAGCCCTCGAGGTGTTGTTACCGTGTGCATCCAGAAACCAGCTAGCATATGCGGCTGCATGGCATTTCCTACAGTCTTCGTTGCGGAAATGCGGCTCTGATGGAGGAAGACCTACAACAGGTTGAATCGTCGAGGCATTTGGCAAAAACCTATGCATGCCGACTAACGTCCCTGGCACAACCCCTGGCGCAGTTGTGAATCCGAAGCCAACATTTGTATGGCAGGCTATGCAGACCTCGTTTCCACTCACTTGTATCCCTGCTATGGTTGCATTTGTCCAGAAGCCCCTGTGCCTCTCCCTGCTATGATTGAGTTCTACTCTCACGCGGGTGTGGCACACCAAGCAATCGACCGTCACAGCGGCATGAGCACCAGATGGCCTCCCCGTGAAATTGATGTTGTGACATGTCACACATGCACTGTTCAATGTCCTTCCCCAGAAGGCGGTGCCAATTCCGTAGAGGGTGATGTTTCGCCCACCGCCTGTGACAGCATGATGATATGGCGATGCTAATAATTCAGCACCTTCTGAGACATGGCATCTAACGCAGTTGGTCTCATTTGCCCTGATGTAACGATGCATGCCTGTAAACAAGCCGAGCACCTGCGGTAGGGCTATCAGCCCGATTACCGTGACCGCGATGAGCAGGAGTAGTTTTTTGTTCATTATTTGAGCCACCTGCGTCTAAATATATAAAAGCGTCTAAATATATAAAATATACCATACACTTGTGATAAATATGTAATCTCCTCCATAATAATATCTTTTAACGGCGGAGGTATTACATCGTCCTTTGATTTATGGGACTTCTAAACCTAATCTAAGTCAAAAAGACCACATATAAAAAAAATATTATATCAGGGAGTTGGTCTTCCCCCTGATTTATCTTTAACGCGGTATTGTTCCAAATGCTCCAGTGATTGCGCTGTATGTGAGGTTTATCGGTGGCCTGGGGGTGTAGTTAAACCCGACCATCGTGTGGCAGGCTATGCATGCTTCGTTGCCGGCCCTCTGTATACCTGCAGCTGTGGCGTTTATGTAGAATCTCCTGTGTGCTTCTGTCGCATTCATAAGCTCGACTGATACATGAGCATGACATATTGCGCACCGAATGGTGACTGCTGAGTGTTGAATTGTACGATTAAACTCCCCCGCTACTTGGTGACACCTTAGACAAGCATCGTTGACTGTAGCTCCCCATCTAGGTACTCCTCCTGGACCTCCTCTCCAGTGATAAGGAGACGCGCTTAGTTCTGCCGCTTCCGCTGGGTGGCATTTCGTACAATCCGTTCTATTGGCAGCGACATATCGATGCATCCCTGTAAATAGTGCCAATGCCTCGGGCAGCACGAATAAACCGATGCACACCACTGCGACCATTAACACCAGTGTTTTGTTTTTCATTTTTATTTCCTCCTAGATATTTGTCTGTTAATATCTGTTATCTAACTTGATTTAATACTATAAAAGCCTTTGCACTTAATTAAGATCCCCTGTTTGCCAAAGGGAGCCGTCTAAGCGTAGCATTATTATTATGATGAGGTGATTTAAAAAGGTGTTTACGTTGTAGTTAATACAAGTGTTTTATTTCCAATCATCCTATTTTATCCACCCATAACGTCCCATATAAAACTATCTTGTGCTCATCTCCATATCATCACGGTTTCATTACGCGCAATAGTGTCACCCTGCTCATCCACAACTTGCACCAATACTAGCAGGTTATCGCCAGGGTTTGGTGCCGTCTTGAACCCGGCGGTGAGTTCATACGTTCCGGGTCCCGCGTATGGCACAGATGTCCAATAGTTGATAGTACCCATCCTCTCTTTTATCACCAATACATACACGCCTGGCATGCTTGGCGGATGGTCTTTAGGCCCTCTTAGCGCATCTATAGTACCCTGCTCGGTCTCTATGCTCTCGATAATTGGGGCATCAGTTGTGCCGCTGATAATAGTCGTGACCTTCAGAGTAGGAACGTAACCCAGACACCCAGAAATGCTGGTGATGAGGAGGATGATTACCATCAAAGAAATTGGTTTGGCTATCTTCATCTATGATACTTCCGTCTTTTACGACCCTTTATCTCAAACGCTAACAGAAATATTCCCTTAGTATATTTAAAGTCTCTTATCAAACGAATTGATGAAGCTGCTGTAACCTAATAATTGCTTGGATTGATTCGCTCAAGTCCAATTTTATCAAAGTCCTTGTCTGCCGATATGATTCTACGTATCCCAAGCTTTTTCATGGTGACTGCGTGCACACAATCATATGGACTTATTCCAGTTTTGTAAGAAAGGTCGACCGCTCCTCGGATGGTGGCGGAATCAACTTCATTTACGACCATATTAAGCGAATATAAGGCATCCACTTCGTTTTTTACCTCATCTCTAAAGCCGTATTTTCTTAAAGTGTTAGCAACTTCCAGAATAACCAGCACCGAGATTGCAGCCTTCAGCTTAGCTTTTGCGATGTCCTTAATGATACTTACACAGGTCTCGCCGTACTTAGCATCTAAAATTTTTGCGTAAAAGAAGACGTTGCTATCGACATATGTCAGCAAGTTATCTAAGCTCCGCTTTTTCTTCTAATTCCTCGATCGGCACGTGCTTGAACTTTTTTGTGCCAATTAACACCCTAAGCGGGTCTTTTATCGTTCTAAATCTCTTGATTATAATCCCTTTACCCATAGACTCCACGATTACCATTTCTCCAGATTTAAGCCCGATCTCTTCCCTGACCTCTTTCGGTATGGTCACTTGAAATTTCTCGGTTACTTTAACTTCAGACATAGTATACAGTATACCTGTATACCTATAAATCTATCGCCCATTCGAGCCTATTACATTCACTTCAAACCCACATTTGGGACAACAGTTCTCTGCGCCAAGACGGTTAATCACGCTGTACCCATGGCGCTCTATGAGAATTTCATCGCATTTAGGGCAAAACGTGCTCTCATATCTGTGCCCATACACGTTGCCGATGTATACGTATTCAACGCCACACTCCTTTGCGATTCGGTGCGCCTCCTCCAGCGTTTCCACGGGAGTAGGGGTGACGTCAGCCATCTGACGATGTGGGTGGAAACGCGAAAAATGCACAGGAGTATCTGCTCCAATGCCAACGACCCATTCTGAGAATCGCCTTATCTCTTCCGGGCCATCGTTATGCCCCGGAATTATCAGATATGTCACCTCCAGATGAATGTTCTTCTCCTTCATCCGCTCGCATGTTCTCAGTACGGGCTCAAGTTTTGCACCACAGACCTGCCTGTAAAACTCGTTATTGAACGCTTTGACATCAACGTTAGCCGCATCCAAATATGGCGCAATCGTGTTCAGCGCATCCTCACTCATATATCCATTGGTTACGTAAACCGTGTACAAGCCAGCTTTCTTCGCCAGTTTAGCGGAGTCATATGTATACTCAAACCAGATGGTCGGCTCGTTGTATGTCCAGGAGATGCCCTGGCAGCCATATTGCTTCGCCAGTTCGACCGATTTCTCGAGCGTGATTTCTTGAGTAGATTCTTCTCCTACGTTCGCAGTCGCAATAGCGTAATTCTGACAGTGCTTGCACCCAAAATTGCAGCTCACGGTTCCAAGCGAAAGAGCCATCGACCCGGGATAAAAATGGAACAGCGGCTTTTTCTCGATTGGGTCAACGTTAATCGAAGATACGGTGTTGTATATCAGCGTGTAAAGTTTGCCGCCATGATTCTCCCTGACGCGGCATATGCCCTTTTTCCCCTCGAAGATTGTGCACTGATGAGCGCAGGCATCGCATTTCACGCGCCCATCGTTTAGCGGCGCCCATAACATTGCCTTTTTTCTCATAATCGCCTATCTCAACATGTCGCAACATCAGTTATATATATTATCGGAAAGCATATTGAAGTTGAGATGTACCCTACAAAGCTTATCATAGTCATAATTATCCTCGTTTCCCTTGCCATTGGCTGCGCAGGGGCAGTTCACGCTGTCCAATACGCGGAGCAGCCAGAGTTCTGTGGAGCCTGCCATGCCATGCAGCCATATTATCACACATACATAGGAACCCCCCACAACCGCGCTAACGTAGCGTGCCATGATTGTCATGCCACGAGCCTCATCGGGGATGTGGAATTCAGGGGAATCATAGAGGACGTGACGATTCCTTTCATAGGAGATGAATTAGTGGTAACAGGTGAGCCAGAGTTCAGAGGGTCAACGATGCGCATGATACTGCTATATCATCTTGACGAATACGAGATGCCATCCGCCAATGTATCGACGGAAACCTGTTTAGGATGTCATCCAATGGAGGCTCAGCATTTCGCTAACGCCACCTGCACTGCCTGTCACACACTTCACGTGGCAAGAAGGGCAATATCCATGATAGAAGATTGTGCAACATGCCACGCAGAGCCAACTGCGATGGTTGGAGCGCACGTGGGCGTGACATGTGGTGGCTGCCATGTCAGGCATGAATACACGCCGAACTGCGTTAAATGCCATAGGCCACATGGAGTGAGGTATATTACTAACGCCGATTGCTTCTCATGTCATGGAGATGATCCACACCATATGGTGGGGATTGCACCATATCCAGATGTATCAAAAGAGGCTTGCGCCGATTGTCATGTGCGAGAATATGATGTGCTGAAGAAATACAATGAAGCGCATAACACGTTCGTGGGGGAGCATAGGGATGCTCTGCGAACATTCACATATGACTTCGCATCGAGCTGCGTGGATTGTCATCCTCAGCACCCGCAGGCGATTAGCTGCACCGCCTTTGGCTGCCATTTCAATCACCCACATCGGACGATGGGGTGCGTAGGATGCCACTTTGAATATGCGGGATATAGGTGCGGAACTTGCCATGTGGACCCACATGCACCAATGGCTAGCCTTGAGTGGACTGATTGGAGACGCATATAAAATGCTCATACCCTCTTGCCTCAATCTTTTCGGTCAAACCATCTTTTTTGATTAAAATATCGCCATGAGTGACTTCGCCTATCACAGTAAATTGACATGCTTTTCTTGCTCGCCCCAGAGCGTTGGGTTTAATGGTAAACAGAAGCTCAAAATCGCCTGCGCCATATAACGGCAAATTCAAGCCGGAAGAAATGACTTTTACTTCATCCAGAACTGGCAGTTTATCTCCATAAATAAGAAAGCCGACGCTGCTCGCTTTGCTCATGTCGTGCAGCGAAAGCGCAAGACCATCGCTGATGTCCATCATGGACGTCACCACACCTGATTCGGATAGGGCGATGCCCTCGTTAACTCTGGGCTGTGGCTCGAACAATTTTTTCGTCAACCTCTTTTTAGAGTTTTGCGGAATCTCTCTGCTGAGCGCTTGAAGACCTGCTTCTGCAGTGCCAAGCTCTCCAGTCACGCAGACCATGTCGCCCACGTTGGCGCCACTGCGCCTGAGCAACCCATCTTTTTTTACCCGCCCCAGCACAGTGCAGACTATAGTAAGTTCGTCATGCTCATCCGTGTCCCCACCGACGATGGAAACGCCGAACTTTTCTGCGCACGCATTCATTCCTTCTACCATGCCGTCAACAAACCCCACGTCAGTATCTCTTGGAAGCCCCATTGCAGCGACGAGGGCAAACGGCTTTCCGCCCATTGCAGCGACATCGCTCAGACTCACAGCAATCGACATCCAGCCCATCTGCCAGGGAGTCATCTCATCTGGAAAATCAGTTCTCTGGTGAAGCATGTCGGTGGTCATTAGAAGGTACTCGTCCCCATTCCAATCCAAAACTGCGCAGTCATCCTCTCCAGCGCCGAGGACCACACCATGAGGCAGTAATTTTGAAATCCGAGTTATGAGAGCCCTCTCTCCTAAGTCATGCACTTTCATCGAAAATTACATATATAACTCATAAGACATATAATATATATAAGAGGTGGGCAAGATGAATCAATTTGAAGATAGCATCTCGAGAAGGAGATTCATCCGTGCCGCGGCTGGAGTGGGGCTGGGACTTGTTGGCATATCGGTCGCTGGTTGTATCGAGAGAGAAGAAATGGTACAAAATGGAGGTGTAACAATGTTGCCAAATCCAAGACTAAAAGGAGATATATCGTTAGAAGAGGCGATAAAAGGGAGGAGATCTGAAAGAAGTTTCAAAGACATCGCTTTGACGAAGGAGCAGCTATCCCAGCTTCTCTGGTCTGCGCAGGGAATCACCGACCCTGACCCAGGAAGAAGATTTTTCAGGGCTGCGCCGAGCGCTGGCGCACAGTATCCACTGGACATATACGTCGTGGTTGGTGGAGTCGAGGAGCTCGGTGTAGGGGTCTACCACTATGACCCACATGAGCATTCCACGAGACTTCTCGTAGAGGGGGACCTTCGCGAGCCACTGGCAAGGGCGTGTGTGGCGCAGATGTTCATGGCGGATGCGCCGATTTCGATAGTCATAACAGCAGAATATGGAAGGATAACAGACCGATATGGAAACAGAGGGGTCAGATATGCCCACATGGAGGTCGGTCACGTGGGACAAAACATACATCTGCAGGCAGAGGCATTGGGGTTGGGTACCGTTGTGATCGGCGCATTCATGGATGATGAAGTCGCGGAACTATTACATCTCCCAAGGGGACACGAGCCGTTATATGTTATGCCGGTTGGATACCTATAAATCTGCCCGATTCTATTGTTTTTGTAATTTCACAGTTCAATTAAAAATGAACTGCATGTCATTTAATAAATTTGTCTCATTTACCAGAATTATGTGGCTACCTTTCTGCCTCACTGGGGAGAATCCTATTTTTGCAAGAATTTTTATCAGTTCACGCCCTGACAGCACAGGTAGTTTTTCATGAGTCCCTACCTCAAATCTTGCAATAATTGTATCGCTTTCCTTGATATCATCAGGTAACCCCATCGTGTCAATAAACAGCTCAGATGCTTCTTTTAAGTTCTTTAACGCTTCTTCAATGCTGTAACCCTTGACTAACGATATCAAGCTCGGGGCATAAAGCTACAAATTGCTTATCCCCTTTTTTAATAACTGCTGTCAAGTCCATATCAATTCACATACATTAATTAATTATTAGTGCTTAAATATTTGATGTATGTCACATTCCCACGATAGCGAGAAATATGTGCTTTGTTGAATTTAACAGACGGATGTCTGTGACAGTTGTAACCGAAAATATTCCATAGGAATATTTTATTCAGAAGATTGGTTATGCAACCTTCGTTCAGAAGTTATCCTTCGGATATCTTCGACTGACAGGTGTTTCAACATTTGCCATATTATCATGCTTAGTGGTGCAATACAAAACTTTTTCCACAAATACAGTTAAATCCAAATAGGGACAGAGTACGAATCGTGAACATTATGAGAGATATTTTACGCAGGGGGCGCCTATCATCTGATGTAGACAGGGAGACGGCGAAGTTTACGTCTTCTCCAGAAGTAGATGAATGGATTTTCGATTCCGCAATTCTCGTCAACAGGGCACACGTCGTAATGTTGTGTGAGCAGGGTATCATCTCCAAAGCTGACTGCTCCACCATACTGAAGGCGCTGGATGGCATAAAGAAGGAGGGCACGACAGGCATTAATTTGGCGTATGAAGACGTTCACATGGCACTCGAATCCAAACTCATAGAATCCATCGGCGAAGATGTTGGCGGAAGGATGCACACTGCTAAGTCGCGCAATGACGAGGTTGCCACATGCATCAGAATTGCACTTAGAGGCGAGTTGCTTGGGCTGATGCATGAGTTAAATGAGTTGAGGCAGGTGTTAATCAAGCTGGCAGAGAGCCATACTGAGACGATAATGCCAGGATTTACCCATCTTCAGCATGCCCAGCCCACCACCTTTGCCCACCATTTAATCGCATATGTAGATGCGCTTGAGCGCGATTTTGACAGGCTGTGCGATGCATATGCGCGGGTTAATCTGTGCCCGCTCGGCGCAGCAGCATTTGCTTCAACCGGCTTTCCGATCAACAGGGAAAGAACGGCACAGCTACTTGGATTTGACGACCTTGTAGAAAACTCGATGGACGCGGTAAGCACGAGGGATTTTGCCATAGAGTGCATGTCAGCGTTTTCGAATATAATGACGAATTTGAGCCGTATCGCAGAGGAATTGATACTCTGGAGCACGCCAGAATTCGACTTTATCGAACTGGATGACCGTTATGCATCCACCAGTTCCATTATGCCACAGAAAAAGAACCCAGATGTGTTGGAACTAATAAGGGCAAAAGCAGGTTCAACTTATGGTGCATTGATGTCGGCGCTCACCATCTGCAAAGCGCTGCCATACAGCTATAACAGAGACCTGCAGGAAGTCACACCCCATTTATTGAGGGCGATTGCGATGACCAGAGCGTCATCGAGGATGGTGGCTGACGTGGTCGATACGATGCAGGTAAAGGTCGATGTGATGCGAGACAAAGCAGAGATGGGATTCACCACGGCAACAGAATTGGCAGATACCATCGTCAGAGAGGCAGGAGTATCATTCAGAACAGCGCACCAAATCGTCGGGACATTGACCAAGAAAGGGGGACGCACGCTGAAGCACATCGATGCCATATCTGAAAAGGTAATAGGAAAACGACTGAGCGAGTTGGGGCTTTCACAAAAATCGGTCGATGTTGCACTCGATGTGGTGTCCAATGTAAAAACACGCAAGATCAGAGGGGGACCAGCACCAGAAGAGACCGTTAGAATGATCAAAAGTAGAAAGGAGAGCATTACAGGCAATATAAAAAATCTGAAAGGGAAAACTGAAACGGCATTTACGTGCCATAAAAAATTGGATGTAGCCGTTGGCAAACTTGGTGTACACAAATGAAGGCAGGCGACCGTGTTCGAATTAAAAAGGACGACGTCACTTATACTGGACTCATGATGCCCCCCACTGGCGAATATATCGTCCTTAAGCTCGATAACGGCTATAATGTTGGAATAAAGAAGGGCACCAAAATCACGGTTCTGAAAAAGGGGACAAAAATCGCACGAAGGAAAAAGGCATCCGCCCCGCCAGGCAACCGAGCGCTACCAAAGGTTTCCATCCTGTCCACCGGTGGTACGATAGCGAGTAAAGTGGATTATCGAACAGGGGCAGTGACCAGCCAGTTTAGCGTCGAGGATATACTCAGCGCCATACCTGAACTGACAGAGATTGCGAACTTCGATGGCAGAGTCGTCTACAGCATTTTAAGCGAGAATATGAAAGCTGAATACTGGCAGGAGCTGGCAAGAGCGGTCGCCGATGAGGTCAAGAAGGGCGCTGATGGCGTGATGATCACTCACGGGACGGATACCATGACATATACAGCTGCTGCGCTGTCATTTATGCTAAAGACGCCAGTACCAATCGTGCTCGTGGGTTCACAACGGAGCGCTGACAGGCCGAGTAGCGATAACGTGGTGAACACGGTTTGCGCTGCCAGGGTGGCGACGAGTGACATCGCCGAGGTTACGGTGGTGATGCATGCGACCTCCTCTGACGACCAGTGTTTGATACACAGAGGAACGCGAGTACGGAAGATGCACACCTCAAAAAGAGATGCGTTCCAGTCGATTAATGCCAAACCAATTGGACTGGTGAATTATAAAGATAAAGTGATATATCCCTTTCAACATGCGCCATATCAAAAGAGAAACGTGCAGGAGCTGGTTTTAGAGGAGGGTCTGGAGACAAAATGTGCGCTGGTCAAATTCTTCCCAGGGGCAAGTCCGATGATAGTGGACCATTATGCAGATGCGGGCTACAGGGGCATGGTAATCGAGGGCACTGGACTGGGACATGTATCCACTGAGTGGATTCCATCGATAAGAAGGGCAGTCGATAACGGCATGCATGTAATAATGACGTCCCAATGCCTCAGCGGTAGGGTTTGTGACCGCGTGTACGATACGGGCAGGGACCTGCTCAAGGCAGGCATCATCGAAGGAGAGGATATGCTACCCGAAGTCGCACTCGTCAAACTGATGTGGGTGCTGGACAAGACGAATGACCAAGGAGAGGTCAGGCAGTTAATGCAAACCAGTTTAGCTGGAGAAATCAGTGAGAGATCCACTTATGGTTGACTATCGGCGATTAGGGCTGAAGGCTGGCCTGGAAGTCCATCAACAATTGGATACTGCAAGTAAGTTGTTCTGTGGCTGTCCAACGAAGTTGAGAGATAATAATGAGCCGATTTATGAGATACATCGACATCTCCATATGACCGAAAGCGAATTGGGCGAAATTGACAGGGCAGTTCTGGAAGAGGCGCAGGTGCGACGGCGATTCGTCTACAAAGGATATGACACGACATGTTTAGTTGAAAACGATGAAGAACCTCCACGAGTGTTAAATCCGGAGGCTCTGGAGATAGCACTTGAAGTCGCCCTCCTGTTGAATATGGTGGTGGTCGATGAAACCCACACGATGAGAAAGATCGTCATCGATGGGTCAAACACGTCAGGTTTTCAGCGAACTGCTCTTATCGCCTCGGACGGAAGCGTCGTCGTGGATGGCAATGTAGTTCGAATCGATATACTCTGTCTGGAGGAGGAGGCGGCACAGAGGGTATCAGGGGGCGACATAACATACTCACTTGATCGGTTGGGAATTCCATTGGTCGAAATAGGAACCGCACCGTACATCACAACGCCCAAACAAGCACGTTCCGTCGCTGAACACATCGGAATTATCCTGCGCTCTACTGGAAAAGTAAAAAGAGGCATAGGCACCATTCGACAGGACATCAACATCTCGATTGCAGAGGGGGCGAGGGTGGAGATAAAGGGCGTGCAGACCCTCAATTTGATCGAGTCGATCGTGGAGAATGAAGTAACCCGTCAAGTAGGATTATTGAGAATTCGCGATGAACTCAAGAAGCGCGGTGCCAAGAGGATAAAAGCCAATGTGATAGATGTAAGTGATATATTTGCCAATACCATGTGCAATGCGCTGAAAAGCGGCATCGCTATGGCGGTCAATCTCTCCAAATTCGGTGGATTGGTGGGGTGCGAAATCCAACATAGCCGCAGGCTTGGCACCGAGTTCTCAGATCAGGCAAAACGATTTGGCGTGGGCGGAATTTTTCACACCGATGAGGTGCCAAAGTACGGCATCACGAATGGAGAGGTCGATATGGTCCGTAAAAAACTTCGTGCAGGTCCAGACGACTGCGTCGTGATCGCCGCAGGTGACGAAGAGCGGGTGCGTTCTGCACTGAATGCCGTAGTTAAGCGGGCCAATGAGGCACTGGATGGAGTGCCTGAAGAGACGAGACGGGCCCTGCCAGATGGTAATTCTGCCTATATGAGGCCACTTCCAGGCGCTGCACGAATGTATCCAGAAACGGACGTGCTGCCGGTCAGGATATCCGAAAAGAGATTAAAGCAAATCAAATGCTCCCTTCCAGAACTTATTCAGGAGCGCAAAGAGCGATATATGAAGGAATATGGCCTTAATGAGGAGCTTGCTGAATTAATCACACGCTCGGCAAACGCACCTCTTTTCGAGCGGATTATGAGGTTAAACGTCTCTCCAACCCTGGTAGTCATGACCCTGGAGGCAACGACTTCAAAACTTAAGAGGGAGGGCGTGCCCGTTCAGAATTTGGAGGCTATGCATTTCATCGAACTGTTTGAATTGATATGTGCCAACAAAATTGCCAAAGAAGGCATTCTACGAGTACTTGAAGGTCTGGCAAACAACCCGGATAAAACTGCAGAAGACATTGCCTCTGATTTTGGTCTGCGGACGCTGGATAGGATGGCAATCGAAAGTATTATAGAGGGAGTTGTACTATCTAAGAGAGCCTTTATTAAAGAAAAAGGATATGGGGTAATCGGGCCTTTGATGGGCGTGGTGATGACGGAACTCAGAGGCAAAGTAGATGGGAAGCTTGTTAGCACAATTCTCAAAGAAAAGGTCAGCGACATTATAAAGGAGAGATGATAGTTTTGGGTAAAACAGGAAGTGTAGAATGGATTCAGGTGAAGGGTAGAAAAGGAAGAATCAGACTCGTTCCAAAGAGTGGGGCTGCAACCAAACGACCTGGACCGGGACAGAGATACGATTCTGCTGGCAGTGTTAGAAGAAAGATTGCGCGGTCTGAAAAAGCCGTGATCGGTCCTAAAAATAAATAGGTGTATTTAAAATCGATGTTCGGAAACCAGCTATATACCTTGATGCTTATAGGGCTGATGGTTTTTGCCTTGGCATTTATTTTGTACGTAGTCATCAAGGCGTTTCGAGATATAGGATTCACTGTTTTTGAAACGCTCGTGCTATTGCTCGGTTCGATTGTCGCATTCAGGTTCATACCGGACATACCGATTTACTGGTATGAAAATACCATACTCTCTATTAACGTGGCAGGGTTCCTTATCCCTGTTATAATATCTGCCAAAATGATAAAGAGCGGCAGAGCACCGTTTATGGAGTGTTTGGTCGGCGTCGCTGTTGTGGCAGTTATAGCATATCAGCTGTCCGAGTTTATTGCAGGAAAGGGCGTATTAATCAGTAACATCTATCTGCCATCCTTTGTGGCCGCGATAATTGGCGTTGTGTTATCGAAAAAAGTATGGAATCGCGTGGGGCCGATTTCATATGTCTCCGGTTCAATGGGAATTCTGGTCGGCGCCGATGTGGTTAGACTAAATGAGATATTGGCATATCAATCGCCCACGTTGACCGTTCTATCGATAGGCGGCGCAGGCATATTCGATGCGATATTCATCGCGGGCATCATCGCAGTCACGCTCGGCATACTCACCATGCCTCTTGCACGAATGACTGAAGGGCAGAGATGAACGTGACGCACTTCCAAGAGTATAAATAGCAGTAATACATAGGTATAACTAGGTGTAGGAATGCTAGAGATAGAAATGAAGGTTGGACCAAAAGGGCAGGTGGTCATTCCACAGGTATTCAGGAAAGCGCTAAAAATATTTCCACGATCTGAGGTGATATTCAAGATAGAGAGCGACAAACTCATTCTTGAAAAGCCCAGGGACGATAGTATTAAAATATTTCGGGAGATTGCGAAGTCTGCCCCACTTTTCACTAGAAGGATACATCCGCATGAATCGCATGAGGAGGAGCTTGAGGAGCGATTAGGTTGATATATCTGGATTCTACCGTCCTCATCTATGCGATTCTGTACGCAGATGAGAGAGGAGAGTGGGCTAGAAATCTGTTGGAGAATGTAAAAGTTGGAGAGCGGATAGCAGCGACATCTGCACTGACATTTGATGAGGTATTCTGGAAGGTCAAAAAGGAGAAGAGCTTCAATGCCGCCTTGCGAGCTGGAGAGGCTTTTCTGACGATGCCAAATCTCACGTTTATCAGCGTGGATGACGAAGTGTTATGGGAATCATTAGCTCTGATCAAACAATACAAACTCGATCCAAGAGATGCAATCCATGCCGCATGTGCCATAACTCATGGCAGCTATACAATTATCTCAGAGGATACTGATTTCGATAAGATAGCCGTGTTGAGCAGGGAGTGGATGTGGTAACAAGGATTCCCTTCATCGCCTTCTTCTGAGTAGATATGCGACTGCTAGGAGTCCCAGGGGTTGTAAGTACAACTTCAAATTCTGGGATTCATGACTTTGGTTCTGCAGGACATGCATCATAATCTCTATAGTATGATCACATCATCCAGTCCCTTAAAATGGGGGTCTCTTGTAAGAAGTTTTTGCCTGATGCTTCTGGCACATGCTAAGATGAGACCATCCATTAAGCCAAAGTTCTCATTTACCTTTTTCCTTTCAAAGGTTATACGAGCACCCTCTTTATAGATCTCCTCACTAAGATCTAAAATGTCTACTATTTCCTTAGTTTCTTTGAAGAAATAATCTACATTTTCCCCTTCTCTGTAGCACCACAATGCTATTTCTGAGAGACTGATGGATGACGCATAGCAAGATTCTGTGGTTAAGATCTCTTTAACCCTTTTACCCTTACTAGAGCCTATGAAATGCTCGATAACAGCACTGCTATCGAGAAACATCTAGAGCTCCCTATCGAGGTGATCTAATCGGAAAAAGCCTTTTGCTCCTTTTGCGATGGCAAATGTCCTTTCAATGGCGTTCTTTCTTCTCCTACTCACGATAGCTAACTCAATTCGTTCCCCGACCACGATTTTATCCCCCTCCACAACTTCTTTGGGGATTAGCACTCCAATAGAACTACCTATTTTCAGCGTTTTGGCTTCAAAGGTCATTTTTCGTCATCTAGTTTAACGTTAAACTATTTAAGTATTGTGATCGATGTAAGACTGATCAGGATTTTTCGCTCTCTGTTATCTTCTGAGTTCTCTATTTACAATCGCCCTCTTCTGAGCAGATATGCTACCGCAAGCAGCCCGAGGATTGCGAATATCGCTCCAAATCCTGGAATCACATACCATGGTTTGAGTTCAGGCTCTGGTTCGGGCTCTGGTGTTGGAGTTGGCACTGGTGTAGGCACTGGCGTGGGCGTCGGTTCTATTTCAACTGGCGTGGGTTCTGGTGTTGGAGTAGGCGTTGGCTCTGGCGTTGGTACTGGTGTTGGCGTTGGAGTTGGCGTTACTACTGGCGTCGGAGTAGGTGTTGGTGTAGGTGTTGGCGTGGGAGCAGGTGCAGGTGCGGGAGCAGGTGCAGGTGCGGGAGCAGGTGCAGGTGCGGGAGCAGCACCATCAGCCAACAATCTCTTTACTGTGATTGTCTGCGTCAGACTATTCCCGGCAAGATCGGTTGCCACGACTGTGAACGTGTTATATCCAACGGATAGTGATACTTCTCTGCTGTAAGAGGCTGCAGGAGTTATTGGTGCTCCATTGAACGTGAGTGTATGAAGATTGACTTCTGTTACCGTACCAGATATCACCGTCGAAGTTGCAAATGTGGATGTGCCTGCTGAACTCGAGATGGTTACGGTTGGTAGGGTGTTATCCACACGAACCGTTAGATTGACCGTATTATTGAAATTGGTAGCGTTGTCAAAGGCAGTTATCGTTAGATTGTGCAATCCCTCGACAGCTGTGCCAACGATTACTGTACTATTTGTCCAGAAACCTGTGACATTCGTGAGTATAGCAGTTCCAACCGTCGCATTTACGCTGGAAACATTTACGGTAGCATTCCTGACGCCAGATAAAGCGTCGGTAACTGTGGCGTTTAGACGCAGAATCGTGCCATTTTTAACATGTAGACCGATGGGACCTATGGCGGTGACAGTTGGAGTGGTGCCGTCAAAAATAAACCCAATAAGAGTTGCAATCTCGGTTGTGTTATTCTGGTGTCTTACCCAGACATTAAATACTGCATCAGCTGTGCCGTTTATCCGGAAAGTGGTATTGTGACTAGTCAATGTTGCATTTAGAGAGTCTCGGACAGTGACAGTGACGTTTACACCTGATATGTTAATACCAGTGACTGTAACAGGCGTGATGTTTATAAACCAAGTAGTGTTTGCTGGATCAGTTCGATTGGTTGTATTGAACTGAATCGTGAAGTTAACAGCATTTGGTTGTCGTATAGCTATGCCCGCAGTTTCATTAATCGTGACATTCAAGCCTACTACTGGACCGGGTGCAGGTGCATGTGCAGGTACCCCCATGACTGTCAGAGTATAAGTCTCTAATGCTGTTATGAGATTCCATGCATTTATGGCAACTGTCCATGTTCCATGTTTTGGATTGACAACGGAAATTGTCTCTGGGCGTTTGTCAAGCCGAGGGACTCTTACAAGTTCACCTGTTGTATTGAACAAAAATAAGTTAAGGTCATTGGTTGCATTGGTCCAGTTCAAGCTAAGATACATGTTGGTGAGTCCTGATTGGACATCAAGGGTGTAATAGATCCAATCTCCACGTTCACCCACCGTTCCTGTTATGTGCCTAATCGTAATGCCGTCCACTCTTTGCATTACATTGACAGAGACGGGAATCGTTATGTTTGTCATCGGCACATTTGTGGTGTTGACGAGTGTTATACTGCCAACATACGTTCCTACTGCTGTGGATGGCACTCTCATCGTTACATTAAAGATTGCACTGCTCCTATTTAGGACGAACAAGTTTGTTGTGTTTAGAGTTATCCAGTCACCGATATCAACGCCTTGTGTGTCGGTCATGTTTGACTTGGTTATGCTCAGCGTTACGTTTGCCGTCGTATTTCTATTATGTACTGTGAAAGTCGTTGTGTTAGACCTTCCTGCCAACATATTTGGAACATACCATTCATGGTCAGCCAAGGTGCCATTCGTCAGTGCATCATAGGCATCTATTATATTCAGCCTTCCTGCACCCTGCTCAAGAACATTATAGCCTAAATTATCAGCAGAGTTTTTCAATGCCCTCTCAACTTCTGCGGGCGTAAGAGTCGAATTAACTTGAAGCAAAATTGCAGCAGCACCTGCCACATGTGGGGCAGACATTGAAGTTCCTGGATGATTCACATACATACCACGGCCATCTTCCCATTGTGCACGCGGTGCTCGTATATCAACACCCGGTGCAGCCAAATCCACGCCAATTCTACCATCTCCAGTTGGACCTCTTGAGCTGAAGTTTGCAATAATACCATTGATATCAGATGCAGCCACTGCTATCGCACCGTATGCGACTGCTGGCCTTGTAATTGTGGCTTCACCTGGACCCGAATTCCCAGCCGCAACCACTACAACAACCCTACGTGCAACTGCATTTGTCACTGCTCTAGAAAGTGGATCTCTCCCATCACCAGCACTCTGCCAGGCACCAAGACTCATGCAGATTATATCTGAATGGTTACTCACCGACCACCCTACGCCAGCGATGATCCAGCTATCAAGACCCCACCCACCATCTCCAAGCACCTTTGCATTGAAAATCGATGCATTATATGCAACACCTGAAACATTAGAGGTTATATTACGCGCTCCTGCGGCAATTCCTGCAACATGAGTACCATGTCCATGCATATCAAAAGTACCATTTGCCGAACTTGTAAAGTCCCGCTCTAATATAACTCTCCCAGTAAGATCAGGATGCGATTTATTAATTCCCGTATCTAGTATAGATATATTAATTCCAGTTCCATTAAACCCCATACCCCACAATATATTTGCACCTATCTGCCCATCCCCGTAATCCATAGGTGTCCATAATGGAGATACACTAGGCTCAATAAGATACACCCTCCTATCAAGCCACACCTCCTCCACATCCACTCTTGCAGCAATCTCATCAATCCTATCTGCTGAAACTCTTGCAGATATCGCATTGATGATCCAGTGTTGTTTCATGTTCTCTGCTTGCATCTGCCCCAAAGATGACATCAGCAACATCTGAGTTGTTGTTGCCAGTGATTTTGCTTCTTGGATGGAAAATTCCCCAACCTCAAAAGTGTCTCTCGGAATGTCTCCCGGCTGCTCTTTCAGCATTATTATAATTGAAATCTTTTCCACGGGACGGGCTTTTATTTCCGCTTCCAAAAGTGAGTCTATCTTTGGATTCAGGTCTTGTAGGGGCAAGACTTGTTCTTTAAAGTCGCGTTCTTTAAAATCACTGGGGGGGGTGAGAACGCAAATGCTGTGCTCGTCACAAAAAGAAGACATATAAATACAGAAGTTATTTTCAGCAGGATGCCTTTCATGATGGTACCTCGAATAAACCAGCCCCAGATGAATATTAATGAGATGAGGATTATATATATATCGGTTTGAGTTTATGTTATAGGGAGATAAAATGAAGAAGATTATTGCCATCGTCCTGTTGTTCTCGGTGATATTTGCCGCTGGCTGCATTCAATCGCCAAGAGAAGAAGCCATCTCGATTGCGATGCAGGTTCCAGAGTTCAAAGAAGCATCTGAGCAAGGAGACATAGTTTTTTCTGAGGAAGGTGGGGTATGGGTCGTCAAAGTCACACGAAGAATAGGGAATGAGACCATCGATGACCCGGTCGTCTTCATAGATTCAGAGACGAGAGATATCATGAAAGTATACGTAATCTCAAAAATAGAGGCAGAGAAGATAGCGCTCTTAGAATGGTGGAAGGACAGGGTGATGATTCCGGAACAGAAAGCTGTTGCAGTTGCAGAGGACAAAAGAGATCACTGGCTAGTTACCATCCAAATCGTCAACATGTTCACAGGTGAAATCATCTCTGAGAATGCAGGTGAATACAGGATAGATAAAGCGACAGGAAGGATGTCATGATGGTGAGTAGATATATAAATGCTATAGCGATATAAAGAATGTAAACATGGGAGGGTATTGAACAATGCTTGAAATAAAAAAGGAGTATGTAGTGACTAATGATAACATGAAGAGAGCTGTTTTGATAGACATAGACACATTTGAAAAAGTGGAAGAAATCCTTGAAAGCTTTGGTCTTGGCAAGTATATGGAGGAAGTTGAGGGTGAAGAGGTTTTATCTTCAGACAGTGCAAAAAGGTACTATGAGACCTTAAAAAAGGATTGATATGGTAACCTGCTTTTATAAAAAGACGTTTTTAAAGGATCTAGCAAATCTGCGTCAGTTTATCGAGAACGGATTGAGAAATTGGTCTTTGAGGAAATTTCTGAACTCGATAATATCTTTGGCACACTGGATATAAGAAAGATGCGAGGATACAGAGATTATTATCAGATAAGGGTAGGTGATTATAGAATAGGATGTAAGGTAGAATCAAAGAACAAGATCATCTTTTACAGGGTGAAGAGTAGAAATGATATTTACAAAGTTTTTCCATGAAGAGATCAATTCTTGGATGGGGGGGGTCAGTGCAAAGTTTTTAAAGTTGTTGAAATCCCTGCGGGATTACAACTGTTGAAGTCCCACGGGGACTACAACTCTCACAGTTCTCCGAACTGTGACATCCACCAGATGTTCCATCTGGTGCAGAAACAAACTTATACGCTTGTAAAGGTGTCCATGATGAAATTCAAAGTCCTAATCGAACGAGACGAAGATGGCTGGCATATTGCAACCGTGCCCTCTCTGCCGGGCTGTATTTCTCACAGGTAAAACAAGAGGGGGATGCCAAGAAAAACATCAAAGAAGCCATCAAATTACATTTATATCCAGTTATAAGATTACTGTAGTAATTGGAAAATCACTTCTCCAGCCACGGCATCATAGCTCTTAGTTTTTTACCGACTTCCTCGATTTGGTGCTCGGATTCATGGGCGACCAGTGTGTTGAAAACGCGACGGCCGGTTTGATTCTCCCGAATCCACTCCCTGGCGAACTCTCCTTCTTGAATCTCCCTCAGAATTTCCAGCATGGCATCTCTGGATTGTTGGTTTATTATCCTCCTGCCCCTTGTCAGACCGCCGTATTCTGCAGTATCAGATACCGAATGCCACATCGATACCAGACCACCCTCATATATCAAATCGACGATCAGTTTGAGCTCATGCAGTGATTCAAAGTATGCGACCTCTGGTTGGTAGCCCGCCTTTACCAACGTCTCAAATGTCGCTTTGATCATCTCGGTGACGCCGCCGCACAGGTCCACCTGCTCGCCAAATAAATCCGTCACCGTCTCTTCGCTGAACGTCGTCTCGATTAGCCCTGCCCTGGTACATCCAATTCCCTTGGCATATGCAAGCCCAATACGTCGCGCATTTCCAGTACTGTCCTGGTGAACTGCAAGCAAGCCAGGCACACCTGCGCCTTCCTGATACATCCGCCTGACGAGATGGCCTGGACTCTTGGGAGCTACCATGAATACATCTATATCTTTTAACGGAACTATCTGCTTGAAATGTATGTTGAATCCGTGCGAAAATCCCAATGCATTGCCCTTCTCAAGCCCTGGGAGTATCTCATCTTTATAGACGGCTGCCTGTACATGGTCTGGCAACAGTATCTGTATGACGTCTGCCATCGCTGCAGCCTTTTTAATTGAAGTGACTTTCATACCATCTTTTTGTGCTTGGTCCCATGAGTTCCCGCCATACTTTCTAACGCCAACCACCACGTCCAGCCCAGAGTCGCTCAAATTTTGTGCCTGAGCGTGCCCCTGGCTTCCATAGCCAATAACTGCGATTTTTTTGTCCTCAAGCACTGTTATGTCCACGTCTTCGTCATAAAACATCTTTGCCATTAAATATCACCTACTCTGTTCCCTTTGTGCCCCTGAGCATAGATGCCCTTCCAGTTCGCACCATCTCTTTGATTCCGAATCGCCTCAATAGTTGTTCCATTGCATCTATCTTGGAATCATCACCTGTGACCTCAATCACCAACGTCCTGGCACCCACATCAACGATTCGCGCCCTGAAAATGGTTGCTATCTGCATGATTTCCGAGCGCGTCTTTGGCTCAGCTTCCACTTTAATCAGTGCAAGCTCGCGATTAACAGACTCACCTTCTCGAAGATCCAAGACCTTGATGACATCTATAAGTTTGTTCAGCTGTTTAACGACCTGTTCCACGACGTGGTCATCTCCTGCCACTACAATGGTCATTCTCGAAACATCGGGATTCTGAGTTAGTCCCACACTCAGGCTGTCGATATTGTAGCCGCGTCTGCTGAAGAGTCCGGAAACGCGCGCCAGCACGCCTGGCCTATTCTTTACGAGTACTGAAAGCGTATGCTTCATTATGCTCTTTTCTCCTTTAGCCTATTATCTCATTTATAGCTGCACCTGCAGGTACCATCGGAAATACATTTTCTTCGGGAGCGACCTTGAAGTCGATGACTGCTGGCTTGTCAGAGTTTACTGCCTCTTCGATAGCTGATTTTACTTCCCCTGGCCTGGTTACTTCTATGCCAAGTGCCCCATATGCCTCTGCAAGTTTCACAAAGTCAGGAGTAGCGTCCAGACGAGTTGCAGAATACCGCTTGCCATAGAATAGCTCTTGCCACTGCCTGACCATTCCTAAAAATCCATTGTTGAGGATGGCAATTTTAACGGGAATATCATTTGATACGGCGGTTGCGAGCTCATGAGAGGTCATTTGAAAACTTCCGTCCCCTGCGATGTCAAATACGAGTTTATCAGGACACCCTACCTTGGCGCCAATTGCTGCAGGGAAACCATACCCCATCGTGCCGAGCCCTCCAGAGGAGATGAACGTGCGCGGTTTTATGGACTTGAAATATTGCGCTGCCCACATCTGGTTTTGTCCTACTTCCGTTGTGATGATGGCATCACCATAGAGTTTGCAGAGCTGCTCGATTACGTACTGTGGCTTGATGACTTTGTCACTGTATTCATACTGCAGCGGGAACTCTTTTTTCCACGCCTTTATTTTCTCGTTCCATTTGGATTCCCGTTTCTGCCTTAATGCCTTGATTAACTCTTTGAGTATGGCCCTGGCATCTCCCACGATTGGTATGTTGGCTTCGACGTTTTTGCTTATTTCGGCTGGGTCTATATCGATATGAATCACCTTTGCGTTTGGTGCAAAGCTACCGATTTTCCCGGTCACACGATCATCGAATCGCGCTCCAATCGCGATGATCAGGTCCGACTCTGTCATCGCATAATTCGCATATTTTGCACCATGCATCCCGAGCATCCCGAGAGACAGTGGATGCGTTTCAGGAAACGTTCCTTTGCCCATCAGCGTCGTCACTACCGGGGCCAGAATTAGTTCTGTTAGTGTGCGCAATTCATCATGGGCGCCCGAAATTACAACTCCGCCGCCGGCATAGATGATGGGTTGTTCTGCCCGCATTATACTCTCTGCCGCACGCTTGATTTGAAGTGGGTGTCCACTGTATGTGGGCCTATAACTATCTAGTTCTACTTTTTGTGGGTACTCAAATTTTATATTGTCCGCCTGTACATCCTTTGGCAAGTCAATCAAAACAGGACCTGGACGCCCTGTCGAAGCGATGTGAAAAGCCTCTTTTATGGTCTTTGGCAGGGTATTGGCGTCTTTTACAAGATAATTATGCTTGGTAATTGGAAGCGTGATCCCCGTAATATTCGCCTCCTGGAATGCATCATTGCCTATCATGTTGGTGGGCACTTGACCCGTAATCGCCACCATCGGCACAGAATCCATATATGCGTTGGCGATGCCGGTCACCAGATTCGTCGCTCCTGGCCCAGACGTCGCTATGCACACGCCCGTGCGCCCGGTAGCACGTGCATACCCATCCGCAGCATGAGCGGCACACTGTTCGTGTCGCACGAGAATGTGCCGTATATCCGAGTCATACAACGCATCGTATAATGGCAACACCGCGCCCCCTGGATATCCGAAGATAACTTCGATGTTCTCCCTGTACAGGCACTCGATTACAGCTTCTGCCCCTGTCATTTTTTGCCTCTTCGACATCATCCTCCCTTCATTAACGCTTTCTTTACATCCTTTATCAATTGAGAATCCTCCACACCATACATCTTTTTGAGCCCTGCGGTATCTGGACCTCCTCGCCCTTTTTTGATGTCATCTAGTATTCTCTTTTTCTCTCTTTTTCGGAGTTCAGACTCATCGATTTTGGGTATTTGTATTAAGCCGATTGGTCTATTGACGCCTATAACGAGGCTTTGTGATGATCTCTTCTTCACTTTTCTTACTATCTTATGTGGTTCACTGACATCTGTAACGGCTACGATAGTTTCATCTTGAGGATTTTGAACGCCCCGACCGCATGTTACAACGATTATATCCTTATATAAGTTGCATGGGTTGTTCTTTAGATTACATAGATCGCATAGACTCATAAATAAACCACTCCTATTAAACCTCACTCCAACAACCGATTAATTCCTTCCACCACCGCTTCAACCGATGCCATTATAATGTCGGCCCTTGCGCCCCTCGCCGTAACCATCTTTCCATCTTTACTCAATTTGACCCATACCTCGACAAGCGCATCCGTGCCCCCTGTGATCGCCTCTACCCGATATTCTTCCAGTTCGATGTCGGCAATATCAGCGATTGCCTTTCGCAGGGCATTGATGGCAGCATCGACAGGACCCAGCCCTGTGCCGGATTCAACTATATCTCGATTGTCAACTATTAACTTAACCGAAGCCGTTGGAGTTACCTTGTTTCCAGAGACGACTATCAGTTCCTCCAGCTTTACTCTGGCTTCTCGGCAATACCCTAACACTGCCTCTGCAATTGCCTGTAAATCGGCATCAGTAACGCGCTTTCCTTTATCACCGAGCTCTTTGATGCGCTTGGTTATCTCGCTTACCTGCCCGCCGCTCGCCTCGAGCCCAATCTCCTTTAACGCTATCTGAACGGAGCTTTTTCCAGCGTGCTTACCGAGGACAATTTTTCTCGTTCTGCCAACTATCTCCGGCGTAATTGGCTCGTAAGTAGATGTGTCAGCCAGTATGCCATGTGCATGAATGCCTGATTCGTGGGTGAAGGCGTTATCCCCAACTATCGCTTTGTTTGGCGCGATTGGAACGCCTGTTAGACGACTGACCAATCTGGAAGTCTTATATAAATTTGTAGTGTTTATCTTCGTTTTGTAGCCGTATAACGCATCCAGTGTCATGACCACTTCTTCAAGAGAGGCATTTCCGGCCCTCTCTCCAAGCCCGTTCACGGTAACGTGTACCTGCCCGGCTCCTGCTTTGAGCGCTGCAATTGAGTTCGCGGTCGCAAGTCCAAAGTCATCATGGCAGTGCACGCTGACCGGTACTCCCAATTCTGCGAGCTTCTTGAATATCATCTCAGTTCGCTCTGGAATCAACACCCCAACGGTGTCACAGAAGCACAGGCGATCTGCGCCAGAGGATATCCCCTCTTTATACAACGACATAAGGTAGTCCAAATCCGCCCTCGATGCGTCTTCTCCGCTCAATTCAACGATTAAGCCATGCTCCTTGGCATATTCCGTAACGTCTACTGCCATTTGCAGTACGGTTTCCCTGTCTTTCTTTAATTTTTGCTGGATATGAAGGTCTGAGACAGGTACGACAAGATGCACCGAATCCACGTTGCATTCCAGCGCGAGGTCTATGTCACTTTTTAATACCCTGGTAAAGCTGCAGATTTCTGCGTTTAAGCCTTCACTAGCAACCGCCCTGATGGCGGCCCGCTCACCCTCGGACGTGACTGCAGACCCTGCCTCAATCACATGAACGCCCAGCGCATCGAGTTGACGGGCAATCCACAGTTTTTCATCTGCTGTAAGCGAGACGCCTGGCGTCTGCTCTCCATCCCTGAGCGTCGTGTCAAAAAATTTTATGTCCTTGAACGGGGTGGTCATCTCTATTTACACCAGTGCACTAATCTATGTTTACCAAATATTAAGTTTTGGATTGTCATCTGATAAACCATATCTCAAAATTATGTGCATCAAATATCTCGATTATGGTTGCCCTGTTACGTTTGGGAATACACACATCATTTCGTCCTTTCGATTTATAACAAACTAATAATCCCTTTTTAATAAGAGATTTGATCGCATTTTTATAAATGCCAATGTCGTGAGATGGGAAGCCTCTCACAATATCGTCTTGTGAAATATGCTTTTTGCACCAGCGATTTTTACGAACGATCTTATATAAGATGTCCAGTTCATACTCTGAGAGTTCGCATGTCATATCACATATTTATTATTGTTCAGTTTATTTATACTTTTTGTCCAGCAAAAGCTTTAAATTATATAACATATAGAACATATAGAACATATAGTTAACGTATAGTTAACGTATAGTATAACATAAGAGGATAGAAATGACATTAACCGACTTTCTTGGAGATACCGCAGAAATGCGGATTATCGACTTCTTGGGCGAACACATCCGATATGATTACTCGATTAGTCAAATCGCTGAATACACAGGATTGTCACGGACGACCGTCTATGATAAAATTCCAAAACTTGAGGAGAACAATGTCGTCAAGAAAGTGAGAACGGTGGGACGAAGCGAGATGTTTAGGCTCGCTAACAATGAATTGACAAAGACATTAGAGAGGGTAGCGCTCACACACAGTTTAATTATGGCAGGGGATGAAAAACCCAAAGAGGTTATGAAAGAGCTTGCAAAAGCGTTGGCGTGATTTTATTTAAATGAACAGCGGAGCAAATACCAGTGCCACTATGGCCATCAACTTGATAAGGATGTTCAAGGAGGGGCCAGATGTATCTTTAAATGGGTCGCCTACGGTATCTCCTATCACTGCAGCGGCATGAGTCTTCGTGCCCTTGCCCCCAAGGTTCCCTGCTTCAATATACTTTTTCGCGTTGTCCCACGCACCGCCAGCATTGGCCATCATAATCGCAAGCAGGAATCCCGTGACGATCGCACCGGTTAAAAGACCTCCTAAAGCCTCGGGGCCAAGAATCAGGCCGACAGTGAGTGGCACTGCTATCGCCAGTATCCCTGGAACGACCATTTCCCTCAAAGCCACGACCGTGCTTATATCTATACATTTCACATAATCCGGCTTTGCCGTTCCCTCCATCAGACCGGGTATCTCTCTAAATTGCCTGCGCACTTCGTTGACGATCTGGGATGCTGCTTTTCCAACCGACTCCATCGTGATTGCAGAGAATAAAAACGGCAACATGCCACCTATGAACACGCCAGCGATGACTGATGGCTTGGTGACGTCTATGCTCTCCAACCCAATTTCCATGCAGTATGCTGAAAGTAGTGCCAGCGCGGTCAAAGCCGCAGAACCTATGGCAAAGCCCTTGCCGATGGCTGCGGTCGTGTTTCCAACTGCATCCAGTGCCTCGGCTCTTTCCCTTATCTTCGGGCCCATTTTCGCCATCTCTGCAATTCCTGCGGCATTATCTGCAACCGGCCCATAGGTATCTGCAGCGAGAGTTATGCCCAGTGTGGAAAGCATGCCAACAGCGGCTATCGCAACTCCATACAATCCAGCAAAATGATAGGCCAGTATGATTGCGAGGCATACCACGATGATCGGGGCGAAGGTGCTGCGCATACCGACCGACATCCCACTGATGATGTTCGTCCCAGCGCCCGTTTGAGAAGATTCCGCAATCCTTTGCACGGGCGCTCTATCAGGCGAAGTATAATGCTCCGTAAAGAGGCCGATCAGGATGCCGGTAATCAAACCCGTAATCGTTGCATAAAACACGCCCACGTCACCCAAAACGGCCATGATGACGATGTATGCCATAATCGTCATGAATACAGCACTCACATATATTCCTTTATTCATTGCGGCACCCAGGTTCGCATCCTTGCCGACTCTCACGAAGAATGTGCCGATGATCGAGGATAGAATTCCTACACCTGCGAGCAAGGGGGGAAGCACCACGGCATTAGGGCCCATATCCCCTGCCAGATATGCGACCAATCCTATCGCCATCGTTGCAATAATTGAACTGACATACGATTCGAATAAATCTGCCCCCATCCCAGCCACATCGCCGACGTTATCTCCGACATTATCGGCTATTACTGCTGGATTTCTCGGGTCGTCTTCTGGAATCCCCTTCTCGACTTTGCCGACCAGGTCAGCGCCGACGTCCGCTGCTTTGGTGAATATCCCGCCGCCGACTCTGGCGAAGAGTGCGATAGAGCTGGCACCGAATCCGAACCCAAACAATATGGCAGGGTCTTCAAATACGTAGTACAGGCTGCTTATGCCCAGCAGACCGAGTCCCACTACCGTTAATCCCATCACTGCGCCGCTTGAAAACGCGAGTTTAAGCCCCTGCCCCAATCCCTCTCTGCACGCATTAGCAGTTCTCGCATTGGATTTGGTAGCGACTCTCATTCCTATGTTTCCTGCCAATGCAGATACAAAAGCCCCGATGACGAACGTCACTGCTATTTCGATGCCTATTGCCACGGCAATCACTGCTGATACAATGACGGTGAAAACGATTAGCGTTTTATATTCCCTGTTCAAAAATGCCATCGCGCCTTCTTGAATCGCATCAGAAAGTTCAATCATCTCTGGCGTTCCAGCATCCTGTTTGAGAACGTTCCGTGCCATAAAGGCGGCGAAGATTAGGCTTGCGATACCAGCGAACAGTGCAAATAATATCAATTCCATCCTATGTCCTCCATAACAGCCGTATAAAAGTCATTTCCACTTCTCACTACTAGTTTATAATGTTTGCTATCATAAGTGAAAAAGATTATATAAACAGGATGCGTTTATAAATAGTTAGGCGAAATTTTTAATAGATGCATTCAAATGCTGTATGGAGATGTTTGCTTATGGAAACAAAAGTAAAGGATTTAACTGTTGAAGAGGCAAGAAGCGATTATAAAGAAGGTAAAGTGAAAGGTCTTGAGGAAATCTTTTGATGTATAAGGTAATATTCACTCAAAGGGCACTAAAAGACTTGGACGACCTCGATAAAGTGATGCAGAACAGAATCGCTGAGAAACTCAAGGAATGCGCTAAACATCTACGATATGCTTGGAACGTTATACGCAATGCCAGAGACCGCCTATCTATTAGGAAACCAAAAGTTTAATTAGGTAGTTTAACTACAGGGTTATTTAGTGGTTTAAATGATATCGAAAAATGTATTAGCAAAAGGTCAGATTGTAATCCCTAAAACAATTCGGGATATTCTAGGGATTAATGTAGGGGATGAAATAGTAATTGACATTGAGAATGAGAAGATAATACTCTCGAAAAAGCGGAATGTAGTAGATGTATTTTTAGAAGTGTGTAAAGAAAGTGCAAGTAAAATATCGATGAAAAAAATTAAAAGAGAATTAGAGACCAGATACGAGGAGGCCTAATTTTGTATATTGATTCCAATATTTTCATTTTTGCTGCGATAGACAAAGAGAAATTGGGACGAAATTGTAGGGAGATTATAAGACTCATAAACAAACAAAGGATTACCTGTGCATCGTCATTTCTCGTAATAGATGAAGTGATGTGGATTTTGAAAAAGAACGTTGGAAAAGATAACGCTATCAAGATTACAAAAGCTATACTTACATTGCCCATAAAATGGATTGAGCTTGATAAATCAGTTATTATTAGAATGGTAGAAATCTATGAAAAAACAACACTTGAACCAAGGGATGCTATCCATTTTTCTTCGATGAAAGAGACAGGCTTATCTACTATAGTAAGTGAAGATAAAGATTTTGATAACGTAGAAGGATTAGAGAAGATAAGTGCATCAAAATGTATTGAGAAATACCATTAAAAAGCAGTCTCTGGCACCCTCCGTTCGCTACGCTTTCCCCAAATTACCTTCAGCAACTTCTTTTCACAAAACGTTATACGCAAGCGAATGTTCCTTCCGATTTCGCCCCTCTTCTCATTCGTTAGCCAGAACCCTATCAAACAGCCACCCATAATCCTGTGGCCTGGTCAAAAACTCCAGTAGCTTCGGGTCTTTCCTGATGAGCCCATATATCTCTTTATTCTTGTCAAGCCCAATATCTGGAAAGTTTGCGGGCTTTAAAAATCGAATTTCGGACACATTATCATAATTTTCGTTCTTGACGAATCCTGCAGTCAGCTCAAAATATGCGGCACCACCCCTCTCTTTTATTGGAGCATATATCGGCGCAAAGTCACAGGCGACCCAGTTGCACATTTTAAGCTCTTTATTGGAGGGATTTATAGTTATATGACCGTAATCCGGAGGGATTATCACTTTATCTCCTTTCTGCGCTCTGATCACTATAACATCTGCGACATACCCATTCTGGCATTTTTGAAGCAAATAGTGCCCCTCTCCGCTTAATATCTCATATGCCTCCGCATATGATATGTTCGCCCCCGACGCCCTGGGATGATAGTGCCCGACCGTCTTTACATATTCGTTGCCCAACATACGTGGCGGAATGACCGTGATGTCATACCTGAGGTTATTTTCTTTTATAATCTGCCCATCTCTAATGCTCAGAGATAAGCCCCTATACATATAGTATACTTCTGGATTTCCCGCCCTTTTTAACCACTCTTTATCGTAAATGACGTCCCTCATGTCATCTAACGTTCTTATGTCGGGTTTTGTCATCGGGGACCTGAAGTTAAAACACATGAATGTCTATGCAATGTACATCGAGGTATCAATCTGTATGCCATCTATTATCTGATACTTGATAAATTGGGTTGGTACCGGGAATATGCCCCGTATTTTGGGTATGAGAAGTCTATTGTATATACATTCGCCGACCCTTTCGGATTCGATATCAAAGATCACATCACACGTATTGCTATGTGCCTCTATGATTTTTTCCTCATAAGCGCCTTTTAAGACATATAAATAGGAGACGCTGTTGGTCTCTTTGGACATTTCATATATCTGGTCAAGCAGTTCTCTTATCCTGCCATGGTCGACATCCAGTTCGAGGAAGAAAGAATATGTGTCGATAATGCAGACGAAATCCTCATCCTGTCTCAATTTCTCAAGTTCATCGGAAAAATATGCAAGAATCGTTTCATCTCTTTTGGAATCGACATTCTTGCGATACTGGTCATATATGTCAATGAAACTTATGTTGTCACTATTCAAACCGAAGCCATTAATATTTTGTTTTACATATTTGGGGGCCCTATCCGTAGCAAAGTAGTATGCCTTTTGTGCAGCAGCAAAATAATACAGAAAAATTTCTGACATTGATTTTGGGCTTGACCTGAAAAGAACCACCGATCCGTTAGGCAGGCCTCCGTCCAGGCGCCTGTCCAGCGCTTGGATGCCGGTGCTCTTTTTCGAGTTCATCTTTGTCACACGCTTTTCCTGTTCTATCTTCATGATTGTCCCCCCCCCTCAAGTTCTTTGCCATATAACTTTTTACAAGTTATATTTAACGCTTATTTAACACTAACATATATGAACATAACGGTTGAAAAACGAGCGCCTAGATGAATAAGAACACCAAATACGCAATACACATCATTACGATTGAATGTTTTAGACCTGATAATACACTGCCTTCACCCATCTGTCCGGCTATCAATCCGGAAAAAAAACCCTGCACTATAACAGCATGAAAAAATATGCGCATAAACATGTCAACATCAAAAGCTCCCATAAGGGATGGGGCGCCGGCATCAGCAGCCCCGACGCCAGCCATCACGGGCAAAAACGCTACAGACATGGTTACGATGACGAATAGAAAAACGAAAAATGCCATATATATGATGACCACATATATGATCATCTGGCCGAGTTGCTCTTCTTCCAGTCTTTGATATGCTACGGCATCTTTTGCTGCTATATCCAGCACGACCTTTGTGTTTCCACTTACTTGATTTGCCTTGACCAATAGCGTTATAACCCGCGACACAGGACCTGACATAATTCTGTTCCCGAGCCGCTTAAATGCATTCTCAACTGTCGTGCCCCATTGTAGGTCATTCCATATCTTTTTCACCTCAGTGGTTAAACTGCCGATGTTCGATTTTGATATCAATTTGATAGATTGAGGCAAGGACATTCCGGTTTCGTTTGCGCTCGCTAGTTTTTTCAAAAAGGTTGGCATTTCGCTTACCAACTTTTTCTGTCTCCGTGATGATGCCTCAAAGAAAGCAGCCAGCGGGAAAATCACCAGGAGCAAGGTGAATATAAAATAGTCGTCCAGTATGCTGACCGCTGTGTCGAGGGTCGTTAACTGTTCCCGGTAAGTGAATGCCACGGCGAGGAGGAGGATTATTCCAATCGGCACGCTTAAATAGAGAGTATAAAAAGGATTTTCTAATATGCCCTTAAATGGGTTACTCAAAAATTTTTTGAATTCTACCGATTTCCTGCCACTTTCAATGCTCTTTAATAATCTCTCTTCTTTAGTCCCTTCCGCCATTTGGACCTTGTACTCATCTACTTCTTCTACATCAAACGGTATAGCACTTATCGCACCCCTGGGATTAAGCATATCGATGATGACGATGAACATACACGAACCGAACGGCAGAGCTGCATAAATCAGTATATACAACATCATCAAATCCCCAGGCCCCATCGCGGCCATAACAAAGAATATTATCACGACAAACAGGGGACCTGCTACGAAGACGGTGACGTATGATTCTGCAATCAATCCCATCATCTCTATGAATCCACGTTGATCTCTGAGTGCCTTTTCTAAGTAATCTTCTGACTTGTCAGATAGATACGCGGTTATGTTGCCACCGCTCTCTATTACCGACAGCAGATTCACGACCAGGTCCTGGAAATTTTCAGAGGGAGATGTGTCGGCTGCATTTTGAATCGCAGTTCTTAAATCCTGTCCGAAAAAGTCCATGTTCCTGACGATTGTGCCCGCTTCTTTCGCCGCCTCTCCATATATCGTGGACTCGCTCAACGACCTGAATATATCGAGGATATTCATTCCGCCTCGACTGAGTGCATACATAAACGTGACGGCATACGGAAGTTCTCGGTCAATTTTGATCTTTCTCTCGCCGGCAACAAACTGTGGCATCAGCCTCATAATCATATATGTCGCGCCTCCTACTATGGTGGCTAATGTAACCATTAGAAAGAGGGCTAAAAAGACCGCTCTATACTCCAGCATCCACCAGAGTGCAGGTGGTAATCCGACTATGATGGCAGGGGGTAGGATGGCGGGGGGCAAACCAACCAGATGTATAACGATGATGACAAGCGTCAGACCGATGACGGCCCCAAGGAAACCCAGGATCAGCGAATATAACCTCGCTTTCGCAACATATACGTCCCATGAAACAGGGATGCGTGCCTGCCTCAAACTTCGCTCCAAGGAGTAGTACTTTTCCATCTCCAGCCTTGAACCAAATATACGAAATGCTAATTTGCTGATCGCATCCATTATGATTGCCTCAAAGGGTTTTATCCGCTATCTTCTTCATCAGTTTTTTGGAGTCGATATAGTACGCCTGTATAATTTTTATAATTCCTCTGTGGTCTTTTATTCCTTTTTCGAGCACATATTCGAGGACGGTTTGCCTATTTTCCAATTCCCTACACAACTCTTTTTTGTTCCACCCTTTCCGTTGTTGAATTTCTGCTAAAACAAGTGATTCACCAGTTTTTTCAAAATTATCAGCAATGGGGTTCCACACAAAAATATCTGTTGTTTGTATCTTTTTCGTGGTAGGGTCGATATCCGTTATCTCTGCGATTCTGTCTGCACGTCGAACACGTTTCTCGCCGATGTATACCTGAATCTGGATGGACGCAATATCCAGTACCTGCAACATCGTCCTTGGGACGTTGATGGGTTCGTTCTCCAGCCGATAAATCACAGACGGCACCGAGTCTGCATGCATAGTCGAGAACGTAGTATGTCCTGTGGACATGGCCTGGAATAATACAAGCGCCTCCTTGCCCCTGACCTCTCCCACGAGGAGGTATTCTGGTCGCTGCCGCAGTGCAGCCCTCAACAGTTCGTACATGTCGATTTTGCTGATCTCTCCACCAGTGAACGATTCTCTTGTTACTTGAGCAATCCAGTTTGGGTGGGGCAACTTTAATTCCCTGGTATCTTCCAATGTGACGATTTTTGACTTCGGCGGGATGAACAGGCAGACCGCATTCAATGACGATGTCTTTCCAGAAGCAGTGCCTCCTGCAAATATCAGGCTTTTATTGTTCTCTATACATAGCCAGAAATACGCCATCATCTCTGACGAGAAAGTATTCCAGCTTATGAGGTCGATAGGCGTGATAGGAATCTCCTGAAACTTTCTAATCGTGAACGTGCTGCCTTTTGTAGATACTTCTTTTCCAAGCGTCATCTGGATACGGGACCCGTCGATCATTGTCGCATCGATCATCGGGTCTGCGATGGATATATGTTTCCCACATTGTTGTGCAAGCCTGACCACGAATGAGTACAGCTCATCTTCATCGAAGATTATATTCGTCTCTATGTTTTCATAGTTCTTATGATACAGGAATACTGGGGCACCTGGCCCGTTACACGATATGTCTTCGATAAAAGCGTCATTCATCAGCGGATGTATCCTTCCAACTTTCAGGTAATTCCTTCGTATGAAATACAAAATTTTAATGAAGGTTTTTAAGTCCACATCTTCCATATAATTCATCATGAGTTCTTTTATTTTGTCGCTCAGCACTTTTTCTTTGTCTACTGTTTTATCGACATCTTCGACTATCAATACATCCTGCAGTCGTGCATGCAGTTCTTCCAGTAGCTCTTTCTCAAAAGGAGTAAGTGCAGGCTCAACGACATAGTACAGATATTCATTCTTTTTATCATCATATAGAATTGTGACAAATGCATAGGGTTCGTCCACCCAGTACCTTTCGGCTTCTTTATAGCCCTCCTTCCCTTCAAAGATGGCGATTGGGCCATATTTTTCAGGGTCGTACTTTTCGACCATAACCTCCTTGGGGGTTTTGCCCATTATGTCATCTAAAATTCCGACCCGTTTTCTCAAGTTATCTAAAAGTTCCATCTTCCATCTCCGCATGGCAATGGTTTATTCATATCGTTACATATACATTATGGTTAGATGGTTATATAATATCACATCATTCTTAAATATTAAGAACGAGATAATTTATATAGGGGGTTGATGGAGTGAATCGCAGCAGAAGGTTTCAACATGCCGATGATGCAGTTTCTTCCGTAGTGGGGATGATATTGATCCTCGCGATCGCAACGGCGATGATTGCCACAATTTATGCAGTGGGCATACCAGCGATAGATGCCGCCAGACACACTGTACACATGCAGAGCATACAGAACCACATGGGAATCCTCCAGTCAGATATAGGTGATTTAAAGGGCCCACTTGTAGGAGTTGGGCCGTCAAGACGCACCGCGATGCATATGGGCGGAGGAGCGATTACGATAATGCCCGATGCTCCAAATACTACGATACAGGTGAATTTTGGGAACACAACCGGCACTCATAATGTATTCAACACCTCCCTAAGAGTTGGAAATATCGAATGCACACTGCGGGACGATTCAGTAGTATTTGAGAATGGAGCTGTGATAGTTAGGTTTGCCCATGGCATACCCATAATGACCTCACAGCCAGATAATATGTTCATAACGCCTGCAGGTGGGACTAACATATCGATACATCTGCGCATGGTCAATCTCACCGGCCCCCTCTCCTCGGTGGGCGGCGCCGGCGTTGTATCTGTCGATTCGAGATTTGTCGGATTTGATAGAAATATCCGAAATCATCCCGTGGCGACAACTCTCAATAGAAACGTCACGATTACGATAACCAGTGAATACCATCAGGCGTGGGCGAGATTCTTCGAGGATGAATTAATCGGGGCTGGATTAATCAGAACTGGATTGGGCGCTGGCACAGGCTTTCAGATTCACACGACTGGAAATGTGGTTACAATAGGAATTCACGGCAAAACAGCTGGTGATGATATTCACCTTTCAGTTCACGAAACCATCATAGGGTCATCGGTGAGATAAATGATGAAACTTCTTCACGACACATCCGCAGTGGTCGTCCCGCTTAGTTATCTCATGTCCTTCATCATCGTCATGACGCTTCTGACAACCGTGGTCCTGTCTTTTCAGGGGATGGTCGACGGCACCGCCAGATTTGGATTCGCCGACGTCGGGAGCGATATTGCGGGCACTATCACAGACATGCGTCTTGCCGTCAATGTGAGCGGTAATGGAACTGTGACGAGAGTGGTGGATATCCCCTCACAAGTGGGAGGGGTTTCATATGTCATACGAACAAACCCCACCATATTGGCTCCAGGGACCACCACCCAGGCGATTTTACTCACTGCAAGGGGTACGGACGTTTACATTCCACTCAACAATATGGAGCCTGACGTTCGCATAACAGGAGAGGTTCCCAGCGGCATGGAACAGGTCATAGTAAAATATGACATAACCAACAGGACAATCACTTTGAGGTGAACTATCTTGATTCGAAAAACCGATATTCGAGATGATAGGGGCATTATCAACATAGACCTCGTCATTGCCGTATCGGTCTTTATGCTCGCCTTCTTCTTTATATTCCATACTTTAGCAGGTGCAGTTATGCCCTACACGGCCGAGTATAACAGAATATATCCAATTTCAAGTCGAGTTACAGATATCCTGGTGAAGGACCCTGGGCTATGGGATAATGGAACGAACTGGGAGACTGTATGGCGCACAAATCAATCGGCGGTGAGACGAATAGGCTTCGCAGTTGACGCTGAGAGGCATAATGTCCTCAACAGCTCCAAGATAGATGGGCTGATGGTAAACCACACTGTTGCAGGGAATCTGACCTGGTGGGAGTACCCAGTGGATGGTACGGGAGCTGGTGAGCTGCGAAATGCGACCAGAGCTATTGGACTAGAGGGACTTAGATTCTACCTGCAGATACGCCCGGTTAATGACAGTGCCTATAACTTTGCCAAAGCTGATGCCAACATTACAAAGGTCGTCCCCCTTACAGGCGACGTAGTTCAAATCGAAAGGGTCGCACTACTGCCCCAACCTGGCAGGGTGGATGGATATCAGATACTTCTGTGGGTATGGTGGTGAGATGAGCATTCGAAGAGATGATGCGGGTCAGATGTACACGATAGAGGCAGTGCTTGCCGTCAGCATGATGATCGCCGCCCTCTACATAGTGATGGCCACTACTCCAGTAGATATCACACCGAGGCAGGATTTCGCCGAAGTCCAGTTGAAACACTATGGCAGGGACGTGCTCACGCTCTTATCATACAGGGATGCAGATATAGTTGTGGGCTTGCTTGAGTATAGGTTGTATAGAGAGCATAGCCCCAGGCCGCCGCCCGGTAAGTGGGCGCACGATGTGAACGTAACAGATATAAGAACAGCAGATGGCAAGAATTGGACGACCAGGTATTTATATATCAATCATGACAGGGCAGGAGAAAATCTTACTACGAGGTTCAAATTATGGGATACGAGAGATAACAGATGGAAAAATCCCGCTGATATTATCGGCGGCCGCCTTTCCGTCGTTGAATATTTTGGTGTTGATGGCGGTGCTGTGAGGGATAGCCCAAACAATATCTTCACTTTCAGACATAGAGTAGGTATAACCAATTATACCATAAACATGGTCTGGTTTGAGGATGGTAGGGGAGGAGTTTCCACTCCTGTCTTGGTCTGGGTAGATAAAAAACCAGAAGGGAGAGATGGTTCGTTCAATATCACCAAGCCAAAGCTTACCGGAGAACAGGAGCTGTTGCAGTACGTAGTGATTGGTAGGGGTGGCACCATAGAGACGATGTTGAGGGAGAGAGTGAGGCCTGACAGATGGGATGCGTTGGGTATAAGGGGGAGAGACATCTATACAACAAGGGATATACCAACAAGGGATAGACCTACTACGGTGGATAGAGTAGTTACCATAAAACTTATCGGTAACAACACACTTGAATTCAAGTTTCACGATGGAGCAAGGGGTGGATATGCAATATGGGCAATAGATTCCGATCCAAGGAGGGGGCCCAATATTCATTCACACCCAATATTCGTCTGTGTCGGCAGACCAGGTCTGGCGCCAGGTGCAGAACTTAGCCCGCTCGAGGCGGCACTCAGGGGATTCATCAACCTCACCAAGCTGAACAACATTCTTCGCAGTTATATCCCGGAGAATGTCGAGTATAACCTGCATTTCTCCAACAGCACAGGAGAAATCGTTCAGATGAGAATCATCAATGGAATTCCTGCCCCGGGAGCGATTACAGTGACCGTGCCTGTATTTGTAACGGCCGAGGTTTATATGGCGAGATTGGTGTTGTGGTATAAGTAAAACATCGTCAAACCCACACAATTTCGACTTCGCTGACATCACCAAACTCTGAATCACCTGTCACGATTTTACATTCTGCTGAGACAGCAGTGGCAAGGCAGAAGGCATCTCCAAGGGCAAAAGAATATTTCATCTTGAACCTGCCTGCTTCTCTTGCAATCTCAACATCTGGTGGCATGAATTCTATGTTTAGTTTTGTAAACCACGTGAACTTCTCGTCCGCGTGCTCCTCTCCCCTCCGCCTCAATATAATGTTATAGACCTCTGCTGCGTTCACCGTACTCATGACCTTCTGCCCATCCCCGGATATTATCCTCTTCACCTTGTCTGCGCCATCTCCACCCTGAATCAGACTGATGATCGCATACGAATCCAAGCAGTGTTTCATGCTTTGAGCCCCATGAGTCGCTCATCTCTTCTTTTTTCCTCTTCATCCAATTCCCGCATCAGCTCTTTCGTCGATGCCCCGAGATTCAGGCATCCAGCTAATGCCTCCAAGGGGTCTTCTGGAATCCTGATGATCTTGATTACACCATCTCTCTCTATTATCTCAACCTCTGATCCCTTCTCCAATGACAGCTTCTCCCTAATGCACTTGGGTATCACTATCTGCCCTTTAGAACTTACCATAGTAGTAGTCATTCTTACTCACAGTATATTACTTAAGACTAAAGTTATTTAAGGCTTACCATTGATGACAAAATAATCAGCAAGAAGTGCCATTGCAGGAGATATGGAAACACAACCCTTTTTAACTTGTGACAGTTTACTATAAATTGGTACAAATGATGAAAGATGAGCAGGGACAAATTATTCTACTTGCGGGCTTCATTTTGGCAGTAGGCATCATCTCCTTCAGCATAGTTCTTCATACAGCTGCATTTGCAGGTCATCGGACCATAGAACAGGAAACCTGCGATGTAAACTTTGATTTTAAACGCATGAAAGACACATACGGAACCATCTTGAGGGATGTCTCACGTGCTGGTACAAAAAATCCGTTCGTCATCCCACAACTAACTAACCTAACCGCCCATGAAAACCAAATAATCGGGGTATATGCATCGGAGGGATATTCGGTTATATTCGTGCACGGGAGATATGACTCTGGTGCGAGAACAGCGACGGTACAAATAATATTTTCAGACGGCGAGACGACATATACCGAGACCGTGACCTATAAGCTTGGTTAAATGGCGATAATCTCATGAATCAAATGGACCTACTTTTGAAATTGAAGAGGGTACAAGACCATATCCTTAGAGGGAGTATGTCAGCATTAATTAAATTTGTCCTTCCCTTTCACATTGCAGCTGGAGTAATCTTCATTATGTATCTAACGTTGGATGAGGGCATCTTTGCCAAGGTAATCGTCATGATGACTGCTTATGTTATCCCGCCGGCTGGAAAAGAATCCGTGATTCCCATCGCTGTTGTTGCTGACGTTCACCCTGCTCTCGCTGCATCTTCCATTGCGTTCATCGATATCGTAACCGCACTATTTCTCGTATGGAACTTTGACCATCTCAAGAGGGTTCCAGTACTCGGAGAGACCATTGCAAATATGGAGAGGAGGGGTGGGATACTTTTAGAAGAACACTCCCGGATGAGGCGATTTGCCTTTACAGGTATCGTCATTCTTGTGATTATACCATTTCAGGGAACTGGAGCGGTTATGGCGTCAATTATTGGACGCATAATAGGTATGGACCCGTATAAGGTGTTCATTGCAATTACCATAGGTGCGCTGGTGGGATGTTTTGCCATAGCGTATTTTATCGACGTTATAATGCTCCTTGTTTAGGTCATTCTCTTTGAGAATGACCGTTTAAAGGATTGCATAAGCAATCTTTGTTTAAAAGATTGCATAAGCAATCTTTGTTTAAAGGACTATATCTATGTCGAGCTCCTCTGCCAACTCCTTATACCTGTTTCTGATGGTTACTTCAGTCACGCCTGCCACATCTGCCACTTCTCTCTGCGTTTTGCGTTCTCCGCAAAGAATGGATGCGATATATATCGCGGCTGCTGCGACCCCCGTGGGACCTCTCCCTGACGTCAGCTCCCTCTCTGCAGCATGGCGCAAGATTTCAACTGCCTTGGACTGCACCTCACCTTTGAGATTTAATCCAGAGGTAAATCGCGATACATAGTCAATTGGAGACGTCGGCATGAGTTTGAGTTTAAGCTCTCTGGATACGAATCGATACGTTCGCCCTATCTCCTTTCTGCTCACCCTCGACACCTCTGCGATCTCGTCCAGCGTTCTTGGCACGGAACTCATCCGGCACGAGGAATACAATGCGGCTGCAGCAACTCCCTCGATGCTGCGCCCCCTGATTAAATTTTTCTCCACCGCTTTACGGTAGATAATCGCGGCAGACTCTCTGATGTTTCTTGGCATACCCAGTGCTGATGCCATTCGGTCCAACTCCGATAACGCAAATGCGAGATTTCGTTCGGTCGCATTGTTCACCCTGATTCTGCGCTGCCATTTTCTCAGCCGATATAACTGTGCCCTGTTTTTCGATGATACTGACTTGCCACATGAATCTCTGTTCCGCCAGTCGATCATCGTGCTCAAACCCTTGTCGTGAATCGTATACGTCATTGGCGCCCCCACTCTGGAACGCTTCATTCGCTGGTCATGATCGAAGGCCCGCCACTCGGGCCCCATATCGATACAATCCTCTTCAAGTACAAGTCCGCACTCGCTGCATACAAGTTCTGCTCTCTCGTAATCGTGCACGAGTTGGGAGCTGTTACATTCCGAGCACTGCATTTTAGCCTCTTCATACTCTCTCCGTTCCTCGCGTGAGTCGGAAATCGAAGATTTCCCGACTGTCTGAAACTCTGTTGGAGTTTCGACTTGTTGAGACTCTACAGGGCTATCTTTGATTACTCTAATCTTCTTTTCGACTTCCTCGGCTGCCTTTATCTCTTCCATATCATACACCTTTTTGCATTATAATGAATAAACTCGCTGGCCTTTCAGCGCACATGCATCGGACATACTGATGCCATCATAAAGTCTGATGGAGATATATGGATGTCTTACGGGTCCAAAAACGTCATATATCCTTCCGATTCTTTTCATATTGTTCATTACTACCACTGATTCCAACTTTGGCATCTTATCGTCGGACTCGCCCCGTACAATCAAGCCCTTATGACCCAATAGATGAAGAACCGTACCTAATCTTTTCAATGCATATCGACCTCTTTAAAAATAGGATATCTAATTAATAGTAGAACAAAAAGGTGACTTTTAGTATATAATACTTTCGCAAGACTTATAATAGTCTCAACATTTGTAATCGAAGGCAGTGCCCTTGACCGTCTTCGCCCCAAGGGACTTCAACAGTTTAAGAGGATTGGCTCCTGTCGCCTTATCCGCATCATTTTTATCCAGTCCCGCCGCCATCGCAATATCGACCGCCTTCTTCTTCGTAATCAAGTCGGTCGGACTGTGTGCATCCGAATTTACCACCAGCATCGCACCGGCTTCGTTGGCAATTTTTGCGACATAGCCGTTTGTCATGCAGTGTCCCTGACGCGACGTGATCTCAAGATATACTTCATTATCTCGTGCTATTTCGGCATCCTCAATCGAGATGAATCCTGGGTGAGACAATATGTCCACATCCCCCAGACGAACTGCTGCGCTGTTGGTCCCAGGTGCAACCGGCTCCATCATGGTTTCTCCATGTATTACAATCAGTTCTGCTCCAAGCTGTTTTGCTTTGGTCACCAATTTTTCAATCTTAGCAGGAGGTATGTGAGTAATCTCGACTCCAATTACGACCCGTATATTCATTTCTCCTTCGAGGTTCATCTTTTTCAGGTTGGTCAGGACATATTCTACATTGGAAAAGTCAACATGGTCAGTGAGTCCGATTGCCGCATATCCTTGAACTACTGCTCGGCGCACTAACTCGGCAGGTATCAGTTCTCCATCGCTAAAAGTCGTATGAGAATGTAAATCAATCATGATTGGGTACATTTACCGCAAAAGTTATAAGTGTTCCTTTTGGTATTGCTATCATAAAGTGAAAGTCGATGAGTAGTAATATACAGCGAGTGGTGCTCGATGTCTTGAAGCCCCATCAACCATTAATGATGGACCTGGCAAAAAGCCTGTGTGAATTGAAAGGAGTGACTGGAGTCAATCTAAGCCTATATGAAGTTGATCAGAAAACGGAGAACATTAAGATTACCATCAAGGGAATCGATATAAACTATTCTGCGATAAAATCAACTATCGAAAATCATGGTGCGGTGATTCACAGTATCGATGAAGTAGCAGCTGGAAAAGAATTAATAGAGGGAGTCGAGACGCCACAAGATCGGTAAGTCTATTTCTTTCTCGATTTATTGACCTCGTTTGCTATTTTCTTTGCGATCAGGGATTTAGGACCTTTGTAATCTATGATTACCCGTCCGCTGGTCTCCCATGCTGATTTAGGATATGCCTTATCTGGCTCTATTTCTGGATAGAGACCTAGCATTTCAGCAGCCCTTTTGATTTCATCCAGTTCTGGCGATGAGATGGAATCTTTTTTTGAAATAATCCTGCCCTGGCTCCTGGACTTGGTCCCATCGACGTATGCAGGCCAGATGACCATTTTTCCCTTATTTTGCATAAACTATACATCGCATTTTTATTACTCTTAAACTTATGTAGGTTGACATAGATAATCACTACTTGGAGGATAAAATGAAGGCGACGGCAATAGCACATCCAATGCAGGCATTGCTCAAGTATCACGGCCTTATAGATAAAGAATTGCGAATTCCGTTCCACGACAGCATCTCCGTCAATGTCGATGCACTCCATACAAAGACGACGGTAGAGTTTGGCGATTTCGAGCAGGACATCGTTATGATGAACGGTAAAGAGATGGTGGAAGGGGGAGCGGCACTCCGGAGATGTCTGAGGGTCATAGATAGGGTACGGGAATTGGCAGAGCTCACAGAGAGATGCAGGGCAGTATCTGAGAACAGTTTAAGTTATAGTGAGGCGAAAGGTTTGGGCTTCTCATCGGCTGGTGGAGCCGCACTTGCAGGAGCCGCATTTAAGGCAGCGAACCTGGACGAGAGATATGGATGGGACCTTAAAATCATATCCAGAATAGCGAGGAGGCTCGCCGGGTCCGCATCCAGAAGTGTCGCAGGCGAATATGCGCGCTGGTATACTGGAAAAGACGATGAAAGTTCGTATGCAGAAAAGATAGCCACCAAATCTGATTTGGATATGGGAATACTGATAGTTCCAGTACCTTCAGATATCCGAACAGAAGATGTGCATTCGGATGTAACCACATCGCCGTTCTTCGAGGCACGTATCAAGAGCGCCAATATGCGAATCGGAGAAATGGAAACCGCAATCAAAGCAGGTAATCTGGAAAAGGTTGCGCATTTGGTAGAAATAGACTCACTTGAATTACACGGACTGACGATGACAGGAAAACATGGGTTGATTGCATATAAACCAGAGAGCATTCAGGTTATCACAGAGGTCAGAAAGATGCGCCAAGAGGGCATTCCAGCGTATTTTTCGATGCAAACAGGACCATCGGTGTTCATCAATACCTATCCAGAGCGCATACCAGAGGTACAGGAGCGGATAGGCTCCTTGGGGCTTAAGACCATTCGTACAGGGATTGGAGATGGGGTTAGGATAGTATAATCTATTCGAGCTACTCAACCAGTACAGCATTCACCATGCCGTCCTGTCCTGGTCGACTGGTTATCCTTACTTTGCCTAACTCAGTTCGTATTATTGCGCCCTTGGTCAGAATATTACGGCGAACGTAGTGCTGGTTTGCGGGATTTGCCTCTACTGTTTCAATCTTGGCTACTTTCGTCTCGCCTGTCTTGGGGTCTGTGACATTGGCAACGTCACTCCGGAGAACACGCATCTTGATGCCGCCTCCTCTGACGCGTACTTTCTTTCGCCGAATCTCGCCGATGTGGGACTCTGTAACCTCACGGCCCATCTCGTGCTTTTTCTTGCCTCTCGCCAGTTTCAACCGACCGCCCGTCTTCCTGCGCGTTGATTCACCCTGCCATCTCATCGCTGAACCTCCATATTCTACATTCCATATTCCACATAATAAACACAGAATGTTATTTGTATCTTTCGGATAGTTGGTGTCACAGATGAAACATCTGTGAGTCCGTCTAACTCTTCTAAGTTAGTCGGTGTTGCACCCCAAAGTTTTTTAATTCATCCTGTCGCTACCGATATTGATAGGATGTGTATCAAATGACCGACTTGATGATGACCGTTGCAATGCCATTTAGAAAGAGGGGAAAGGACTGCCTCACAACCAGCGAATTCATATTTGCCCTCTCTCTGGACCTTGGCTGGTTCTCGCCAGAACAGGCAAAAGAAGTTCTTAGTAAAGCAAAGGAGGAAAGTTTAGTATCCATAAAAGATGACAAAATCAGCCCGAGTTTCGACTTCAAAGTAATCGAGATACCGCTGGGCTTCAGACCTGACATGAAAAGTGAGCGGTCTATCTTTGAGCGCATCATCGAGAGGGTCATGACGACCGGGCTGAGTAGAAAAGATGTCATTGCATTGGTGAACGAAAAACAAGAACGCATGGCGAAGCTGATTGAGATTGAGGTTTCTGCGCTCCTGGTGGCGAAGGATAGAGGTGCCGACATCGAAGACCTGGCGGATGAGGTGTATCAGTCGTTGATTGAATGTAAAAGTGAAAGTAGGTGAACAAAATCAGATTTGAGGTTAGATCGACGTTGGATGTTATGATCAGAACCACTGAGGAGTACTGGGAGCTCATCACCGAATTAAAACACCCCATAATTAAAAAGTATGAAAATGAGGTTAAAGAGACGCTTCAAGATCCAGACGAGGTTAGAGTAAGCAAGAAAGATTCCACAGTTTTCCTATACTATAAACAGTATAGAAGGTTAAAGATGCGTTATATTTGCGTGTTGACCAAACGATTAAATAGTGAGGGATTCATAATTAGTGCATACCTCGCAGACAAAATAAAGAAGGGGAACATCATATGGCAAAAGAAGTCCTAGTAATATTTGATAAAGTTGGAAATACGTTGGATGTGTGGTTTGGTGAGCCTAAGGAAGCAGTTTGTGAGGAAACCGAAGAAGAGTTTCTGATCAAAAAAGACATCAAGACGGGCGAGGTCATCGGTTTTGAAAAATTTAACGTCATGCCAGAAGGAGAGGTCCCTCCAGTCAAAGTTTTGATAAAAACTTTGTACTCAAAGTTTTGATAAAAACTTTGTACTCAAAGTTTTGATAAAAACTTTGTACTCAAAGTTTTGATAAAATCAGGCACAGAATATCTCACGGCGTAGTATGTAAAACAAAGAAACCTACTTCTTCCCAGTGTCGCAGATGTTTCATCTGCGAGAGTTGTAATCCCTATGGGATTTCAACACCAGCATGAAATGGGCTATCAGCGCCTCCAATTGTATTCTTTCGTTTGCGCCTTCTGTTAGCCTGAAGTCAATCTCGCCAATTTTGTCAAGCAGCTGGACTCTCAGATTGTCCGAAATGTCGCCGAAGTCCATTATTGCCCTGTGAACTTGATATATTACATCTTCGCCAGCCATACCGTGGTCTATGAGCAGTGCATCCAATTTATCCCTTGCCCCCATAAAATCGCCTTTCAGAGATAACTCGATCAATTCGTTCATCTCTCCAGGGCATGCCGTGGCGGTTGTCTGGTATATCATATCTGCATCGATCTTTTTGCCCATAACTGCAGCGGACTGCAGCGAATTTATCGCCTTGCGCATATCCCCTCTCGTCACATATTTGATGGCTTCTATTCCGTCGTCCATGAGCTGCAAGCCCTCTTCTTTTGCAATCTGCCTGATGCACTTCTCAACGGCCTCGTCAGATATCGGCTTGAATCGATATACAGCACATCTGGACTGAATCGGTTCGATGATTTTAGACGAATAGTTACAGCTCAGAATGAATCTACACGTGCTGGTGTAGCGCTCCATGGTTCGGCGCAGTGCAGATTGTGCATCGTGGGTGAGGGCATCCGCTTCGTCGAGAAATATTATCTTGAACGCGGCTTTGCCCAGGGAAGCTGTCCTGGCGAAGTTCTTTATCTTATTTCGCACGACATCGATGCCCCTTTCATCCGAGGCATTGAGCTCTGTAAAGTTGCTTCTCCACACCTCTCCGAACATCTCCCTTGCGATGGCGATTGCCGATGCCGTCTTGCCAACCCCCGGCGGACCAGAAAAAAGCAGGTGCGGCAGGCTGCCGGATTTAACATATGATTGCAGGCGCTCGATTATGGCGTCCTGCCCTAAAACATCCTTCAAGGTCCTCGGTCGATATTTCTCGGTCCAGATTACTTCTTTAATCCTCGTGCCCCCTGTATTTAGTATATCATATTCATATATGTGAGATATAACTTTCCTCGGCGTTATTTAAAACATATGTCATACTGAAATCTTTAATTAGGATACAAGCATTTCAGAAACGCAGCAGTTGAGGTATGGACGTGAAGGAAGAAGTGGCAGGACAATATGATTCACACAAGGTAGAAGAACGGGTTATCCGACAGTGGAATGAGGCGGAGGCGTACAAGCGCACGCGAGAACATCGGAAGGGCAGCCAGCGATTTTATTTTGTGGATGGTCCGCCATATACGACGGGAGCCATTCACCTCGGTACCGCATGGAATAAGATCATCAAGGATGTGGTATTGCGCTTTAAATCGATGAAGGGATTTGACGTCCTGGACAGAGCAGGATGGGATATGCACGGCCTCCCCATCGAGGTCAAAGTGGAGGAGCATCTCGGTTTCAAGACGAAAAAGGATATCGAAGCATATGGTTCCGATCGATTTATCGATGAGTGCAAGCGCTTTGCCCTCCAGAATAAGGAACAGATGACAGCGCAGTTTAAGCGACTCGGCGCATGGCTTGACTGGGATGACCCCTACATGACGATTGATGACGGTTACATCGAAGCTGCCTGGTGGACGATAAAACAGGCACACAAAAAGGGACTGCTCGAGGGGGGCAAAAGGGTTGTCAACTGGTGTTCGCGGTGTGAAACCGCTATCGCGGATTCCGAGGTCGAGTACTGGGATCGAACCGACCCCTCGATTTATGTCAAATTTCCAGTAAGTCGGAAATCGAAGATTTCCCGACTGTCTGAAACTCCAAAGGAGTTTCGACTTGTCGGAGAGGACGACACCCACATCGTAATCTGGACGACAACTCCGTGGACAATCCCTTCCAACATAGCGGTTGCGGTGCATTCGGATTTTAAGTATTCAAAGGTGCGTGCATGGGACGAAAACCGGGACGAGATATTGATCATGGCATCAGAACTGGTCGAGAACGTTCTGAAGGAGGGGCACTATCAGGATTACGAGGTTCTCGAAACAATGCGTGGCAGGGACCTGGTCGGGCTTGAGTATGAAAATCCTTTAAGTGATGTCGTTCCAGCGCAGGCAGGCTTTGAGCACAAGGTATATCTTGCCGATTTTGTGACCGTCGAAAATACTGGATGCGTGCACATCGCTCCAGGACATGGTATGGACGACTTTGGATTGGGTACGGAGCACGAACTGCCCATCTTTTGTCCTGTGGGACCTGATGGACGTTATACGGCATATGCAGGCAAGTATGTGGACATGTATGTTTTCGATGCAAACCCGCAGGTCATAGAAGACCTTGATAAAAAAGGCGTGCTGCTGGCGCATGGAAATGTTACGCACAGATACGGCCACTGCTGGCGCTGTAAAACTCCCATTATCTATCTGGCGACGGAGCAGTGGTTCCTCAAGGTCTCGGAGTTGAAGGATTCGATGCTGAAGGAAATCGAGAAGGTCGAATGGCATCCAAGATGGGCAGGCTCTGCCAGGTTTAAGGACTGGATAGAGGGCGCCAGAGATTGGTGCATATCGCGCCAGAGATACTGGGGCATCCCGCTGCCGATATGGATATGCGAGTGCGGTAGCATGGACGTGATCGGAACGCGTGATGAGCTCGAGAAAAGGGCAGGCGACCTTCCTGACGATATGGAACTGCATCGACCAGACCTGGATAAAATCCGTTTAAAATGTCCAAAATGCACCGAGGATATGCGCAGAGTGGAGGACGTTTTCGACGTCTGGTTCGATTCAGCGATTGCTTCATGGGCTGGGCTGGACTTCCCGCACAAATCAGGGGCGTTCGATACATGGTGGCCTGCGGACTTCATCACCGAGGGACATGACCAGACGAGAGGGTGGTTCTATTCGCAGCTTGGCGCATCCATGATAGCGTTTGGCCGGGCGCCCTACAAGAGCGTGTTAATGCACGGCTTCACGCTGGACGACCTCGGCAGGAAGATGTCCAAAAGTATGGGGAATGTGGTGACGCCAGAGGATGTCATCAACAGGTACGGCGCGGATACGCTGCGCTTTTATGTCCTTTCATCAAACGCGCCGTGGGAAGACCTTCGATTTATCATAGAGGATGTCCAGAATGCGCATCGCATGTTGAACATTCTATGGAACGTGTATCGCTTTCCGCTTCCCTATATGGCGCTTGACAATTTCGACCCCTCTGCTGTGTCGTCGGAATCCGTGAAATCACATCTCAGGATTGAGGATAAATGGGTCCTATCAAAGGTTAATTCGCTGATTTTAGAAGTAGAGGATGCGATGGCCAGGTATGAGCTGCACCGAGCGACCAGAGCGCTCCAGAATTTCATAGTGGAGGATTTGTCGCGCTGGTACATCAGATTGATACGCCCGAGGATGTGGATAGAGGAAGATGACCCAGACAAGTTCGCGGCATATCGCACGATATGGGCTGTGACGGATACCATTGTCAAGCTGATGGCGCCCTTTACGCCGTTCATTGCAGAGGACATCTACCAGAACGTGAGTCATGAAGGCGATGTCGCAATGCGGCTGCCTACCGTGCATATGTGCGACTGGACGGTCGCAGACAAAAAGTCGATAAATAAAACTCTTGAAGCGCATATGGATGTCGCACGGAGGGTGGTTGAAGCCGCCTCGAATGCGCGCCAGAAGGCCAAGCGGAAGCTGAGGTGGCCTGTGAAGGTAATCGTGATAGCGCCAGATAACGACGCCGTGAACAAGGCGGTCAAATCACTTGAAAGCGTTATCAAGGAGCAGGCAAATACAAAGGAGCTCATCGTACTCGAGGCGGGAGAGGAGTGGGAGGAGCTCGGACTCAAGGTCGTTCCGAACCCCAATCGCATCGGACCGGAGTTCAAGGGAAGGGCTGGCAAGGTCATCGATGCGCTCAAAAAGATCGATGGCAGGGTAGTAAAAAGGAAAATTGCTAGGGGATACGAACTCAAACTACCTGACGGTGAGGTCCTCATCACCGAGGAGATGGTTGGATTTGAGGAGAGCGTTCCCGAACACATCAGCGTGGCAGAGTTCTCTGGCGGGCGCATATACGTGGATGTCGAGTTGACCGATGAACTCATTGCAGAGGGGTATGCCAGAGAGGTCATCAGACGCATTCAGGACATGCGACGCGAGCTGAACCTCGATATGATGGACAAAATAGACGTGTCCATGAGAATCCAGGATGGGCGAGTGGTTGGTTTAATGAGTGCATGGAGAGATTTCATCTCAGGCGAGGTCAGGGCAGAGAGTCTGAATATGGGCATAGATATCACGATAAAAGGCGATTTGGTAAAGAAATGGACCATAGAAAACATCGAGATGGAGTTTGGGATTGGGAAATGCGAGATGAAATAATATCACGCCTTAACAACATACGACACACGTTACATGCGGTTGAAAAAGAGTCCCTTGAAAATATCACTGCTGAAGAACTAGAGCAAGCCCTGAAACAAGATTTTGATGTTATCGAGGAACATCCAGATGATCCCAGAGGGGCCAGCTGCCTCTTGCTGTGCTCGATACACAAATCACCCATACATGTAGTATGCGCGCCCCATGAGGATGCATTGATTATCATAATAGTTTATAGGCCAGACTTAAATATATGGAAAGATGACTATAAACAAAGGAGAAGCGTGAAATGAAGACCTGCTATTCGTGTGGCGGCAAAGTCGAAAAGAAACTCGTCGAAGTTGAGATTAGAGGTGTTTCCGTAAGAGAGATGCCTGCAGAGGTGTGTACGCAGTGCGGCGAGAAGTATTTTGATACTAAGACCGCCACGTTCATTCAAAGGATCACATCATATGTCTCCAGCAAACGAAGAGAATATCTAGCGGATGTACTACAAGAAGCATCGAGTTAGTGACATGGTTTTTTGTATTTTGGTTCAGGGCTACTGATATGACTGTTGAAAAATTCGTTGATGTTGAAATTCCAAAGGAATTACAACTCTCGCAGTTCTCCGAACTGCGACAGACAGAAGAGTGGTGGAACGATTAAAACGATGATCAAGATCAGGACGCCATCGAGGATACATATCACGCTGATCGACTTAAACGGGGCGCTGGGAAGGGTGGACGGCGGCATTGGCATCACATTAGACCAGCCATCTCTCATCCTCTCTGCAGAAAAAGCCGACGGAGTGACAGTAGAGGGCGACAGCGCCCTGTGCGAACGCGTGAGGAGGAGCGCTGAAATGATAGCAGGTGGAGACAGGGGTGCACATATCACCATCGAGGAGGATATACTCTCACACGTGGGTCTGGGCTCCGGCACCCAGGCATCTCTCGCTGCGGGAATGGCTGTAAATATGTTATACGACCTCGGATTGTCCGTCTATGAGCTGGCGAAGATTGTCAAGAGGGGCGGCACATCTGGCATAGGCGTTGCTGCATTCGAGCAGGGAGGATTTATCCTCGATGGCGGGCACAAATTCGAGGAGAAAGGATTTAAGCCATCAGCAGTTAGTCATGCTTCACCACCTCCAGTGCTGATAAGGCACGATTTTCCAGACTGGGATATCGTGCTGGCCATTCCAAATCTGCAGGGAGCGTCTGGTGTGAGGGAGGTCGACATATTTCAAAGAGAATGTCCGATTCCCATAAGGGAGGTACAAGCCGTCTCGCATGTGATACTCATGGAATTGCTGCCTGCCCTATTTGAGGAGGATTTGACGACCTTCGGGTCCGCGATTAATCGAATCCAAGATATCGGCTTTAAGCGAAGGGAAATCGAGCTCCAGCCGATTGCCAGGGAAATAATGGACGTGATGCTTCAGAACGGCGCAGCAGGCGCTGGGATGAGTTCCTTTGGCCCACTCGTGTATGGAATTGCCGATCAACCCTCTGGACTTCAGGATGCCGTAAAGGAGCATCTGAAAACTAGTATTGGAGGCGACGTCATGACCGTACGTGCAAGAAACACTGGAGCATCAATAAGGTTTATATAAATGTTGAAACCCTTTCAGGGTTACAACTCTCGCAGAGGTCACAGATCGAAGATCTGTGAGTCCGTCTAACTCTTCTGAGTTAGTCGGTGTTGAATTTCCGAAGGAAATACAACTCTCACAGTTCTCCGAACTGTGACATGTTCCATCTGCGACATACACAAAATAATAAGAGGGCTACAATGGTCAGAAAACCAGCAAGAATGTATCGGGCACTTAAGGATCGTGCATACACCCGCAAGACATATATGGGAGGCATTCCAGGGAGCAAGATAGTCCAGTTTGACATGGGCAATCTGACCGATGAATTTCCTGTATCTCTGACGCTGATGGTGATGGAGGCGTGTCAGGTCAGGGATAGCTCTCTCGAGGCGGCGCGCGTCTCTGCAAACCGACTATTACTCAAAGAGGTGGGGCGTTTAAACTACCATCTCAAACTAAATGTGTTTCCTCATCATGTTCTCAGAGAGAATAAACAAGCAACAGGAGCGGGCGCAGATCGAATCTCTGATGGAATGCGAAAGGCCTTTGGCAAGGCAGTTGGGACCGCGGCGCGTGTTCACCAGAGACAAAAGATTATGACACTTGGTGTACATCCGCAGCACTTCAACATTGCAAAGGATGCGCTTAGAAGAGCGACCAATAAACTTCCCACACCGTGTCGAATCGTCGTAGATAAGGGCGAAGAGTTAATCAAATCAAAGGGGACGTAAGTTTGGGAGATTATGAGGCATTTTTGGACCGTGCGCTCAAGCAAGCACCAGCTACAAAAACCGATATGGCCCGCTTCGTCATACCTGCACCAAAAATACTGTTAGAGGGCAGGATGACGATCCTCGATAATTTTAAAGAAATAGTTGATGTTCTAAATAGAGATGCAGACCACCTCATAAAATATCTGCTCAGAGAAATCGGTACTGCTGGCAAGGTCGAAGGGAATCGGACGATATTTCAGGGACGTTTTTCAGCAGACGTCATCAAGTCGCACATAGATAATTATGCCAATGAATATGTTATCTGCTCGGAATGCAGGCTACCGGATACGCATCTTGTAAAGATGAACAGGGTATTAATGTTAAAATGCGATGCGTGCGGCGGACATAGGCCCATCAAAAAAAGACGGGCTCAAAAGGCAACTATCGTGAAGGGACTGGAAGAGGACAAGGTCTATGAAGTCCGCGTCGATGCCGTTGGCAGGAAGGGGGACGGCATCGCCAAAATGGATAAATACACGATATTTATACCAAATGTCAAAACTGGAGACATCGTCAAAGCTCGAATTAAGAAAATTTCTGGCAGTCTTGCCTTTGCAGAGCTAGTCGAGCACATCTCGTCCGGCCAATAGCGCTTTTTTAATCACGTCCTCTGCCTCTAACCTGTAGAGCTTGCGAACTCCGTCCTCACACTCTTCCCATTCCACGCCCCTGATTATCACAACAGGGGTGGCACCGTTACCTTCCCCCATCAACAGATTGGCAAAGCCCGCCAGCTCATCTACGATGGCTTCGTTGGTCGCCTTCAGTTCCCTGCCAAACAGGTCTTTTTTTCCCTTCCATGCCCTCATGGCAGGAACTCCTGCGCATCCAACCGCAACACCTGTCTGTCCAATCCTGAACGGGCGCCCGCACGTATCCGTGATGACGATGCCAACGCGCTTTCCAGTTCTATCGAAGATGACGTCTTTAATCCTCTTTGCGCTTGCGTCAGGATTCTCTGGCAACGGCACTATGAAACCATCTTCGACATTGGACCTGTCGACCCCGGCATTCACGCAGGTATGTCCGCATTTTATCTTAGTCAGCATAAAAGGAGCTTCAATCAACATCTCATCGCTCTCATCCAGAACGGCCTGAACAAATCTTGGGTCTTCCTGATTTATATGCGCAATGCGATTGGCATCCTCTCTTGGCGCGATATCATCCAGTGCAAGGACCCGCCCCTCGGACTTGGATACGATCGTTGAGGCGATTAGCACTATATCAACATGCTCCAGTTGCGCTAATTCTGATATAATCACGCCGATATCATCCCCTTTTTGTATCATGGGGATTCCAGTTACTGTAAATGCCTCGATTCTCAATGTCATGCTCCATTGCCCCATTAATAGATGAGCATATTCATCAGTGTATGACCATCTTTTAAAAAAATCCCTTTTCTTGCCGAAGCTTCGTCAAATGACCTGATGTCATCCGCACCGCCATCCGTCGAGTATATGGCGAATGGCACCGGGTCTGCGGTATGGGTTCTAAGCGAAATCGGTGTTGAGTGGTCCGAAAGCACCATTATCCTGTATTCACCATAGATATTAGCCAACACGCGCCCTACGACTTTTTCGTCAAAATCTTCTATCGCCTTAATTTTGGCTCTGATATCCCCCATATGTCCTGCCTCGTCGGGCGCTTCCACATGCAAAAAGACGAAATCATCATTTTTTAGGGCGCTCAGCGCATAATCTGCCATTCCCTCGTAATTGGTATCCAGGTATCCTGTGGCTCCTGGCACGTTTACGACGTTTAAATCAGCGCACCTGCCGATGCCTTTTACTAAATTTACGTCAGAAATCACAGAGCCACTTATGCCATATAGTTTTTCAAAAGAGGGCATAGTCGGCGCCATCCCCTGTCCCCACAGCCATATCATGTTCGCTGGACTTTTGCCAGCGCTCACGCGTCTGCGATTGACGTCGTGTTCATCAAGGATGGGCATTGAATCGCGCATTAACTTTTTTAGAAAGCCCCCATCACGAGGCAGGTATTTCTCGATGGATTTGTCAACTATGTCGTGCGGCGGAGTGCACTTCGCACCCTTGCCCTTGCCGTTGCCGAGCACCAGCAGGTGGCGGTAACTGGCCCCTGGATAAAATTTAGTTACCTCGTCCCCCAGTTTTTCATCGATATGTTTGATCAGAATCCGACTCTCTTCGGTTGGGATATGGCCGGCGCTATAGTCGACCATGATTTCATCCTTCACCGTCACCAGATTGCATCTGAACGCCACATCATCTCGGTTTAGAACTACATCCATGCTTGCTGCCTCTAATGGACCCCTGCCCGTATAATATACTCTGGGGTCATAACCGAGAATCGACAGGATGGCGACATCACTACCTGGGGACATTCCATCGGGTATGGTTTTCACAATTCCGTTTCTGCCGTTATTTGCGATGAAATCCATGTTTGGGATGTTGGCTACCTGCAGAGGAGTCCTGCCGTCCAACTCCTTCGACGGTAGATCAGCCATGCCATCTCCAACGAGTACGAGATACTTCATATATATCACTCACATCTTCGTTATGACGTAGATTAAAAACCGACTAAATCAACAGATTTAGACGGAGTTACAACATTTCAACAAATCTTATATATAAATCTTATATATGTAACATGGCAATTTATGGTTATCGATAGGGGAGCCATTATGACTCAGGTTACATTCAATGAGATAGTAAATGCCCTGGCAGTTAAATACTGGGACCTCAAGAAGGGGATTGATGTCAATGAGACAGATGGCAAGATAAAAGAGCTGGAGGAAATTGAGAAACTATTGGACAAGGGCATCGGCGGCAAACTCAGGTCACAATTGGAGGAGGAGGCGAACAGGCTTAGGACGGTTAAAGCGAAACGAGAGGACGCCTCTATAGATATATCGCACGTCACATCTGAGCTTCTCGACATGACATCGGACTTTGCTCCAAGTCTTGACCAGCGAAAGGATGGCATATATCATTATGACAGCGAGTACGAATCGATTTCCGCCCAATATTACATGGCGATAACGGACATATTGTTCAACAAACCAAAACCTGCAATTCAATTTAAAAATGCAATTATGTCCAGCAAAGGAATCGAAATCAATGCCCCTGATGCGAATAACTTAGCTGCATTGAGCGTCTTAAATTACGTTACTACGATACTCCAGGAGTCGGCAAAAAAGATGTTGGGCAGAGCCAACAAGATGGACTCCTCCTGGAAACGACTCAAGGAAAAAGATTATGCGTTTGACGTCTTTAGACGTCTGAACTCAAATTCAGAAATGAGTTTGAAAGAGCTGCAAGACGTCTGCAGTCGCGAGGATGGGGAATACAAAGGGCGCATAACCGACCTGTATGATGAACGTCTTGAAGAGGCGTTGAAGTACCTGACTGAGGACAAATGGGACCCTTATCTCGTTGAAAAATATGGCGATAGATACGCGGTGACGGACTTTGGAAGATGGGTCCAGATGCTCTGTGGCAGTGAGGAGAGCGGCAATGAAGATGACGAGGGAGTAGAAGAAAAATCAACATTGAGAAAGATTACCGAATTTATAAGGAAGCACAATGTCGATAGAACTAAGCACAAATAAGGCATACAATTATCTCAAATCGCGGCTATTTCCCTGGAATTTTCTTCTGGAGCCGGTTGATGACTCGGCAATCGAGCACTATATGAAACTGGCAATTCCAAGAGCAGTTGGCTTATTGAGAAATAATCTGGATGTGGAAAAGGTTATCGCAGACGAGGTGCGAAAGATAGCAAACGATTTTCTCATCGACCCAGGGAATGAGCATGCTCGAAATATTCACGGCAAATTTGCAGATGCCTATCCGTTCGCTTATGCGCAATGTCTGGTCTATGCGATGCTGTGCTGGCGCAAAGGCGAATTTTCAGGTCTGGGAGAGGCAACCGACATCAAGGTGCCCATGGACTTAATTGGCATGAGCATGACATCTCTTAACAACAAGGAGAGATTGATTCAGCGCCTAATGCACCAATATAAGGACGAGATGATTCGCGGGGTGCTGGTGAAGGATATATTGAATCGGCAAATTGTGTTTGGTGACGGCACACCTCTTGGAACCGTATGCAACGTCACCTTTGATACCGACACTGGTTATCTGCACGACATGGTAGTTGAACTGGAGGATGGAATCGACCCGTCAAAGTTTAAGAAGATAGAGGGGGAAACCTACGTGCAGATACCGATTCACTCGGTCAGGCTATCCAATATTTATAATGACTGTATAATCCATGACAACTCCAAAATACATTTATATAAGGAATATTAGTTATATTATATTCAAATACAGTTGATTACAATGAAATTTTTCCTAATTGGTTTTGGACAAGCAGGGGGCAAAGTGGTAGACCTTTTTGTGGAGTATGACAAGAGAACCGGTCAAAACAGCATCGCACGTTCTCTTGCCATTAACACCGCCAAGTCAGACCTCATGGGCCTGAAGAACATACCGATGGAGGACCGCCTGTTGGTAGGACAGTCGATTGTAAAGGGTCACGGCGTCGGCGCTGATAATGAAACGGGCGCAAAAATAGCTACGGATGAAATTTATACGATACAGAGCGCAATCGATAAACGGGGTACCCATCAGGTCGATGGCTTCCTGATCGTTGCAGGCCTGGGAGGGGGGACAGGGTCTGGAGGGGCGCCCGTCCTGGCACGCAGGTTGAAGACCCTGTACAACGAACCAGTATATGGTCTGGGATTTCTGCCTGCAAGAGAAGAGGGAGGATTATATTCATTGAATGCGGCTCGAAGTTTCATGACGCTGGTTAAAGAGGTGGATAATCTATTTCTATTCGACAACGACCTCTGGAAGAAAGAGGGAGAAACACTTGAGGATGCATACAATCATATGAACGATGAAATCGTGAGGAGATTCGGCGTTTTGATAAGTGCCGGCGAGCGGACCAAAAGAGGAGATGTAGGCCAGTTGGTCGTGGACGCATCCGAGATCATCAATACGTTGAAAGGAGGGGGCATTTCCGTTATAGGTTATGCAAGTGAAGAAGTGCAATCACACTCACGCGGCTTCCTTGCCAAACTGTTCCGAAGACGCAAGGCAACCATAAATACGTTGGATGCCACCACCAGGATCATGTCGCTGGTGCGAAGGGCGGTGATGGGCCGGCTGACGGTGCAGTGTGATATCAGAACTGCGGAAAAGGCGCTCGTGTTGATGGCAGGTGCGCCAGACGAACTGAATAAGAAGGGAATGGACAAGGCAAAAGTATTTGTCGAGGATTTGATAGATGGCACAGAGGTCCGTGGAGGAGATTATCCGATTCCAGGAAGTAAACACGTAGCAGTAGTGGTGCTCCTATCAGGCATATCCGACATACCCAGAATCAAGGAGTTGCAGCGCATAGCAATCGAGGCACAGGACAATATAGAGGGGCTCGTCGCCAAGAGCGGTAAGAAGTACGACGAACTGATGGACACGGACGACTCCCTCAAGCCGTTATTCTGAAAAGGGGAAAGTGATGAAGAGATTGGACAGATTGACCGGCAGAACAATTTTAATTACATTGGTCGTCCTCATGTTACTCAGCAGTGCTGTGATGCCCGTTTCAGCACACTTAAATTTCCGTGTGGTCTCCGAAGAGAGTATCCCGGACCGGGATTTGTTGATTGAAGAGCGGGTCTCTCTGGTGGTCGTTTTAAAGGAGGTCACTCCAGCCTTGATTACTGAAACATTGCTGTTGTTGGATACGGAGCTGGACGAACCGATCTGGACGATTATGGTGAACGGCAAGATAGTGGATACTCGCGATGTGCGCAAGTTCAATTTCACCTTCGACCATTTTGAGTATGATACTGTCACTATCAAGCTGGACGGCAGGGCTCCAACGGTTGGGGTGAGGACTTCCACCGCTATAATGGACATCCGACAAATGCACATCGGCCTGGTGGGTCCCAAGGCAGGCGATATAGAGGATATGCATCAGATAAGGGTGAATGTGACCAGCGAACTGATAGAGTATGCGTTGGCTACCATATTCGGGGCTATGGACCAGATCACCAGAGCCAAGAAGGCGATTGCAGATGCCGAAGGTGCGGGAGTGGATGTGACCGGGGCGATTGCGTATCTCCAGACGGCAAGGAATTTCAATAATTCAAGCAACGCACTGTATCATGCAGCGCAAATAAACGAGTCGATTGCGGCGGCCGATAGTGCCCATGCCAGTGCAGTGAGGGCACAACGTAGCGCCGAAGCCGCTGTCGTAGCACATGTGTTATGGGCCAATATAACCACAATAGGAATCGTTTTAGCCATCATCATAATAGCACTGGTCGTCTATTCCAAGAGGCGATGGGGAAGATTGTAAAGACGGCTCTTTTTATAAGTGTGAGGATTTCACATAACTTTCTCCCTTCAGAATTAGCTTCTTGATCGTGTCCGGAGGCAAAACGCCAAAAATCTTAAGTATTACTGAACAGTAATACTATAGTATGGAGTGTAGTAAAATCACAAAAAAGGGACAAGTCACCATCCCCCAGCGGATGAGGAGACTACTGGACATCAAGACAGGAGGAAAAGTGATGTTCGAAGTTGAAGGTGAAAAAATCGTGCTGAAAAAATCCCCAAGTCAGCCAATAGCAGACCTCGTTGGGCTGGGAAAGGGCATATTTGGAAAGAGCATGAATTACCAGATGCGGATACGGGATGAGTGGGAGAGGTGAAGAACGAGAGAAGTAACTGTATGAGGTTGTTTGTAGACACCAACATCTTCCTGAGCATTCTAAACGAAGAAGAAAATTATCACGCAGCGAAGATGGTACTCGAAAACATTCATAAAGGAAAACATGTTGGCTTCACTTCTGTGATATGTATAGCGGAAATCTTAAGCGGGTTCCAATCGAGCAGGGAGATTGAAAAAGGGGAAAAGTTTCTCATAGACATAATGAGCATTAACAACTTCACAATCATCGATGTGGATATATCCATCGCGAAAGAAGCATCGACGATCAGAGCCAAATATAAGGTGAGACTTCCAGATGCGATTATCGTCTCCACATGCAAAGTTCGGAGATGTGCCCTAGTTACAAGGGATGAAGAGTTTAAAAGAATAACGGAAATCGAGGTAAAGTCGCCTGAGGAAGTATGCTAACATCGACAACGAAGCATCAGACACCTACAATAAATTCCTTTTATCCCATCATTGGCCTTTTCTCAAGTCAAATATGTCTCCCCTTTTGGCTAATGACTGTGAAACCAAATCTTTTTGAGTGCTTTTAATGATTTCCCTGTCAGATGCGACAGGAAGTTTCATACAGCGACCTCATACACTCGGCACATCTTCTTATTTCTTATATATATTGATTCATCAATGCTTAGAGTTCTGGTAACTTATTTATACTGCATGATGGGAAAGTAAAATACGATGCAAGCCCACAAAAACTACAACATCCAGATAAAAGGCAGGGTTCAAGATACAGGATTCAGGAATCTGGTCGAAAGTATTGCCAAAAGCCTTAATGTCAGAGGCATGGTCTATAACGATAGTGATGGCACCGTAAAGATCGTTTGCAGGGGAGCAGCTCCTTTGGTCACAAGTCTGGTAAAGGAACTTGAGGACAAATGTGTGAACGTTGGAGCTGCAATAGATGAAGTAAATAAGGAAGAAATACCCTGCGATGTGTACCTGCCCCAGGTATTTTTCAAGGCACCAACAGACGAATTGAGCGATATTGGAAGAAAACTCGATGTCGGGATTGAATCAATTCGGGGGGTCGAGAGGAACACAGGAGCCCTGTTGGGTGGTCAGGATAAAATGATACAAAGTCTGGATTCGCTGACAGAGGGGCAGGATTCGCTGGTTAAGGGTCAGGATAAAATGATACAAAGTCTGGATTCGCTGACAGAGGGGCAGGATAAAATAGTTAATGGGCAAAATCGAACGGTTGAACTTCTTGAAAAGATGGTGAAGAAGCTGTAATTTGTGGTCATGGGAGTTGTACTCGCCATTCTCTGTTCTTTTCGTTCATCGATATTTCAGAAATAAGGCGATGACATCAGGCACGAGTTTTCTGACACAAAACCACAGTTTGACCAAGTAGTCTTCTTATCAAAACAAATCTACAAACTCTTCCACAGTTAAACCGGCCAGCTTAATCAGCTTCCTGAGAGTGCCTCTATCAAGTTCTCTGTGGATTGGTACGGAAAGAGTAACAATAGAGCCAACTTTTTCCATGATTATGTGGCTACCTGTTTGCCTATTTGCACTCCAGCCTGCTCTACTAAACGCTTTAACGGCTTTCGTCCCGGAGGTGACCGGCAGTTTTGTCATAGTGTTTGATTAAACAACTACCTCTACCACTTTATCATGGACACTGAATGCTCTTGCTCTTTGATTTAGAACTTCTAAACAACCCTGGATGGCATCTTTAATATTTTCTAAGGCATCCTCTATAGTTTTTCCTTGAGAAACACATCCAGGCAAGGCAGGGCATTCAACAACGTACCATCCGTCTTCCCCTTCACTTACAATTACTTTAAATTTCATCGTCTTTATCCATACTCGAACCGTTCTTGAGACCATTATCTCTGGGGTTCGGTGATAGTTGTAATCCCTATGTGGTTCAACATACATAAATTTTCGCCACCACCACAAAACATTCCAGAGATAAGGCGATGACATCAGAAATCTTTATATCGGCACACGTTCCACTGTTTTCACATGGTCGACCTGTTCGAAAAAGCCAAAGATATGGTCAAGTGGAAGGCTAAGCCAGAGAGAGTGGAGATAAACGTGAAAGGAATCGACAGGAAAACCTACCTGGAGTTCAAAGCAGAGGCTACCAGAAGGGGTATGGCGGTCGGAAAAGCCGTAACTGAAGCCATGCTGTCGTGGTTGGAAAAAGAGCAAAAACGTCGATGATGACCAAAAGATGGAAAACATCGAGAACATCGACAACCACAAAACATTTAAATAGGTAGGAACTTAACATATCCATAACAACCTCAAGAGGGGTTGGGAGGGCGCTGTAAAAAATAGGGTTTTATGTTTCGGACAAAAACGCCAAAACCAAAGCCTTATAATAGATGACGCCCAAAATGAATAAAACCAAAAGGAGGTTAAACAAATAATGAATAACATAAAAAAGAAGATTACAGCGACATTCTTAACGACACTAATGATACTATCCGTCTTTACGGCGTTTGTTACGCCGGTAGGGGCGACAGGTGCGACACCAGGCGAGAGTCATAATAGGTTTACTCCAGCAGCAGGAGTGGACTATCCGGTGTTGCTCGGTCAAGTCCTCAATCTTACAGATCTGAACGCCACTACCACAGTCACATTTACAGGTATGGTTGGTGCTGCAGCGGGCCACACCTTTGCGCTACCTGTAGGTCCTGCTCCTGCTAACCTAACCATCGTTGACACGGTCGCTCGAGCTATGAGAACTGGCATATATAATGTTACGGCTAATCGATCTATTGCGCCGGTTGGTTTGATTACATTCAGACTATTTGTCGATGCACCAATATTAACAATAGACACACGGTTCCACGGAACATCGGTGACCAGCGTTGCAGAAGGCTCTAATGTGACACTCAACGTGACGACCAACATAGCTGGTGGGGACAGGGGTGACATCATACTCACCGACCCGATTGGCAACATACATAGAGTAGCACCGAACAACTGGACTGTCGCAGGACACTCACAAAATGCTTTGAGAGACATTAACATGACCAACATCAGTGCGTTCGTACTGAACACGACCGGCTTGAGACATGGCACATGGACGATACAGGTCAGGACAGTAGCAGACAGAGCACAGGGATTATCAGCAAGTTCAAACATTGTATCGCTGAGGATAGTTGACCCAGCAGTAGCCATCAGTGCGACCAGGACCGCAATCGTCACAGGAGAGAGGACGACGTTCACGGTAACAGGAGTTGCCGGGCATAATGTCACCATAACCACGCTTCCCACAGGGGAGGCAAGGGTCATTCCACACCTGAACGACTTTACGACAAAGCCGACGGCACATTCAGGTTCACGATGGAGTTCGCCATGGACCGCACATTCACCGTGACGGCTACGGACCGTGTCGCCGTTCCAATGAGAGAGGCATCGATTGTCATCACCGTGGGCAGGGGTTTGGCAACCGTATCCGCACCGACGACCGCCATAATCGGCGAGAGGGTGGACATCACGGGTACGGTGACGGGTAACTTGGGTGCGACCATCCGTGTCATAAACCCGGCTGGCGAGAACGTGACAGTGGTATTCACGCGAGTGGATGCCGCTAATGTCTACAGGCACACATGGGTCACTAGCGGACTACTGCCAGGCACCTACAGGATAAACGTATACGCCACTGACGTATCAGGCATCAAACCATCCCCAGACGCAGTCACTTCGATACGACTGGTTGAAGGCGATTTAGTCGTAAACGTACCGGCAGTCACAGCTGAGAGCGATACCGTAGACATGAGGGTCGATGGTAGAGCACGTGGTGCCCCATGGGTCGGCATGATAGTGGTCAGGAACGACATTTCACGCATAGACTTCAGTGGCAATGTCACCGTCAGGGCAGCTGACTGGACATACGAACAGAGACCGTTCGCAACAGCAGTGACAAGAGGCACATACACCGTGTTCGTGGTACATCCAGGCAGGGATGGAAGAACAGATGTAATAATAGGTGCGAACCTGACTGCGGCTCGGGGTCACTACGCTGGTAGAACAATCGCAGAGATTACATCCATGATTAGGGCTAGAGCAACCGTTGCAGGCAGTGACGACATACTGACCATCAGGGAGTTCAGGGTCGAGAGAGACATCCTGACGATTCTTCCCATTGCAAATGTTACAGTGGGCAGAGACTTGACCGTTGAAGCAGAGACGAACAGGATGGCTGGTAAACTGGCAACCGTAACGCTGACAGGACCTGCTGGGGCCGTCGCACTGGCACGCCCAGTGGTTGTAGATGGTAGGGTGACTGCAGAGTTCAACACAACCGGCTTCGCAATAGGAGCATGGGAGGTTGAAGTCGAAATCTTAGGCACACCAGCAGAACGGACGACCGTACACGTCCTTGAGGCAGTAGTGGTCGTGCCAACGCCTACACCAACTCCAACACCAACTCCGACGCCTACACCAGTGCCAACACCTACACCAACTCCGACGCCTACGCCAACACCCACACCAGTACCAGTTCCAGGATTCGGAGCGATATTCGCAATCCTCGGACTGCTTGCGGTAGCATATCTGGTGCTGAGACGCAAAGAAGAGTAAAACACACCACAAATTGAGAAGGGAGCAATCCCTTCTTCCCTAATTTTTTTATTTTTGACAAACTTTTCAGCGACAACTTTAAATTATGTGACAACAATGTTTTCACGTGGTCAAATGGCAGAAACCAAATACGTAGGATTTAGGATTTCAAAAAACTTTGTGGCAGAGCTTGATGAGCTGGGGAGAATAGAGAAGAAGAGTAAATCAGCGGTCATCAGAGAGGTCTTCGAGGTAGGAATCGAGGAGAAAAGAAAGGAACTGGCACTGGAGTTATATAAAAAAGAAAAAGCCTCTCTCGAGAGAGCGGCGAGACTCGCAAAGCTATCACTACCTGATTTCATCGATTTCATTGAAAGCAAAAAAGTACCCAGAGACATAGACGTTGAGAACATCAAAAAACTGCTTCTCGAAGAGCTCGGTGCAGAGGTCTGAGGGGATGAAAGCCTCCGCCGACGCATCCATCATCATCGATCTACCTAAAGACGAGAGCCTGATACTGCTCGCGAAGAAGAGATACTCGAAAATCTATGTTCCAACCGAGGTTTTCGATGAACATAGGAGGCCAAAAAAGCACGTTCAACGAATAAGTCTACTGATAGAGGAGGGTTTCATCGAGAAAGAAGAGCTGAACAGGACAGGCATGAAATACCTCAGTTCACTTCTCAGCAGAGGGAAGATGGGGAGGGGGGAGTGTGCGGCCATTGCATTGGCACTCCAGCTGGATTTACCTGAGATTTTATTGGATGATAAGCTCGCGATAAGCACTGCCTCAAAACTCGGGCTCAGATGCGTTCCCATTTGCTACCTGCCACTATGGGGATTGTTGAAGTCCCTTCGGGACTACAACTCTCCCAGATCTCCGATCTGGGACATCAAAAAGAGCATTGTAACCAGCGAGGGGGCAGAGAAAGTATTGAAAAAACTATTCTCACGTGACGACCCAAATCTCTTAGTCCTACTCGGCATCCTGCATGAACTCGAGCGATATACAAATCCCTAATTTGGGACAATTCGCAGACACACCAAGATGTTCCATCTGGGATGTCCCTTCTTCCCTAATTTTTTATTTTTCTTATTATCCTTAGCGGTCTAAGTTACGCTATCTCCAAAAGAAAATCCTTGAAATTGAAGCACTTGATATCCTCGATCGCCTTGAAATCTCGATCGTCTGAAATAATCGTTGTTATCTTGTTTTCCATCATACAGCTTACATGAAAAGCGTCCCTTGGATTTAGACCTTTTAATATCAGTTCAATTGCATTTAATGGGATAGAGATTGAGACAGGTAATATTATCAAATTCCGAGTTTTGTAGATGTCATTCACGGCATCCTTTATTAGATGCCTCTTATTTGCTTTGACCAGTGCCCACATCATTTCGTCAAATGTCAGAGACGATGTAGCAGTATTTAGTTTTCCTTCGACCATCTTTTGATATATCATCCTTGCATCTTCGCCAACTTCCGTTTTATCGAGCAACGAGAAAATGAAGAAGTTTGCATCAAGGTATACTGTTTCAGAATATCTCTTCATACAACCTATCCCCGTATTTTATCTCTTTTTTTACATCCATGCCCTCTTCTTCTGCAATCCTGCTCCACTTCGACAATATGTCTTTTTCTGCCGATTTGATTTGTATCCCATCATCTGCCAGCTCAATAATAATCCCTGAACCCTCGATCATGCCGAGATTGTCCCTTGCTATCTTTGGTATCACGATCTGGCCCCTTGAACCAACCTTCGATTTTATTACAATCATCATTCATACCGCCATTCTGAATTATATATGAATTAATATATGAATCTATGCTCAAAGCAATTAAAGTTTTGCTTAAAAAATTGATTGATTCTGGTTTTAGAATCGACATCACGGTTTACGACAGGGTTTTAGAGGAAGCAGAGCAAATGAGCAGAAACCGCTAATCTTTAAGTCACCCATAGTGTCCTTCTAATCCTACCCCTCTATACTGACCCTTTGGGTGCCGACAAACCCGCTGCACCCTTTGTAATCACATTCTTCTTCACCTACACTCGCTTTGGCTGTTTAACCAACTCAACCCCTTCTTGCATCAATTCCCTTGCCCTCTCCATCGTCTTCGACTCCGCAAATACCCTGATAATTGGCTCGGTCCCAGACGCCCTGACCAACACCCAGCCATCGTCATGCCATATCTTCACGCCATCTGTGGTATCCACGTTGCCCTTGACGACCTTTCCAAGCTCCTTCATCACAGCATCTTTATCAGGAACCGTTATCTTCCTTTTTATGTGGAAGTACTTGGGAATCTCGTCAGCCAGCTGCGATAGGGGTTTTCCATCACTGAGCATCTCAAGAATCTTTGCAGCTGCCATTGTGCCATCTCTGCCATGCAGGTGTTCCGGGAAAATCAGCCCTCCGTTTCCCTCGCCGCCGAATACGGCCCCTGTTTCAATCATCCTCCTCGCCACGTGTATGCTTCCGACAGGAGTCCACACGATCGTTCCGCCATTCTGCTCAACGACGTCGACGACGCATTGAGACGAGCTCACCGGTATTACCACAATGCCTTTTTTCCTTTCCAGCATTGTGTGCTTTGCAAATATCGCAAGGAGGACATCCTCGCTGACGAATGCGCCATTTTCATCCACGAAGACCGCCCTGTCGGCATCTCCATCCAGGGCTACGCCTAAATTCGCTCTGGTTTTTTTCACAAGAGATATCAACTCGCCGAGTGCGTCTTCTATCGGTTCAGGAGGGCGCCCCGGGAACGTCCCATCGGGCTGTGCATTCAGCTCAATCACCGTGCAACCCAATTCACGCAATAAAGAAGGAGTGACAACACATCCCGCACCACCACCAGGGTCTACGACGACTTTGAACTTCTCGCCCCGTATTTTATTCACATCGACGAGTTTTTTAACACCCCCCTTATAACCAGATATTCCGTCAGCCATGCTCAATTTGCCGATATTTTTCCACCCGGCCCTTCGAAATTCTCCTCGCTCATACGCCCTTTCTATCTCTTTCTCCACATTCCTGCTGAACTCGGTGCCATCGCCGTCTACAAATTTCAGGCCGTTATACTCGCGTGGGTTGTGGGATGCAGTTACGATAACTCCCGCATCTGCGAAATCCCTTACATAATACTGAATGACGGGGCTGGGCGCGATGTCGAGGTCGATGACACTGCATCCGGTAGACTGCAGGCCAGAAACTGCGGCATTTTTTAGCATCTCGCCGGAGATTCGCGTATCCCTCCCCACCGCCACCGTACTTTTTTCATCCATCAGTGTACCCAGACTCAGACACAATCTCAGGGCAACATCTGGCGTCAGCTCTTTGTTTGCAATGCCCCTTATTCCATTTGTTCCAAAGATTGGTCTCCAGTCCATTGTCGATACATAGGTAATTAATACGCTTGAACACTTATAGATAATCACACGGTACGGTCGTTACTATGTATGATGTCAAACAGGTCAGAAAGGATTTTCCACTGCTTGAGAAGGTGACATATCTGGATAGCGCATCCACTTCGCAGACTCCCTGCCAGGTGGTCAATGCGATGAATGAATATTTTTTCGAATACGCAGCGAACTACGGTCGTGGAGCATACAGTCTCGTAAGGAAGACGACGGAGCGATATGAAGGGGCGCGAAAGCAGGTCGCGGATTTTATCGGCGCAGAGGAGTCGCACATAATTTTCACGCGGAACACGACCGAGAGCATCAATATGGTGGCGCTAGGGCTTGAATGGTCAAAGGGCGACCATATCGTGACCACGATAATAGAACACCACTCCAACCTGCTCCCGTGGCTCAGGCTGAAGGAAAAGGGAGTCCGTGTGGGCATCGTCGAGTCGAATCGGCAGGGAATCGTGAACCCGGCGTCTATCGAGGATGCGGTCACAGAACGTACGAAATTTATTGCGATATGCCACGTTTCGAACGTCTTCGGGTCCATTCAGGATGTCGAAAAAATGGCAGAGATTGCCCATGAGAACGATGCGCTATTTTTGATAGATGGCGCGCAGTCTGTGGGGCACATGCCGATGGACGTCGGGAAACTGGACTGTGATTTCCTGGCATTTCCAGGCCACAAGGGACTGCTTGGACCGCAGGGTACCGGCGCATTATATGTGAAAGACCCAGCGCAACTCAAACCAGCATACGTAGGGGGTGGAACAGTGCGGTCGGTCACGAGGGATTCCTTTGAACTGGACGAGCCGCCATACTGCTTTGAATCCGGAACCCAAAATATCCCTGGCGTGATAGGACTTGGACGGGCCGTTGAATATGTGGAAGACGTCGGCATAACTGACATCGAGCGTCACGTGACATCGCTGGCGCAGGATGCAGCCGACCGCCTGAGAGCATTGCCAAACGTCGATGTGTATGGGCCGACTGAAAGGAGTGGTGTGGTCTCATTCAACATAAAATCGATAAACCACCATGACGTCTCGATGATACTCGATGATGCCAAAATTTGCACGAGAAGTGGACACCATTGCGCTGTGCCTGCACATCGGTTCCTTGGGGTAGATGGCACTGTACGGGCGTCCTTTGCGATGTATAACACCCTGGAAGAGGTGGACATGCTGATAGATGCTGTGGAATCCATCGCTATGGGGTTGCTCTAAGAGAGAAAGGAGCAAATTTAATATTCTAAGTCTGGTATTGTATGCGAGAGTGAGAGTAAAATGGGAAATGGACAAATAAGATCGTGTTCTGCACACGGCTATTTTAGAGGAGGAGAATGCGAATGCGGCGAACCAGGACGCCTAATTTTGGATGAGGAGAGGACAGTGCGGCTTGGGAAGATGATTTCGGGAGCATTGCGGCACTTTCCAGATAAATTCGGTCTCGACATGGACCGACAGGGATGGGTGGACATAGAGCAGTTGGTCATCACACTCGAGGATAGGTACCAGTGGTTCCACAGGGAACATCTGTTTGCGCTGGTCGAATCCGATATAAAGCAAAGATATGAGATGAGGGATGGCAAAATTCGGGCGCTGTACGCCCATTCAGTGGAGGTGGACCTCGACCTGCCGCCAAATAAACTACCTGAACTTTATTATGGAGCGACCGAGGAGGAGGCTGACAGGATACTGGAGATTGGATTGAAACCCATTAAGCAGAGATACCTTCATCTGAGCACCAGCTTTGACGAGGCAATTCGAGTTGCAGAATACCGAACTCAACAACCAATAGTGATAATAATAGATGCACAGCGGGCACAGAAAGAGGGCATCAATATGATGAAGGTCAACGACCAAATCTGCCTGTCAGAGAGCATTCCACCTGCATTTCTGGATGTCATTTCTTAGTGATCCGAACCAGTTTATCCTCACGTACATCAAATTGCACGTCAAAAAACTGCCTGGTCACCCAGATATTCGTTTTCGTATGCGGGGTCAGGGTTCTCGTTGTAAAAGAGCATTCGCCATTAGCCAGCGCCATGTACGGTATCAACTGATCCGACAGATGTGCATCAATAGCTTCACCGCATTTAAGGCCAATCAAAAGCGATTTAGTCGCTTCTCTGCCGACTGCCTCTGCCGGCTTGCCCCTTTCTCCGATGGCGCATCCGCCAATTCCATCACACCACAGCGTGATGCCGCTGCCGGTAGATTCACCAGTAGTCGATGCCTCGATTGATATCTGTACATCATATCCTTCTTTAGTCAACACACTTCTTGCAGACTTGGCCTGCCTCACTGCGACATGCTCTGGCAGCCTTGAACAGTGTGAAATTCCCTTAATCTCGATTTCCCTGGGTGGTTCCAGTGCCACACCTTTCAGTTTAGTAGAGGGACGGATGACTGCTTTGACCATTCCCCCTCCGCGCGGATAATATCCTCTCTTGATGATATCAATTTGTGCGTCATATCCCATTTTAGCTATCGTAGGCAACATGACATGCCTCATATAATCAATAGACGGCGACCACCGTACGTCAGTGCCTCCTTTTATCTCCAGGCAAACAGGACCGTCGGCGTACATCGCCGCTGGCATCAGGCACTGCAAAAGAAGGGGAATGCTGCCGGCAGTCCCGATATCAAGCCTATACTCTCCGCTTTTTATTTCATTGGGAGCGAAGAATACTTCGGTCGATCCAAGCGCCAGTCCTTTGACCTCGGCATCCGTTAGTATTGCGACACCTCTCACTGCCTCAAGATGCTGGGCTGAAAGGCCAGGCGTCCGTCTGTTCGCCCTGATGTTCCTGATCGTGACCGCTTTTCCACATACAGATGAAAGCGCAATCGATGTCCTGAGAATCTGCCCTCCGCCCTCTCCATATGAACCATCTATTTCAATCATCTGACGGTATGCTCCCTATAAATCTCCATCTTTTTGCTGAAAATATCAGCTATGGATAATTGTCTTTAATATGGTCTCATCAGTGGGTCCGCCGGTGGCTATAATGGGAATGTCGGGAAACTCATCTCTAATCTGCCTAACTATTTTAGCGGTTTTAGCTGCCCCTGGAACATTTAAAATGGTCGCTCCTGCTTCTATTCGTTCCACCACAGCGTTTCTCCCCCCACTCTCTTCCGAAACCACGGTGACCGCCACCGGAATGTCTATAGTTTGGGCCAAACATTTTAAGGTCTCATTGGATATCAGGGCATTAACTACCACTCCTATAGCCCCTTGAAATTCGGCATCCAGTGCCAGGTTTATCACCCTTCTGTGTTGAGTTAGTCCGCCCCCCACGCCGCAAAAAACCGATACATCTGCAGCCATCATTATTGCATGGGTAATGCTGGGCTGAGGAGTGAAGGGATGGACCGCGATGATTGCATCGGCATTGGTGTTTTTTATTATCGCGATATCTGTGGTAAAAACTAAAGAACGGATAGTTTTGCCAAATATCTTTATCCCGCTTGCCTGCCCAATAACTTCTGGCACCTCTATGATGTCCCTTCTCAACATCCCTCTTATTTCGGGCGCTGGTATGTTCAATATGTATTCACTCCTAAAGACGATATCTATTCAACCGCTTTTGCTATCACTGGGGCGGCACTGACAATGCTCGCGCCGTTCTCGATGGTATCGGTGGCTATGAGCTCCTTTATACCTGCTTTGAACAACCTGATGAGCGCATTTCTAGCCAGCACTGGATGAACACATGCGACATATATATCGTTGGGTTTCTGCCTCCATAACAGTTCAATAGCTTCGACCATTGTCTCTCCAGTGGATATTATATCATCTACGATTACGACGTCCCTGTTCATTATATCTATATGTTTTGGTTTTATTTCCACATCTTCTCCATTCAGCCGTATCTTCTCTAATACGTCGTAATCGATGCCAAGTTTTGAAGCAGATGACCTGGCTAGCGCGCATGCACCATCATCCGGTGCGATGATGATCGGTCTATCGAGATCGAGGGACCTAATGTAGTCTCCTATTAATGGTGCCACATCCAGGTCATGTGCAGGTCCATTGAAGTGACCCAAGACCGATGGGTCATGGATATTGACCGTGAAAATTTCATCTGCATCGATCGTCCTTGCAATGGCGCGCGCACTGATCGGCTCGCCTGGGTGCGATGTCCTCTCCTGACGTGCATATCTAAAATATGGAATCACCACTCTAACCCGTTCAACCTCTTCACATGCGTCGACCAACTGCAGCAAGTAAATCAGGTCTCCATCGGAAACCGTGCTCTGAATGATCAGAACATCGTCGCCTATCTCATCCAACACCCTTACGCATGCCTCGCCATCGGGAAATCGCTTGTATTCAGCCAAAAGGATGTCGCAATCTAACTCTTTCGCAACCCTGGTTGCGAGCAACTGTGATGCAGGACCACTGATGATTTTCAAGTTATGCCTCCCTACGTTATGATTGTCTTGTCCTATTAATAATATTTGATATAACTCTATATTTATATAACATAAAGGGAGAATATACAGATGGCATAACAAATGAGCGACGACCTTTTAGGCGGACTGGAACTGAAGACGACCGACGATGTCGATGTGCCTGAACTTCTGATAGACCAGGTGATAGGCCAGGAACATGCTGTCGAGGTTATTAAGAAGGCGGCCAAACAGCGAAGGCACGTGATGCTGATTGGAACGCCTGGAACCGGTAAATCGATGTTAGCGAAGTCCATGGCCGAGCTCCTGCCAAAAGAGGAGTTGCAGGACATCCTGATATATCATAATCCAGAGGACTCGAACAATCCAAAGGCCGAGGTCGTCCCGGCCGGGGAAGGGAAACAGATAGTTCAAACTCACAAAATGGAGGCTCGGAAGAAGTCCCAGATGCGAAATATGTTTTTTATGATGCTCATCATGGGCATCGTGATATTTGCCTTCTTACAGGGACAATGGTTAATGGGCATTATTGCTGCTATTCTTTTGCTTATATTACTCAGACAAGTCATTCCAAGAGAGGATATGATGGTGCCGAAATTGCTGGTATCGAATGCTAAGAAGAACACAGGCCAATACATCGATGCTACTGGCGCACATGCTGGTGCCCTGCTCGGAGATGTGCGGCACGATCCATTCCAGAGCGGCGGGCTTGAAACTCCATCACACGATAGAGTGGAGGCAGGAGCGATTCACAAGGCGCACAAAGGCGTTCTCTTCATCGACGAAATCAACACCCTTCACATAGAATCCCAGCAGAGCCTGTTAACCGCCATGCAGGAGCACGAGTATCCAATTACAGGGCAGTCCGAGCGCAGCTCAGGGGCAATGGTCAAGACGGACCCGGTGTCGTGTGATTTTATCATGGTGGCTGCGGGCAATCTTGATTGCATCAAGGGAATGCATCCAGCACTGCGCTCCAGAATCAAAGGGTATGGCTATGACGTTTACATGCGCGATTCCATGGATGACACGCCAGAGAATCGATGCAAGCTAATCAGGTTCGTAGCACAGGAAGTTACGAAGGATGGAAAGATTCCCCACTTCACGGTGAACGCTGTCGAGGAGATAATCAAGGAAGCGAGACGTGGCAGTGGCAGAAAGGGGCACCTGACCCTTAAATTGCGTGACCTTGGCGGACTGATACGGATTGCCGGTGATATCGCTCGAGCAGAAGGTGCAGACCTCACTGAAGTTGAACATGTCCACAAAGCCAAGAAGATATCACGCTCGGTTGAACAGCAAGTGGCAGACCGACATATTGAGCAGATGGAAGATTATAAAGTATTCCGGAGTGAAGGCGCAGAGGTAGGGAGGGTTAATGGGCTTGCAATCATCGGTGGCGAATCCGGAGTGGTCCTTCCTATCGCCGTGGAAATAACACCGGCGCAGTCGAAGGAGGAGGGGAAGGTGATCGCGACTGGTCTGCTTCAAGATATTGCCAGAGAAGCAGTTCAGAACGTTTCAGCCTTCTTCAAAAAATTCTCAGGGCACGACATATCGAATAAGGACATACACATCCAGTTTATAGGGACATATGAAGGCGTGGAAGGCGACAGCGCATCGATATCGGTTGCTGCAGCGGTCATATCAGCGTTAGAAGGGGTTCCGATTGACCAGAGTGTGGCTATGACGGGGTCGCTATCAGTTAGGGGCGAGGTGCTTCCGGTGGGAGGAGTTACTTATAAGATCGAGGCGGCGGCGCAGTCAGGCATCAAAACAGTTTTAATCCCAAAGTCGAATGAAAACGATGTACTGCTCGAGGAACGCTATAAGGGCAAGATAAAAATAATCCCGGTCTCGACCATCAATGAAGTTCTTGGGCATGCCCTCATCGGTCGAAAGAGAAACAGCTTAATCAAGAAACTCCATAAATTCGCCTCCGATGCCAGGGTTGATATAGCACTACCAGAGAGGATAGTGCCACACTGATGGACGTGTTTTAATGGATGTAGAGCTTCACGATATCAAAGTCCTTGAGGCTTCCGGCACTTCCATCATCTTAGACAACGGAGCCATTGAGGAGATATCCGCCAATTTTTCGAAGAGGGCTGGCGTTCGGGTGCTGGTCGATGGTTCATGGGGCTTCACATCTACCGACGACATTAATGCTATTGATGATGCCCTGCGTTCCGCCATCGGCCTGGCGACGCAGGCGCACGAGAAGGCGCCGTGCACTTCATTTCCCATCACGTTGACGGGCCCCACCAACATTCGCCATATATCAAAGGTCAAAAAAGACCCAAGTGATGTCCCTGTTGAAGAAAAAGTTCAATTGTTAAAGGACATCGAACAGCAGATGAAACTTCCACAAATCGTCAGCACAAACGTATATTATTCAGAGTCGGAAGTACACATGCTTTATACTAACTCTGAAGGTTCTGAATGCGAATCCAAATTGACCAGATGTGGGTTTGGCATTACGGCTGTCGCCAAAGACGAGGACTTGCAGATGGGGTTCGACAGTCGATTCGGCGTTTGCGGTTATGAGATATTCGATCGATACGATGCACTATCACTGGCCAATGACGTTGCGACTGCTGCAGTTCAATTACTGAGTGCAAAAGCGTCTCCTGGGGGCCATCTGCCCGTGATACTCGACCCCAAGCTGGCTGGCGTATTCATACATGAGGCGCTGGGACATGCGGCAGAAGCGGACCTGGTGCTCGAGGGCAGCTCCATCCTCAAAGAAGAGATGGGAAGGCAAATCGCATCTGAATTGATATCCGTTCACGATGACCCGACGCTCCCAGAATTCGGATATTATCCATTCGATGATGAGGGCGTGTCGCCCACCAGAACGACGATCATCCGGGACGGCGTCCTCAATCATTACTTGCATTCAAGAGAAACCGCAGCCAGGCTTGGTTTTCCAAAATCTGGAAACGCCAGAGCACAGGGATGTGGAATTCCCATTGTCCGCATGAGCAATACGTTCATCGAGGAGGGCGATACATCATTTGATGAGATGGTTGAGGATATTCAATACGGCATATATTTAATCGGGTCAAGGGGCGGGCAGACGAATCCTGGCGAAGGCGTATTTCAATTCAACGCTGAAAAAGGCCACTTAATTGAAAATGGCTCTCTCACAATGCCACTGCGTAATGTCTCACTTTCTGGCAACACGCTCGAGATTTTGAAAAACGTGGTCGCGGTGGGCAACGATTTGAAATATCACTCGGGATTATGCGGCAAGAATGGCCAACTGATACCAGTAAGCGACGGCGCACCCCATATTAAGATATCTTCTGCAATGGTGGGTGGTTCTGTATGATATCACAGATAGAATCCATTGTAAAATGTGCCGAGCAAGCAGGCGCTGATGAAGTCGAGATTTTCTACGTTGATGGAAAAGTCATCTCCATCGACATCGAGAGGGACGAGATCAGCCTGGCAGAGAAATCGATTATACGGGGCGTGGGTATCAGGGCATCCGTCGACGGCGCAGTTGGTTTTTCGAGCACCAACGATTTTACGAAAGTCGAGGAGGTTATCGAGCATGCTGTAAAATATGCCACCATCAAATCACAGGATGTCAGTGATTGGGGGGGATTTCCATCCAACGGCAAATATCCAAAAGTAGACGGCGTATTTGACAAAAAACTCCATGACATCGGTCTTGACAGTTGCATCGATTATGCGGTCAAGATGATAGACGGCGCCAAATCAGTGGAACGGGCCATGCCTACCTCCGGAAACTTCGTATGTTCCTCCTCGACCAGAACGATTTACAACTCGAATGGAATTATGGTGCGTGAATCAGGAACCATTATCGAGGGGTCAATCGATTCGGTGGCACGTGATGGCGACATCTCAACAGCATCGGAATTCGATATATCGCGGAGCCTGGATATCGATTTTTATCAGATTGGTTTCAATGCATCGGACCTGGCCAATCGTTCTTTGAATGGCATCAGAATAGAATCCGGCGAGGTCCCTGTTCTACTCAGACCGACCGCCTTTGCAGAAATCATCGGCCATGCACTGGTTCCATCATTAGATGCAGACAACGTCCAGAAGGGGAGGTCGGCGCTGTGCGGAAGACTAAGCACTGCTATAGCTTCAGAGGAGCTTGACATTATCGATAACGGTTTGCTCGCCAAGGGAGTTGGGACCGCGATGATGGATGATGAAGGGACTCCTTCTCAAAAAATTGATATAATCGTCAATGGCATGCTCGAGACCTTCCTGTATGACTGTTATACTGCGGGTAAAGACGCTCGAAAGAGCACTGGCAACGGCGTCCGTCGCTCATACTCATCTGCACCAGCCGTTGGCATTCGCAATATGACCATCCAGTATCCGCCGACGGATATAATTTCTGAAACCTCCCATGGAATATTGATCAATTCGGTTATCGGGGCGCATACCGCGAACCCGGTGTCCGGCGACTTCTCGGTCGAGGCGAGAAACGCCTTTACGATAAGGGACGGCTCTATCTGCGAGCCTATCAAGTCCCTCATGTTATCTGGAAATGTGTTTGAACTGCTAAAGAACATAGATGGAGCAGGCTTTGATGTCCGTGCTGTTGGCAACATCATCACTCCTACCGTCAGAGTTTCAAACCAGCAGGTTGTAGGCTGAAAGGAAAGATTGAAGGGCATATAGCAAAGCTATGATAAGATGAGAGATAAATCGCAAGAGATATGAAGTTTAGTAAATGTTTTAAACTTACGAAGTATAAATCATGCAATAGGGGGTGTTGTTTATGGCGAAAAACAAAAAGAGGAGCTTAAAAAAGAGGATATACAACCCTGTAACTGGTAAGTACTATGCGCTCAGACAAAGAACCACGGAAACAGGGGAAAGAGGAGAGATAAGGGGGCTCTGGCAAGCACCTAAGGATAGAAAGAAAAAATCCCTGTTTGATATAATCCTTGGTAATTAGTATGAATTCGGTATTCTTAGACTCCAATGTTGTGGCAAATTGGATTTTGATAAAGGACTCAACTAATAAGTTTGAGGAATTAAAAAAAGATGAAATACTTAAAGAGAGATTGAGCAACATCAGCTACTCCCATATACTTGTGGAGGCTTTGTTAGGGACTGATGAATATTACTCCAAAGTATCAAACTTAGCTTTAGCAGAGGTTTTCTATGTTCTATATACTGAAATTTCATCGCTTAGGATGTATCGTTTAGGAATACCCATGACTCTATGGCCAAAGTTGAGAAAAAAGTATGCGAGTGAAGAAGATCTTTATCTTATTAAGGAGATAGTTTCAAAATACATTAAAGAACTTAAAAATAAAATAGGTATCGTCAATGATGAGATAGATGAGGAAGTTTATCCAAAGCTTGTTTTGGACTACCGGCTAAGGACTCATGACGCCGTATTGTTGACAACATCAATTTTAAACAAGTGCTCTTGGTATATAACCAACGATAAAGAGATTGTAGATCTTGATAAGGGCAGAAGAAAGCCAAAATTTTCAGAAAGATTTAAAATATCTCCAGAATTACCGCAAAATTTTCTGAGGGAATTGTAAGGTAGAGATTGTGCTTGGCAAACACAGGGCAAAATATATAGCCGCGAAGGAAACTTCGTCACTCGACTCAAAAATAGAGCTCGCTCATAAAATCCTCCAGAACTGCCATTTCTGTGAACGGCGCTGTGGCGTGAACCGACTGGCAAAGGAAATCGGATACTGCGGTGTCGATGCCGTATCGCGATATGCATCGGAATTCCTGCATTATGGCGAGGAGCCAGAACTGGTACCATCGCACACGATTTTTTTCACAGGATGCACGTTCTCCTGCGTATATTGTCAGAACTGGGATATAGCGCATAGAATCGCTCCCGAAGAGCCTGTTCTTCCGGAAAAGATGGCGGAACTTATCGCTATGAGGAAGTATCAGGGTGCGAGAAACGTGAATTTTGTAGGCGGAGACCCAACGCCGCACTTACATACCATACTGCAAATCATGAACAAATGCAATGTCAACACGCCCATGGTCTGGAACTCTAACATGTACTGCTCAAAAGAGGCGATGGAATTATTGTGCGGCGTGATAGATGTTTATTTAGCAGATTTTCGATATGGAAACGATGAATGTGCACAGAAATACTCAAATGTAAAAAACTACTGGGACATCGTCACACGAAACTTCCTTGCGGCATACGGGGATGCAGAGCTTATCGTAAGGCATCTTGTGCTGCCCAGCCATATCGAGTGCTGTACGAAGCCAATCGTGGAGTGGATTGCGGAATACATGCCTGAAGTGAGGTTCAATCTCATGTTTCAGTACGCGCCGCATTACAGAGCAAACCGATACCCAGAGCTGAACCGTCGGCTGGAATATGACGAAAGGAAGAAGGCGTTCGAGATCGTCAGGGATGTTGGACTGGAGAATTTGGTATAACTGCGGCATCTTTCAGTAAATCACTCTGTCTCGATAATCAGCCGCTTTTTATCCTCAGGTTTGATAAGAATTCCCCTCCCTTTTTTCAACTTCATGAATTCGGCCACTTTTTTCGGGATTCTCACTATAAGAGAATTCCCAGAATATCCTATTTTCCCTTTTTTCTCAAGTCCCCATAGTCCCGATGCTTTTGCATTCTTATCTATGGCATCAGACGACTTTTCTGTAAAGAATATTTCGCCACAAGACGAACAAACGTCTGCCTCAAAGGTGCCGAGTTTAACGCTTCCTATTGTATACGGGACTTTTTTTCTTTCCATATCTCCTTCACATATGGGACACTTCATCAATTCACCTCCAGTAAGTCGTTATGATATAATAATGGCAAGGTCTCTTCCAAAAGACGACTTCCAATTTTCCGAAGATGCCAATGACCTTTTTTCCTTGCAATCTTTTTGCTCCTTTCAAAATACAGTCCAACACCTCCCTTTTTGAAATGCCTCTAAGGACCATCTGACTCTTGGCATGTTTCGAGGGTTGAAATTCGCATTGCATATTATATCACTTACACTAACTCACATAAAAGTTATTGTATATATCATTTATTCTTTTTGGCGTCAGAATTTGGCGAGTTTGGTGTGACTGCGGCATTTTTTATCTTCAAATGTTCTGATTTTAATGCTATCTGCTCCTTGAGATTAATACGCCCTTCTACAAATGTTTATTTATCTTATTTTGTGATGGATGATTCAAAGATGAGCTCCTTATTATGTTTAACTCCAAAACACTCTAAGATTTTTTTGCCATGGAATCCTTTAGGATAACCTTTTAATCCTACGACCAATTTAATATGGTAACTCCTATGTTCAGCATCGAATTTGTACCGGATATGCCGTTGGACGAACTTGTAAAGTACTGCGTCTTAGCGGAGGATAACCGATTTGACAAAGTCTGGATCACCGACCATTATAACAATCGAAACGTCTATACAGCGCTGGCTTTAATAGCTAGAAAGACCGAACACATCAGGCTTGGGCCGGGTGTGACCAATCCATATCAAATACATCCAGCATTAACCGCCTCGTCTATTGCTACCATCGATGAGATTTCAAACGGCAGGGCTGTGTTTGGCATTGGGGCTGGTGATAAAACTACCCTTGGTGCACTGGGCATTCAAATAGATAAGCCCGTGACGAGGTTGAAGGAAGCGGTAGAGATCATAAAACGACTTTTGAGTGGGGAGTGCGTAACCTTCAACGGAGAGTTCTTCAAGATTGACGGTGCCAGACTGGCGTTCAAACCCTCCAACATTCCCATATATATCGGAGCCCAGGGTCCGGTGATGCTCAAGACAGCTGGAATGATCGGCGATGGCGTTCTAATCAACGGTTCGCATCCCGCAGACTTTAAATATGCGATCCCCAGGGTTCGCGAAAGCGCTCCAAAGAATTTTGACATCGTTGCATACACCAGTTTCTCGGTTGATGTAGATGCAGAAAAAGCGAAAAAGGCTACGATGCCCGTGGTCGCATTTATTGCTGCCGGAACACCTCAACCCATTTTAGAACGGCACGGCATCAATCCGGTAGATGTCACTCCCATAAAAAATGCATTATCCAGAGGTGATTTCAGGACCGCTTTTGGAGCTGTTACGGAGCAGATGATTAACGCATTCTCCATATGCGGCTCGCCGGACCACTGCATTCAGAAAATTAGAGAACTGTATGACATGGGGGTCACCGAGGTGGTGGCTGGCTCCCCAATCGGTCCGGATAAGCGGATGGCGATAAAAATCATCGGTGAGGAGATCATACCAAATGAAAACTAACAGAGCGTTCTACATAGGTCGCTTCCAGCCATACCACTTAGGGCATCACATAGTTCTTCAGAAGATCGTGGACGAGGTTGATGAGATAATTATCGGAGTCGGCAGCGCCCAGCGGAGTCACACGATGAGGGACCCGTTTACCGCCGGGGAGAGGGTGATGATGGTTTCGCGCTCCCTTGAGGGACTGGACACCACATTTTACGTCATTCCGATAATGGACATGGACTGGCATGCAGTCTGGGTGTCGCATGTCCGCTCACTGACGCCGCCGTTCAATGTCGTGTATTCCAACAATCCGCTTGTCATCAGCCTGTTTAGCGAGGCTGGTAAACAGGTTAGACGATCTCCATTGTACCAGAGAGACGAATATTCTGGCACAGAGATACGCAGAAGAATGCTTAATGATGAAAAATGGGAACACCTGGTACCAGAGGCAGTCGTGGAGATAATCAAAGAGATTAATGGCGTGCAGAGACTGAAGAATCTGTCACAATCTGATTAGACTCCAATCAAACCATTCTTCGCTACCACTCTATGACATGGAATTATTACGGGCGCTGGATTTTTAGCCATGGCATTTCCTACCGCCCTATCTGCCTTGGGGTGACCAATTTGTCGAGCCAATTGGGAATAAGTGATGATTTTTCCATGGGGAATCTTCATAACTTCCATGAGCACGAGTCGTTGAAATGGCGTCAGGTGCTGCAGGTCAATCTTGCCTATAAGCGGTGATTTATTGCCGTTCATATCTTATAAAAGGCTCAACCCCTCCAACTCCCCGACTATCTTTTCCACCGCTACCTCTGCATCAGCAATTTTTTTGCCGCCAGTAATTACCAACTTGCCAGACCCAAACAGCAACACCACTACCTTCGGGTTTGATAGTCGATAAACCAATCCTGGAAATTGCTCGGGTTCATATTCGATATTCTCCAAACCGAGTCCGATGGCGATCGCGTTGAGGTTCAGTTCCGTGCCCAGATTAGCGGATGCTACGATATTTTGAACCATGATCTGCGGCTCATCCACGACTTTGATGCCAACATCGCGCATATTCTTGAAAACTCTACTTAGTCCCACATCGACATCATCGATGCTTTTTGCACCAGTGCATACGATCTTGCCGGATTTGAAGACCAATGCAGCAGTCTTTGGATTCGTGGTCCTATACACTAACCCTGGAAACTGCTTTGGATCATATTCGGCGACATCAAATTTAAGCGCCAGTGATTTTAAGTCCAACTCCTGTCCTATCGCAGTAGATGCTACAACATTTTCAATCCTTATGGTCTTCTTTGCCGCTTCTGATTTAGATATGATAGCGCCCCCCCATCGATGAGAAAGTCATTTGTTTTCCTTCTTATATATATTTAAGTGGCTATGCATATATGTCGATATCATGCGGATTGCATTCGAGCTCTCGGGAGAGCATCAAACACTGCCCAGGTCAGAGGTCATCGGTTGTTTGACGTCTTCTAATATCCCTTTTAGGGAGATAGCCACTTTGGACCAGGTCCTTATCATCGAAACCAATGAAATGCCGCCGATTGCGAGGCGTCTTGCCATGACCCATCACATTTTGGAAGTTATTGACGTGTGTCAAACCGATATGGAGCTGATCCTAACTATGGTAAGTGCATCGGATTTACCACTTGGTAACGAGGAGACTTTTTGCGTCAGGGCAAAGAAGATCAAAAATTATGCCTTTAGAGGTGATATCGAAAAGGACGTCGGCGCAATCATACATAAACGAGGATACAAGGTGGGTTTAGAAGACCCAGATGTCGTTTTTCGTCTCGTCATCACTGGGGATAAATGCATATTTGGTAGATTGTTGTTTTCGATAGACAGACGCCAATATGAGTTTCGTCGACCACATCTAAAACCATTCTTTTATCCGGGGGCATTATTGCCTGGAGTTGCACGCGCCATAGTCAACATCTCCTCTGTCCGTCCAAGAGAACTCCTGCTGGACCCATTCTGTGGGACGGGGGGCATACTGATCGAAGCCGGGTTGATGGGGGTCAATTGCCTCGGTATGGATGTGCAGCGCAAGATGGTGTACGGTACTGCGATCAATTTTCAGCATTATGACATAGGGGGAGAGCTGATAATTGGAGATGCGTGTAATATCGGGCTGGCAGATAGCTCCGTGGATGCAATCGTGACAGATATCCCATATGGGAAGTCGACTTTGTACATGGCACAATCACTGCAAGATTTATATGTTAAATCATTAAAGGAGATGTATCGCGTACTCAAATCTGGAAAGAATGCCGTGATAGTGTCACAAATTCCCATGAAGGCAATCGGCGAGGATGTCGGTTTTAAAGTCCTCGAACATCATCAGCAACGAGTTCACAAGAGTTTGACGCGCCACATAATCGTATTGAAAAAAAGGTGACATCATGCTCAAAATAACCTTCCTCGGCACTGGCGGGACCATGCCAACGACCAGTCGAAGTTCATCCGCAATTATGATTGATAGAAAAGGAGAATTACTGCTCTTTGACTGTGGCGAAGGGGCGCAGCGGCAGATGATGAAAGCAAAGACAGGGATGATAAATCTCACTTCTATTTTCATAACACATTATCATGGAGACCACTTTCTGGGCATCCCTGGGCTCATCCAGACTATGTCGTTCCAAGGGCGGACCGAGCCACTGCACATCTACGGCCCTGCCTGGACGCATCAATTCGTCAAGATGCTGACTTCCCTTGGCTATTATAAGTTGAGTTTTTCCGTCGAGGACCATGAAATCAAGCCAGGCGATAAAATCGAGCGCCCAGAGTATACAATCCATGCTGTCAAGACCGAGCACGGCATCCCAAGTATTGGCTATGTGCTGGAAGAAAATCCTTTGTTGGGCAGATTCAATCGCGAGAAAGCCATTGAACTGGGTGTCCCACCTGGGCCATTATTTTCAAAACTGCATTCTGGACAATCCGTGTTCGTAGCTGGAAATGAAATCAAGCCAGAACAAGTGGTAGGTAAGCAGAGACCTGGCAGGAAAATCGTTTATACGGGAGATACCAGACCATGTGATGCGATAATAAAAATGGCAAAGAATGCAGATTTGTTGATTCATGACGGTACTCTCGCAGACGATTTGCAGGACTGGGCAATTGAATCTAAACATTCTACAGCTAAAGAGGCAGCGACCGTTGCAAACGCAGCGCAGTGTAAAGAGCTCGTACTGACGCACATCAGTTCGCGCTATTCTGATGACCCTTCTTCATTACTGAATGGGGCAAAATCAATCTTCAAGAACGTGTCCATTGCCCAGGACTTTATGGAGGTCGTGGTACCATATCCTGATTAGTAAACTATTTATATATCGATAGCATATTTGTTTTACGGTGATATGATGGATACTGTAACTGTATCCCCTAAATACCAGGTAGTCATTCCAAAAAAGATCAGAGAGCGATTGAGTATACGGGCAGGGGAACGAATGGTCATGATAGATAAGGATAATTTAATTCACATGGTCAAGATTGGGGCGATAAAAGATGCTAAAGGGTTGGCCAAAGGGGTCACTACAAAAAGCCTGAGAGATGAACGTGAACGTTTTAATTGACTCCTGTGGATGGATTGAATATTTTGGTAAGGGACCAAAAATAAATGAATATGCCTCCTTTATAGATAATGCCAACCCAAAAAACTATTACACGCCTTCAATCGTGCTCTACGAGGTTTACAAAAAAATTAAAAAGGAGTTAAGTGATGAAAAGGCGATGGAGGCTTGTGCCTACATAGTCTCCTATACATCTATCGTTTCTTTAGATGAAAAAGTAGCATTTGCGGCAGCTGACCTGAGTTCGGAATATGGTCTCCCAATGGCTGATGCAGTCATTATGGCGACTGCTATAATGTATGAGGCGACAATTGTCACCAGCGACAAACATTTCGAGAAATTAGACGATGTTAGATTTATCGGCGCCTGAGTGAAAACTCGGAATCTATAAGTATGTACACTCCATATTTCATTTATATCTTCGGGATGGGACGAGAGGTGCAGGATGAATAAACTTCAATTGGAGATTGACAGGCTTGGGCATGTGGTCGACCTCGAACCGAGCAGAATTCAAGAAACGCTCAAAAGCAGAGAATGTACGTTCATCTCACACAAATTCTATAACAAAGGGATATACCGGGTGAGAAACATAGAAACTAAGTCGCTGGAGGACTTTGCAATATATATCTATCGAATAGAATCGGCGACATATCAGGGGCTTGTTGACGAGTTGGGCGCAAAATGCGTGGACAAATCCCTATGGAAAAACGTACCCGAGGGGGGCGCCACCTTTTTCTATGCCTTCAGGGTGGAAGAACAATTCATCAAGGATACTAAAAAGTCCAAAGACGATATGAAGAAGGAAATAGGGTGGATACAGACGCAGGGGACGTAAAACTACGAAATATGATTGTGGTTACGCCAATCGTTCCAATTAACTTAAATATGAAATCGGCAATACAAACTATAGATGCCTCTCGAAGAAGGGACGGAAGACCTAAAAGAATATGTCGAAGAGTATATAGAAGAATACGCCAGCGTATCTTCCATCCTCAAGCAGACACTCCCTTTGCTCTTGATATGTGTCTTCTCAGGTCTGTTTGCAGGAATTGTATTGACGGGCATGGAAGCTTCGCTAAAGGCGCTTCCGGGATTATTAATAATGGTGCCAGCGATATTGGATACAAGGGGCAACATATATGGGGCGTTCGGCTCCAGACTTGGGTCAGCACTCCACCAGGGCATAATTCAACCAGAGCTGAAGAATGATAAGAACCTCATTCACAGCATTGCGGCTACACTCGCCATGGGAGTAATAATATCTGTCGTGCTGGCTGTTACCTCCCATTACGTCCTCCTGGTGCTCGGAAGAGAGAGCGCTGGCATACTTCCATTGACGATGATATCCCTGATAGCCGGAGTGGCCTCTGGACTGTTGCTGACTATGTTTGTCTTGGTAATCACCTTTGCAGGATATAGAAAAGGCATAGATCCCGATAACATCTCTGGACCTGTGGCGACCACTGCTGGCGATGTATTTGCAATGCTTGCACTTTTTATGGCGGCAGAAATCGTATTGGGGGTGTGGTAGTTGCAAAAAGAGTATAACGTTTTTAAAATCATGAAAACTGCGCTTCCATTACTCACGCTATGTTCTCTTTTGGGGATAGCTGCTGGAGTAGTTCTCACTACATACGAAGATACCCTGTTCGCGCTTCCTGGGTTGTTTATATTGGTCCCGGTTACGATTGGCATGGGGGGAAATATCGGCGCGATACTCAGCGCCCGTACTTCATCTGCCCTTCACCTTGGTACGATAGAATTCAGGCATACAAGTCTCGTATTTAAGAACAACATTCTTGCCACTCTCATCGTCGGTATGCTCTCGTTTTTTCTGGTTGGAGTCTTTGGACACCTATTCAGTGTTTTAATTGACTTTGGGAGCCCCGGACTCTTTGAAATGGTTTTGATATCTACAATCTCGGGGATTCTAATAACTATGATGGCGATAATCGTCGCTACTCTGTCTGCCTTTTATTCATATAACAATGGCATAGATCCTGATGATACGACGATACCCATAGTTACAAGTATCTGCGACGTGTTTGGCGTTTTGATATTATTTGGTGTGGCTATGATGATAGTATAAGGAAAGCATTTATTAATTCAAAGATGATTAATTGATTGATATGACCGAAGAAATCGACTATAGGCCGAAGAATGTAAAAGATATTTTGAAGGAGATGAAGGATACCTCAGAGCTAATGGTCGACCTGGCGTATTCAGCGGTTCTTTATGATGATGCAGATATTGCAGAGGAAGTGCTGAGATTAGAAGAGGAAATGACCATACTTGAGCATCACGCCAACATTGCGGCAATGCTCGGTGCCAGGGGAGTCGAAGAGGCGGAGGGGCTTTCAGGGGTCCTGCAGGTAGCTTCTGCTGCAGAAAAGATATCCAATGCGGCGGGAGACATCGCAAAAATCGTACTTAATAAATTAGGTCTCCCCCACGAGCTGAAGGCCGCAATTCCAGAGGCAGAGGAAACCGTCACGCGCGTTGCGGTCGAAAGAACATCCCCCCTTACAGAAAGATCACTCGGGGATTTGCGCCTGGAAACGGAAACCGGCATGAAAGTTATTGCGATTCGGCGCGACCACAACTGGATATATGACCCCAACAAGAAAACGGTCGTCATGGTGGACGACATCCTGTTCGCCAAAGGACATGACGAAGGCGTCGCCATTCTGTATGAATTGGCTACTGGAAAGAAATATAAGCCAACACCATCTGAGCCAGAAGCATTGTTAGACGATCTCGACAAGGCAGTAGACCTCATCATCGACATGAAGAACGTGTCCGAGCTGGCGGTGGGTCTCGCCTACTCCGCCGTGCTTTTTTACAACAAGGAGATTGCGCATGAGGTCGAGATATTGGAAACAAGGATGGATGAGATGAGATATGAACTCGAACATTGGGTGCTGGAATCTGCAAAACAAGTCGATGATGTGGATCGTCTAAGAGGGTTGCTCCACCTGGCCATATCATCAGAGATCATTTCAGATGCGGCAGATGAGATCGCAGATATAGTCCGAAGGGATATCGAACTTCATCCAATCTTTATGCTTGCGATAAGAGAGTCCGATGAGATCATCACCAACATAGAAGTGCGAGAAGGTGCAGATATCATCAACAAGACATTAGTAGAGTTGCAACTGGAAACGGAAACCAGCATGTTTATCATGGCAATTAGAAGGGAGAATAAATGGATATACCACCCAAGCGGGAGGACGATAATCAAAAAAGGCGACTCTCTGATCGCCAGGGGGACACGTGATGGCGAGGGGCGATTGATAGAGCTTTGCTCCTCAAAGCCTTCTCAAGTACTTTAGGCTCTCTCTACCCTCCTCGACGGTGCGCGCTTCGATGACAAACCTGCCTCTGTAATCCTTTAATTCCTTCATCACGGATGCCCAGTCGATGATGCCATGCCCGAGCGGAAGGTGTTCATCTGCCTTTCCACGATTGTCGTGTAGATGAACGTGTTTTGGTTTTAATTTTAGAAATCCACCCAATGTCCCAGTCAAGCTCGCATGCCCAACGTCGAAGGCGATGCCAATATTCTCCCTGTTTACATTCTCCACCATTCCGGCCAATTCCTCTGGCAATCTACCGAGTAAAAATTCGAGGTTGGGCATGTTTTCCACGCCAATCGTTATTCCAAACACCTCTGCGATGTCACATAGTTTCTGCATACCGATGATGTTTTGCTTCCAGGCTTCGTCCGGCAATTCCGCCCCCAGCGGTGAAAGATGTCCAGGATGCACGACCACCAAATCTGTAAATTCTCCCAGATGCCTTATTGCGCTGCCCATCTGCGCAATAGTCTCATCCCATATGCCTTGATTCAGGCTTGCAAGATTCAAATCAGAGAATGGAAGATGTGCTGTGAATTCCAGGTTCGTGCTCTCCTGCACTTCCTGTATTTTTTTGACGGTCGCCCTGGTCAGATATTGTTTTCCCTCGCCAACGATCTCCCATCCATTGAATCCAATATCCTCCAATTCATATGCCCAGTCAAATGGATTATTGACCAGTGCCAGTGATGAAAAGCCAATTCTCATTGCTTAGCCCCCTGTTCTATTCTTGGCGCCAGCCAGTATATCAATTCCTCTGTGTGCTCACACTCGATGGAGACATGGATATCCCCCAATGAACTCTCGCCAAAATTTGCCTTGCCTACGAATGCGACTTGTTTATTAAGCCTAAATTCGATTCTATTCCCACTTCTGCCATTGAAAAGTTCAGCCCTGACAGAATCCAGGATATTCTGTTTCATGAAAAGTTCGCGTAATTTATCCATGGAAGTGGTGCCGATTAGCAGACATTGTCGATTTGTGACGTCCTTGAACTCGAGTTGGGCATCTGGGAATATGTTGGTGATCGCCCTATTAACGCTTTCTACTAATTCAGTGGGGTGTACGGGTGCCGAGACCGTGGCCTTAAAAATATTAGATGCCTCCTAAAATGCTTTTAGCTTGTTTTTTAAACTCTTCCAGGGTTCCATCGTTATCCAGAGAAATGTCTGCTATGTTCATCGCTTCTGTTAATCCCCAGCGAAGTTCGCGCTCATCCTTCTGCTTGAACGATTCCCAGTTGGAAACATCATCTTCTCTTTTTCGAGCCATTGCCCTGTTGAACCTAATCTTTTGAGACGCCTCAATTGCAATCAATATAAATCGATTCCCGAATGCCTTTTCATATGCCTTTACCTCTGCTATGCCCCGTATACCGTCGATGACGACCGTGTCGCAGTTTGAGGGTGGAGTTTTCGAAATGAGAGATATGCATCGTTTGGCTACCGCATCCATCCCTTCATTTTTTCTCAGTTCATCTGCCACCCTTCCTACGTTCTCTTCGGTGATGTCGAGACCTCTTGCCTTAACCTCTGCCCGCACTACATCTCCCATCCTGATTATCGGGATGCCATGACATTGTAATACTTTAGCCGCCTCGGTCTTGCCTGACGCTGGCATCCCCACGAAACCCACTACTTTCAAATTAATTCCTCTCCAAATTCTTTTGTCCTAATTCGCACATCCCTCAGATATCTTTTTGCCATTCTACCCAATTCCAGCAGTTCATCTCTGTCCGGTGCATCATATTGCTTCAATTCTTCGCTCCGACCCTGCTCTGGTCTGCCCTGCTGGAGCACATATGGAATGTTTTTTCCATAAGAAGATACCTCCTCTGCAATCGCTTTGATATCGTTCTTGTCGCAGATCAGTCCCCTAAACACGGTAGTTCTGATTTCAAGATTATGGTCCCTGCATATCTCAAGCGACTTTTTAACCTGTGTCACAGCTTTTTTACCATCTGCCCCGGTTACTTTGCCATACAGTTTGGGGCTGAATAGAGGTGCCTTAACATCTATGAATATCTTATCCACTAACTTTGTGCCGATAAGTTCTTTAAGATGTTCAGGATAGTATCCATTGGTTTCGATACCAACCAGAAGGCTCTGCATTTTTGTAAATCCTGCCAGACGCTTTATTTGCTCGGGTTGCATCAACGGCTCTCCGCCAGAGAAGACGACGGCATCTATAAAATTTTTTGCCTTCTTGATTTGGCCCTCGAGATACTCGATGTCGACGAAGTTGTCCCCTTCGAGTATCGCATAATTTTGGCAATATGGACATCTAAATGGGCAACCCCTTAAGAATATAACCATAGACGCCTTTCCATACCACTCCACCGTTGATACTGGAACGACATCGCCAAGATTCACTTTAAATCCTTTTTTGTGTTCTCTTTTCATCAATGGACATCAATTAACATTTTGCGGATAAGAAGTTTGCTTCATGAATATCTGCTGTTAGGTGAAGTTGTCCTAGTGCTGTCCAGGTTCTCTCTTACCATTAAGATATGTTTTTCAACTCTAACAATTTTGAATCCGAGATATCGAGGATAAAAGAAGTTTTTGCGAAGCAAAAATTTGGGTGAGTGCCGTCAGGCACGAGCCTTTTATGCTGTGTTATACGCTGTTGGTCGCCATTCGTCATTGGTAAAATTATTCCTTGTAAAAACATTATGCCTCCGCTGCGCATAAAACTTGAATTACATCTGCTAAATACCCAGCCTTATTTTTCCCAGCAGGTAATATTTTATCTTCAAAAATGGGGGTATATTTATTAAGCAAGTAACTTACAATCGCATTAAGTTCGGTTTCTCCACACTCTGAATTTATTATGGCATCATACTTTATTCTCAAATCTCTATCTCTATTTAATAAACCCAAAAAGGTTGTAGTAAAATTCTTCTGATGCTTAAGTAACACGGCTCTTTCCTCAATGGTTATTAGTTGGGATAACCAAATATCATCGTATCTCAATAAAAGTAAATCGGATACCGGAAAACTTTTTCTAAAAAGCTTTAAAGTAATATCATTTCCGTATAAAGCACCTATCTTTACTTTTAGACTTGAATAACTCAACCCAAGTTCCATCTGTAAGTTCTCAGGATCTTCGTTAATTGTCTTTATTGTTGAACTTTGTTTTACCAGATTTTGCAGGTATTCAAAACCTTGCTTGCTTGAAGAATAAAATCCATTGGTTTTATCGCTCTGAACTGTTGCGGGATTATCGCCTGTATCAAACAAGACACCAATATATATTTCAAAGTTTTCAATACCAAAACTCTCAAGCAATTCTGCCAAAGAAAATTCTTTGTGACTTTTTCTAAACAATTTTTTATTGGACTTAAAATACTCTACAAAAATTCCAAACTTTTCAGAAGTCCAGATTTCTCGCCTTCCAGCCGTTCCCCCAGTATCTACTCTATTTTTAAGTTCAACCAACACCATCGTTTTTTCATCTTGTATAATGCTTCCTACATCAGTACTTACATCCCTATTACCCAACCAATCCCATTCAATTGTTCTTAAAATTTTCTTTTCCTCTGATGACAGACCTTGTTGAGTAAAGATTCCTTTCTTTTTATGAAGAGATGGATATTCCAACCAAAATGGAAATTTACTAAGTTCTATGTCAAGAGAGCAAGTTTCAAAAGACGAGGCTATTTTCTTTTCAATATACTTCCCCCTACCTCCTTGGCTGTGATGATAATACGAAGTAACACCTAATAAAGCCTCATAATATTCTCTAATTTCAGAAGGGACACTCAATAGCCCATCGTAAACTTTAGCTACAGGGTCAAAATCCTTAGCATTAACATCAATACATAACTCCTTAAAGTTTACCAGTATATTTTTATATGGTTCATAAAGTAATATCCGGCCAAGGTCTAATTTTTCTTTTACTTTTACACAAAGAAGATTCCTTTTTGTAATCATGTTATTTCCCCTTTTCACAAATTATTACACTTTCTCCTCTTATTGCCCTATTGCGAGCACCCAAGAGAGGATTGAATATTAACTTTTCAAATTTAAATCCTGCTTCTTCACAAAACTTTTTGGTTGTCATAGTTGTTGGTATCTTTTTCCCACTAACAGTACTATCCCCTATTATTATTGCGAGTTTACCACCAGGCTTTAATGCCCAGAAGATATTTTTTGTGGATTCTTTTAAGTCCTCATAATACATAGCAACCCTCGGAGGCAGTCCGTTATAATTATTTTTAGGGTATCCACTATTCTTCATTCCCAAATATTTTGATTCAATCTTTTTCATATCCGCACCTAAATAATCATAAGCAATCTTATCTTTCCCCACATAATCTATAGAAAAATAGTAAGGTGGACTCGTAATGCACGCATCAAACTTTTCTTCCATTTCACTCATATTTTTAAGTTCAAGTATATCCCCTTCTATAATTTGGGCAGGTTCAAATTTAAGTCCATATTTTTCTTTAATTTCCATAGTCTTTTTATAGCAGTCTCTTAGGTAATTCAATTTTTCAATAAAGAGACCTACCTTCCCTTTCCTGTTATATCTCGAAGTCCTTACAAAGGCGTCAACCGTATCAAAATATACTGCCAACATTAACTTATGAATTAAAGGGTCGGAATGTTCCCATCTTCTATTTTCTATTGCCTGCAAAATATCTTGTAGTTCCTTTGGTGCAAAACTCAATTTCTGGTCATCAATAAAAAGTAAATCATTTTTTAATTCTGATAAAACAATTCCCATTGGAGTAACATCTATCCCCACGCTTTTAATACCCATAAGAGAAGCCTCATGTGTAGCAGTTCCAGAGCCATTAAAAGGGTCAAAAAGTAGTGAATCATTATTTAATTTGAAGGCATTGATTAAAGTCCGTACAACTCTGGGATAAAATTTGCCTTTGTATGGATAAAGATTATGAAAAGCGTATGCATTAGTATCACCAAATTTATCCACTAATTCGGTATAAAGGGTTGTTTTTCCTTTTACTTTTTCAAGATGGGCAATTCTTAATCTTATATAGTCCTCATCTCCTTTTAAATTAACCACTCTATTTACTGGATCAATTTTATATTCGTCAGTTAAACCTTGTAATTCCAAATCTAAAAACTCCAAATCAGCCAATGTTTGCATCCAGAAACCAAATATAGTGTCCCCTTTGGGAAGAATATAATTTGCGAATTCCTTAGCGTAAACCTCCATTATTTCTTCATAAGATGAGAATTCATATGTTCCAAACATTGTTGTTTGTCTTGTTTGTTTTTGGGGGAAGGTTTTTTCAGTCATATTTCATTATCTCCTTTATCAATATTTAATTTCGCCAATGACATCCTCATTTTATTTTTTCTACTTCGCTACTAAATATTCTTTCTGTTCTTCAAGAAATTTTAGCTGCGTTTGGATATTGTTGATCTCATATTTTTTCATATTCAGACGATATTCTTGTTCAATTTTCCCTTTACTTAACCTATCAAGAATCATTTTGTAATACTTTTCATCAATTTCAGCTGAGATATATTGTCTGTTGAGCACCTTACAGATTTCTATTTCGGAACCACTCCCACCAAATAGAACCAAAACAATATCTTTTGGCATAGTGCAGGATTTAATTAACATTTCAGACATTTTTTGAGGAATTTGGCAAGCGTGAAATGTTTTCTCTTTGCTTACATTTTTGACCAAATCAAAATAGAACCAGTCATAAGGCATTCTTCCTTTTGAGCCATTGGCTAAGTTTTGTAAAATTCGTTTATCTGTTGGGTTTTTATAGGGGACTGCCACATTTTCTTTATAAAATTTGTTATCCTTTGTCCTTCTACAATGTAGTATGCTTCTGTGGGCAGTAGTAAAGCGATTGGGGGAGTGTCCTACATTTGTATTATAAACCCAAACATAATCCGAAACATCATAACAACCATTATCCAGATATTTAACACGCAAATATGCATTTTGTCTGGGATAGTTGATTAAAAATATATTACCGTCGTCCTTGAGAACCCTAATAGATTCTTTTGCTAATTCAATGTACCACTCGATATATTCATCAAAAGTTTTGGTATAAGATTTATCACCGTACTTTATACCAACATTATAATCTGGATCGCCATAAATCATATCAACACATTTATCAGGCAACTCTTTTAAGAGTTCCATGATATCTTTTAGAAAGACTTTGTTCAAGTACTTTTCTATTGTCATAAGGTTTACCCCTTGCTTGGTATCCATTCAATACCACACTTTCTCATGAAACTTTTTAATCTATCAGGATTTTTTACTTTTTCTAATGCCTCTTTGAGCCTATTATCATCTGTTTCTTCTGAGACATACCTAAGGAAATTAAATAAAAACGCCCGTCCTTCATTATCCCAATAAACGATATCTTCCATAATAAATAGCCATTTCACAACTTTCAGAATGACCTCAACTTTTGCACCTGTTTGGAATGATTTATCCATATCGGGATAACTTGACAATATCTTATCAGCATCACTTTCTAAACAATCATATATCTGGGTAATTGCATTCAATACCTCCCCAAATTTCTGTAGATTCTTTTGTTTCTTCTTTCTTAAATCTGTAGCTATTTCTATATGGCTTCCTTTCCCGAGTCCCAGATTTGTAATTACCCCTACTTTAAAATCAAAATTCTTTTTATGTCCAGGTCTAACGATAAAAAGTTGTTCATCCAGTAGATTTTCTACAGGATATTGGAATATTACATCTCTTCCTTTCTTGCGATACTCTGTCTTAATGAATGTATTAACAACCTTTTGTACTATTTTATGACGAGCTAGTGTTCCTTTAATCTCAATCATTTTCCCTGTAATGATAATCTTTTCTTTTTTCATGTTTTCATTTCCTCCCTAAGCCGACCAATTGGCGTATAACTCATATTAACTTCCACAGGATTTTAAAATTAGCTGGAGTTGGAAGCTCAGAACCTAAATATCATACCTCTTCCTATCCATTAACTCCTGTTTTTTAGCAGCGTTCCATCCACTGACTGCCTGAATATACCCGGTAACGCGCGACAGGTGCTCAATATTCGTGGAGTTGCAGTTGGGGCACTCATCTTTCAGTCCAGAGGCGACATGAAAATCATCCATGCATACCGTCATGTCCTTCGTGAACGCAAAATAGCCCACCTGCGTATTCTTCGCTATTTTCATTGCAAAACTCTTCAGTCCAGCAGGGTCAGGCGCACCTTCGCCCATCCATATATGAAGGATGTTCCCGCCATCGACTATTGGGAAGAATACGTGTTCGATGCCGATTCGGTCGATGATGGAGATATCTGCACCGAGGGGGACATGGGTGCCATTGGTGTAGTAGATGGGCAGGTCCCTTGTCTCCTTCATCATCTCCTTCGCCTTTTTTAAATTCCCTTTAACGACTTGCTCAGCGCACTTATTATATTCGTCATGCAGGGTATCTGACACTGCAAATCGTTGAGCAGTCATCTCCGCAGGTGTCCGTGCCAATACGATATTCATGCCGCATTTTTCAATTAACTCCTTGACATATAATTCCATTTCCGTCAACGCTCTTACTGCAAGCTTTTGCGCTTCTACAGACTCATGCAACTGCTTGCCCAGATGATGCTGGACCATCTCGTTGATGCCCACGACACCGATGGTATAGACGAGGCCTTCAATATATACGGCAACATCGCCCCTCTTGCCTGTAACGGGATCCTTTGGACGCTGGGTGACAAACGGCATCCGATTATTCTTGATTATAATGTCCATCCATTTTTTCTTGACTTTGAACAATTCGACGGAAACATCCATCAACCGTTTCAATTCATTAAATAGCTTAGCGTCATCATGGTCGGCTTTATATGCTGCCCTTGGACAGTTGAGCGAGATGACCTGCCACCCACCCATGGAGAAATGTTTACCGTCTCTGAAGTACAGCTTATTCTCGAATTCATCGTCCTCCTCATTAGAAGAGAACTGATAGGCGCAACACTGATAACACGAAATGCCCTTTCCAGCGCCCCTGTATGCTGGCAGCTGGTTATCGAAGTACGGCGACCCATATTTTGCCGCCAATTTAAATGCGAGATAGTACAGTTCGTCATAGGTCGGCAAATCTGGATGCGATTTGTTGAATTTCTCATCCTCCTCCATGAAATCCGGTTCGATGGATATCTCTGGTTTTGGGAAGTTGAATGGCTTGCCCCAGTAATCCCCCTGCAACATCACGTTAATCATCGCCTTGAATGCCAGCCTCACCTCTCGTTCAAACTCCCCATATGTGCGCAGGGGTGCCTGTTCTCCATCCCATAGCCTGCCTTGGTATACGACGGGCTTATCTCGCCAGAGCTTCGGGACGCCTGGAGATAGTTGCACTGAGGAGAATACCAGCTGGCCCCCTCTGGCGACCATCATCTGTGTCATCTCGTAGATGAACATCTGTACCAACTGTTCGATCTCCTCGTAGCTCTTGTTTTCAAAATAAGGCGCCATAAACGTCAGAAAATTATAGAAGCCCTGCCCTCCTGCGAAATTGGTCTGTGCCGACCCAAGTGCTTTCACAGCGTGCAGTACGGCAACTTCTGCCTTCTTTGCCGGACCTGCAACGCTTGCCTTGGTGCCAGAGCCGTCTGGCATCAGCCCGTAATAAAAGAAATATCGTAGGTCCCAGTCTTGACAGAAGCCCCTCGTGCCGAAATACTCTAAATCATGTATGTGAATGTCGCCATTCAGATGTGCATCAGCCAGATGCGGCGGCAGCAACAGCAGATACTGTTCCTTGGAAATCTTGTCGGCCTTCTTCTTGTGAGATGTCTCGGCATTATCCTGCAGATTTGCATTTTCGTTAACCTCGAAACCATTGCCGATATCGATCAGATGGGCATCATATACTGGTGTGCCGACGCGCGTGGAGACGTTTCGCCACTCCTGGTGATACTCTTCCAGTAAAACGTTGTTTACGAGCTCTCTTACGAGCGGACCGGATAGGTGGGTTATACCCATCATCCTTATGCGTTTCTCTACTTTTTTTGCAACATCTCGAGCAGTCTCTTCGTCAATTCCTGGAATCTTATAAAATTCCTCGCTGAGTTTTGTCTCCTTTATCAACTGATTGACAATGGCTTCTCGGTCCCAATCAAGTATGTGCCCATCAGATGTTCTGACTTTGGGCATTGCTGGCACTTCTGCGCCTTCAAGTGTTTTTTGTATTATGTTAGCCTTAGCCATATCAGAGCACATGTTACCTCCTTGTATCATCTATGGAACGAAAAAATCGTCTCCTACCTGCAGTACTGGTGCGGTTAGGGTGAATATTCCGTTCATTCTTAATTCGGTTAGCGCTTCGGGGGTGGACATATCTACCTCCCCATATCGAATTCCATACGACCTCAACAAGCGCTTCAGTTGCTCACACCTTGGACAATTTTCAGTGGAGTATACCTTGACGTTGTTGATTACACCTAAGCCGCGTCTGGCGAGAGCATCTAGTTTAGAGGTGTCATCGTCAGCCATCAATAAATCCCATCAACATCATGTAGTTTATGTGCTTTAAAACTTTTTAACATCAGACTTGGTCATAAAAAATAGAAAGTTTTATCAAACCTGATAACAATAAAAGAACATTCACCTGTATTTGTTACCAATTAGATTTTGAGGAAGATATGGAACAAAAATTCTATGAAATGTTAATTAAAATGCTTGAGAAAGGGCAACTATCGATCAGTGGAATAACCCGCCAGTTTAAAAAACAGGGGTATGACCAGCATAGATTGATCATCACAGGATATCTAAGGGCACTCAGAGATTTGGAGCATGTAATGGAGAAAGATATTCCTCCATCCAAAGTATACTCCCTCGCTCATTCATCCCCATCGTCATCCAAATATTACAAAGACATATATGCGCTTGTAGGGGAGCGTATAGCCAAGTTAGACCCTGATAGGCGCTTTGCGGTGGGAGTGTATGTGCTGTCGACGCTTTTTCACCGGCCTTGTTTCAAACATGAACTGAAATTGGCAGGACTACCTCCCATGACGACCGAATGGACCAGGGAGTGTGATAAGTCAAATCTGAAAGAATATCGTCAGGCTGTAAAGCGGATTAATATTCCTTCGGACGATCCAGCCTATGAATTTGTCGATAAAAAAAATAATCCAATTACTGAAATCGGGGCTGAGGTCTTATGTGGTATCACCAGAGAGGTCATGGACCTCGATGGCCTGTACATAAAGTACCAGCAGATGAAGTTGGGATAAAGTGATTCGAGCATTTATTGCAGTGGATTTTCCAGAGGATATCCAGAAGGAAGTGGCAGACATCCAGCGGCAATTCGTAGACTATGGTGTGAAGCTGGTGGACCCCAAGCTAATTCACATCACCATCAAGTTTCTCGGTGACATCGATGATGAACAAGTTGACGCGATAAAAAATGCCCTCCAGAACGTCCACCACTCCCCTTTTGATGCAGAAATAAATGGGATTGGGGTTTTTCCGGATGTGAATCACATCAACGTCATCTGGGTAGGGGTAAGCCCTTCAATTTCACGGCATTTCGAAAAACTGCACAGTGCAATAGAAGAAGCACTAATGCCTTTAAAAATTCGAGCAGATAATCGCAAATTCACGGCACATGCGACGCTGGCAAGGGTTAAGCGACTTTCGCCAGCGCAGAAACGATCCCTGATAAACGCCATCCGGGAATTCTCCGACATCTCACTCGGGCGGATGAGAGTTGACCATATTAAGCTAAAAAAGAGCACGTTGACATCAGATGGGCCAATCTACGAAACCCTATTGGAGGTAAAACTTGATGACCGGCGATAAAATATGTTCCACTGTCCTGAAGGAAATAGTGCCTGGCGAAGGTGAAAAAAAAGCGTTGCTGGAATTTGCTGAACATATCATATCTCGCATCGATGAGGCCGCAAAAGAGCTTGGCGTTGATGCGCATGGACTGTTGGTCGGCTCAGTTGCAAAAGGTACATGGATATCTGGTGACCTGGACCTCGATATATTTATAATGCTCCCTGAAACGATTTCAGAGGAAGAAATGGAGTCGCTGGGACTCCAAATCGCCAAGAGGGTTGCAACTAAATACGAGGAGCGGTATGCAGAACATCCATACCTAAAGGCATTCTTCGGGGGCTATGCTGTCGATCTGGTCCCATGCTTTAGCGTTTCCAATCCGGCATCGATCAAATCTGCGGTGGATAGAACGCCGTTCCATAACGAGTACATAAAAGCCAGAATCAATGGGCTGGAAAATGAGGTACGACTGCTCAAACAGTTCATGAAGGGCATCGGTGTTTATGGTGCAGAACTCAGGACGATGGGCTTTTCTGGATACCTATGCGAACTATTAGTCCTCAAATATGGGTCGTTCCTGAACGTGCTGCAAAGTGCAAAAGGGTGGCGGCGAGGGGTCATTATTGGCATAGAAGACCATAAAGGCCATGAGCATGATGCTCCCCTGGTCGTCATCGATCCAGTGGACCCATCGAGAAATGTCGCTGCTGCCGTCTCACTGGATAAGTTTTGTATGTTTATCGATGTATCGCGCACGTTCCTGAAAACGCCAGACATTAGTTTCTTTTTCCCACCAGAGGTCAAACCCATGACCGATGATGAGCTCGTCGATGAATTGAAGCAAAGGGGCATGGATGTATTTGCCATCGTGTTCAAGGCGCCGGATGTTGTGGATGATGTGCTCTATCCGCAATTGTATAAAGCGCTTAAATCCATAGAAGAACTGCTCCACCGAAATGATTTCAGGGTATTTCACGGCGACGTGTGGTCCAATTCCAACTCGGTTATCCTGCTGGAGATGGAAATAGCAAGACTGCCCCCTATCAAAATGCACATGGGGCCTCCTGTTGAATCGGTTACGCACGCCGAAAAATTCAAAGCGAAACATGCAAACTGCCATCCTTACATCCGCTCTGGGAGATATGCCGTCGAGATACCGAGGAAGTACGCCGATGTGAATGCCCTGTTGAAATCTGAATTGCAGACATGTAGCCTGGGGAAGCACGTGTCAGAGGCGATTGAGAACGGCTATCGCGTGTTGAAGAATGCGCAAATTATCAAAATAGATGATGAAGAATTCAGGGTTTTTCTAAGGAAGTATTTTAGGAAAAGATAGGCGAATGAAATGACGATATTAGAATCAAATGTTGAAGGTCAGATATCTATAGTTCTGATATAATCTTCAAGCAGTATCTTCCCACCCTTGTTTCTTTTTACTCTAAATATCACCATATCAGACCGTAAACTATTTAAAAAACGTAATACTATTTTAGAATGGGTGTAAGAAATGCAATCGTCAAAAGTCTCAACGAAGTATCAGATTACCATACCCAAGGGGATCAGGCAGAAAATTGGGATATCAGCTGGCGACATCATCGTCTTTGATGTTCAAAAGGACAAAGTTCAGATCGAAAAGCTCGAGGAGTTTTACGAGAAATATGCCGGCTCCATAAAGGTTAAGGAGCCTGTGAAGGCTGTTAAAGAAGCAAGAGAAGGGCTGTGGGAGTAATGGAGAATATATACATAGATACGAATGTATTTCTCGTTTTTCTTAAAAAGGAGGAGAACTTTAATCACGCAAAGGCAATACTCCAGAAAGTCGCTACTGGAAACGGCAGGGGTTTTATTTCCCCTTTTACACTTCACGAACTTCTATGGGTACTGGAAAAGGAGAGAGTATCCTGTGAAAAAGCAATCTCAGCCCTGGACTTCGTGATACACCACCCAAATCTTTCGTTTCTAACTCCTTCTACAAATACTTTCTACTCAGCCTTAGATATAAAACGCAAGAAGGGGCTAAAGATAGCCGACTCCTTGCACGTAGCGATCATGTTAGAAAACAACATAAAGAAGATAGCAAGTTTTGATTCGGATTTTGACAGGATAGAGGGGATTGACAGAGTAAGCGGGGCTTGATTGCCATCATAAATAGGAAATGGATAGAACTATCTGTGAAACTTACAATGGCGATAATCGCCGTTGCCACCGCAGAGGATATAGAAGCTCAAGTTGAGATGAAAGTTGCCCATATCAGAAAACATCCCAGTAATCCCTCTGCACTTCTTTAACCTCTTTTACCCTTTCTCTAACTTGATTGGATAATTCGTCTTTCGGGGAAGATGTCGGCTCTTTTATATCCATGCCCAAACTCCCCAATGAATTGAGGATGGATAAGACCGAATACGGTAGCGCAGTCAGGTCATATCCTCCTTCCAGCGCAGCAACCACTCGACCTTCAGATGTGGAATTTGCGATAGATTTGACTATGCTGGCGAGATATCCAAATCCCATGGCCGTTACGTTCATTCCCCCCAGTGAGTCTGCAAAATGCGGGTCCTGTCCGGCGGAAATCATTACAAGGTCTGGTCGAAATTCAAGGGAGATCGGAACCAGGACTTCGTTGAGAACGTAGACGTATCCTGCGTCTCCTGTCCCTCCAGGCAGCGGAACATTTACAGTAAAGCCGCTTCCATCATCGATGCCGACTTCACCCATCTTTCCAGTACCGGGATAGGATGGGCTTTGATGTATCGAAAAATATAAAACAGATGCGTCATCGTAAAATATATCCTGCGTACCGTTTCCATGGTGCACGTCCCAATCGACGATTAGGACTTTCTTCATATCGTGCCTGCTTTGAGCATATCGTGCCCCCATCGCAATGTTATTGAAGATACAGAAACCACCCCCATGATCTGAAAATGCGTGATGCCCTGGCGGCCTGATCAGCGCAAAAGCATTACTCAGCTCTCCAATAACTGCATCAACTGCGCTCATGACACCTCCAACCGCGAGCAGTGAAACATCGTATGAATTTGCCGATAGCACGGTATCGGCATCTAACATTCCCCCACCACTCTGGCAGAGCGCCTGCACACCCTCAACGTAAGAGGCGTCATGCACCCACTCAATCTGTTCAGGAGTTGCTTTTTTCGGAACGATGTCGACCAAATTCTCCAATGCTCCACTCTTTTTGAGCAGATTCATCGTAGCGGTCAAACGCTCCTTGCACTCCGGATGAGTGTTCGTCTTATGTTTCAGATAATCCTCGTGATATACGATTCCCGTTTTGATGGACATAATGAAAATACTTGCAGTTCGACAAAGATTAAACTATTCATAGGACAATAAGGTTATAGATGCTCAATTACGATGCAATTTTGATTCGCTACGGCGAGATAGGATTAAAAAGTAAGAGGGTGCGAAGCCGATATGAGCGCATCCTCGTGGAAAACATCAAGGCAGTACTGCACCTGCACAAGAAGACATATTCAGGCATCAGACGGGACCGAGGCAGAATATTCACCCATTCCAACGACCCAGACATCGCAGATGTGGTGGCGAACGTTTTTGGCGTGGTGTCAACGAGTCCTGTGATAACCACAGATCCAGACCTGCAGATGATGGCACAGATGGCCGCAGACGTCGGTGAATTGACAATACATCAAAACGAGTCGTTTGCCATACGGGCGCGCAAAGCAGGAGTCCACGATTTTTCCAGCAGGGACATCGGAGTATCGTGCGGAGATGCCGTATACGAGCGCATCAAGGGGCAAAATCCCTCCATTGACCTGACGTCTCCCGACAAAGAGATATTCATCGAGGTGAGACCCGACAAAGCCTATGTTTATACGAAAATCATCAAAGGCGTTGGCGGTCTACCGCTTGGCACGCAGGGTAGGATGGTGGCTTTGATAACTGATGACATCAGCTCGTCCGTTGCAGTATGGCTTATGATGAGGCGTGGCTGCGAGATAATCCCGGTATGCTGCGATAATGCTCATCTTTCCGGTGCGGCAGAGGGGGGCAGGGCGGTGGAGCATATTAAAATTTTGCAGAGATGGGCGCCGAATTACCCAATGAAAATCCACGAAGTGCCGCATGGAGGAGGCGTAGAGAATACGTATCGAATTGCTGCAGAAATAGCAAAAAAAGAGCGGGCGCATGGGATAATCACAGGCTCATCGTTGGAGCAGGTTGCCGCCCAGATATCAGCAGATGTGCTTGCAGAGGCTCTTGACATCGATTTCCCGATTTGCCGCCCGTTAATTGGCATGGACAGAGCAGAGATTGTATCTTTTGCAAAAAGGATTGGTATTTTTTGAACACTCTCTTATGCAAATTTCCCGCACATATCTTCCAAAACAAAAATAATAAAAAACCCAAAGAGGAATGAAGCAAAGATGGGCAGTATCAAATCAATCCAATTAACTATATTCTGATACAATATATAATCGACTATAATCTGATAAGGCAATCGCAGTGCGCCCAACATCATGCCAATAAGAAGAGAGATAGTAGCAAGTCTATATTTATCTAATATATAACTTATAACTCTTGAGAAAGATAAAACGCCAATTAAACCACCGAAACAAAATACAAAGATTTCTAATAATCGCATATCCCTCAGTACTGAGAGCATATATTCATATTGATTTAGCAACAACAGTACGAATGCGCCAGAGATTCCAGGCAACATCATTGCGCATGCAGCCATGATGCCAGAGATGAAGATAATAATCAGGGAATGCCCGATTTGCAATGTAGCCAACCCTACGAATAAGAAGGCAGATAAGAATCCGGCAATTATAAACAAGGTATTTTTAATTGAGAGGATACATTCTTTTTTGTAAAGCAAGATTGCTGATGCAAATATTAAACCAAAGAAGAAGGCATGAGTAATGGCAGGAAAATAATTCAAGAGAGAATATATTAGGTCAGACATGAGCAATATCGCTAAACCACTGCCTGAAACCAATGGAATAAATAATCTAAAATCTATATTCCTATAATCAAAATCTATCTTACTTATTGAATGAATCAATCTTTCATAAATGCCAGTTATCAGTGCAATTGTTCCGCCAGAAACGCCAGGTATTATATTGGCGATTCCCATAAACACCCCTTTTAAAAATATAATCAATGTCTCTTTCATGTCCTCTAATCCACTATTCTATGGCGATACACTTCTTAAAAAAACTAATTATTGACTATATTGACTATAATCTCTGAGCCGCCAATTTAATATCCTCTGCTTTTATGGTCCGTCTGCCAGCGTGTCCTGCTAACTTGAGCGCCTCTGCAGATACTTTGAGTCCATAATCCTCCAATATATCTGCCAAAATTATTCTGGCGTCTTCGCTGACCCTCTCAGCGCCTGCTTTTCTTACAATTCGGCCTACTGGTGCAAGTGGAAGTTCTGTCATATTTAACTTTAGGTGGTCTTTGTGTTATATACCTTTCGTTTTTGGAATAGATTTATGACCGCTCACGTGGTCTTTAAGATGGATAATACTTATGACCTCCAAAGTACTGATATTAGATGCCTCTGTATTCATCTACAAATGTCGCATAAATGATGGAGAACGGATTACGGTACCGGCAGTGATAGATGAATTGAAAGACGGAATGTCTGTTATGTCATTTGAACTGGCAAAAAGCGCCGGAATGGGGGTGGAGCCTGCGGAACAGCACTACATAGAGATGGTCAAAAAGATGGCAAAAAGCGCCGGCGACCTGAATGCGCTGTCCGAAACCGACATCGCATTACTTGCAAAGGCACTCCAGTACAATGGCAAAGATACATATTTGGTCACCGATGACTATGCCATACAAAACGTGGCATCTCATATGGGAATTCAAGTAAAACCAATCTCGCAGAAGAAAATCAAAGATGTTTTAATATGGGAAAAACGATGTATTGGTTGTGGAAGATATTTCACAAGAGAAATAGTATGTCCTGTCTGCGGGTCAAGACTGAAAAAGGCGAGATGCCGCAACCATGCAAAGGTCACAGGACGAAGGAGGGAATGAGATGAAAAATATCGACGCCCTTATAAAAAAGGCGATAGAACTGAAGAAGATGGGGTTGATGTCGGGCGAAATAGCTGATGAACTTAACGTTTCCAAGGAGACTGCTACTTGGCTGTTCTCCTGTGCCGAAGAGAAAGAGGGGCCGGCTCCGAAGGATATATTCATCGACTTGAGCAAGATAGGTCAGAGTTCACAGAGAATGAGGCATATCTCCAGCGCACTCACTGATATGGTCCTGGAGTCGATCGAGGCAGAAGTGGATGTTGTTGTGGGAATCGTCCTGAGCGGCATTCCATTCGCGACTTTGGTCGCAGATGAGCTCGGCGCGGAGCTGGCAATACTCCATCCAAAAAAGCAACGATGGGAACCGGAAAAACAGGGTGTTAAAGGAACTATCAGTCACAATTTCGCTCAAATCGAGGGCAAGAAGTGCATCATCGTCGATGACGTGGTCACCAGTGGCGCCACTGCACAGGAAGCAGTGGAACTACTCGAGGAGATGGGTGCAGAACCACTCGCAATAGTGGTTATGATGGATAAGAGGGGGCAGGACTCAGTAGCGGGTGTGCCCATGCTTTCGCTGATTAAGATAGGGCGAGTTGAGTAAACCCATTGTTTCGGAGGATCCATTTGAATCACGGTAATATCGACGAGAAGTGGCAAAAACGATGGGAAGAGGCAGGCATATTCGATGCAGAGGTAGATACAAACAAGGAGAAATTCTTCGTAAATTTCCCATATCCCTACATGAATGGCTACTTCCACATAGGGCACGCATTTTCTTTGATAAGGGCCGAAGTATTTGCACGGTATAAACGAATGCGCGGATATAACGCCCTCTTCCCTTTTGCATTTCACTGTACGGGCACGCCCATCGTCGCTGCTGCACAGAGAATAGCTGAAAATGAGCCCAAACAAATCGAGATTTTAAGACAGATGGGCATTCAAGAAGAGGAAATACCAAAATTCGCAGACCCTATGTACTGGGTTTCATTCTTTCCCGATGAAACGATGTACGATTTGAAAAGAATAGGTGCCAGCATAGATTGGCGCAGAAGGTTCATAACGACGTCCGCAAACCCATATTATGATGCGTTTATCAAATGGCAGTTTAATAAATTGAAAAAAGGCAGGTACATCACAAAAGGCGAGCATCCAGTTGTGTGGTGTTCAAAGTGCAAATCTACTGCAGGAGATCATGCGAGGTTGAAAGGAGAGGGCGTATCTCCAGAGGAGGTATTCTTAATCAAGTTCTACATGGACGGAGTGGTGCTCCCAACCGCGACTTACAGGCCAGAGACCTCTTTTGGGGTTACGAACATATGGGTAAATCCTAATGCAGACTATGTCGAGATGAAGGTAGATGATGAGGTCTGGATAGTCTCCAGAAAATCAATCGAGAAGATGGATGCGCAAAAGCACGCCGTAAAGGTCACCAGGAATCTTAAAGGCAGAGAGCTCATCGGAAGATGTTCTACGAATGCCGTAACAGGGAAAAAAGTGCCGATTTTGCCGGCGTACTTCATCGAACCAGCTACGGGAACGGGCATAGTTATGTCGGTTCCATCGCATGCCCCATATGATTATGTCGCTCTTAAAGATATCAAGAATTACCCCAAAAAACATGGAGTGGCACCCAATCTTATTAAGGATATAGAGCCGGTGTCGTTGATCGAAGTCCAGGATTTCGGGGTGCATCCAGCCATTGAAATCGTTGAAAAGAGGGAGATAAAAGGACAGGACGACCCCAAATTAGAGGAGGCGACAAAGGACATCTACAGAAAAGAATTCCATACGGGTGTGCTAAATAAGAACACCGGAAAGTATGCCGGACTGAGGGTTTCAGAGGTAAAAGAGGTTCTTGCCAGGGACTTCATTCGAGAAAATAAAGCCATACTATTCTATGAACTATCTGAAGAGGTTATCTGCCGATGTCTGACTAGATGCATTGTAAAAATAGTGTCAGACCAGTGGTTCTTGAACTACTCCGATATAAAATGGAAGGCAAAAGTACATGATGCCCTAAATGGTGTAACCCTGTACCCAGAAAAAGTTCGAGGGCAATTTGAATATGTCATCGACTGGCTGAAAGACTGGGCATGCGCCAGAGAATTCGGTCTGGGCACCCAGCTTCCATGGGATGAAAGATGGGTTATCGAGTCCCTTTCGGATTCGACGATCTACATGGCATACTACACCATCGCCCACTACCTGGAGAATGAAAGATATAGTATTAGGGCGGAGAAGCTGACGGATAATTTTTTCGAGTATATATTCCTTGGGAGAGGGGATTTGGAAGAAGTTGTAAGAGAGACAGATGTATCTCCTGCTTTACTAAAGCAGATGCGGACCGAATTCGAATACTGGTATCCATTTGACTTCAGAAATTCTGGGAAGGACCTGATTCAGAATCATCTCACTTTTTGTCTATATAATCATGTCGCCATATTTCCAAAAAAATACTGGCCATCTGGGATCGGCGTTAATGGATTCATCCAGATAGATGGAGAAAAAATGAGCAAATCGAAGGGCAACTTTTACACATTGCGCCAAATCTATGCCAAATATGGTGCAGACGCGACCAGAATAACGCTGATGTATGGGGGGGAGGGTCTGGATGACCCCAACTGGGATACGGAGTTTGCCAAATCCATTGGCCCGAAGTTAAAGCAGTGGCATGATTTTGCGATAGGAAACTATGAGTCTGCTGAGTGTCACAGTTCGGAGAACTGTGAGAGTTGTATTTCCTTCGGAAATTCAACATTTACAACCCGCCATATCGATAGATGGTTCCAATCAATACTCCATAAAACAATCAAGGCGACCGGCGAGGCGATGGACCATACGAAGTTCAGAACATCGCTTCAAAAAGGGTACTTCGACCTGCAGAGGCACTTGAAATGGTATACCCGAAGAACCCGTAAGTACAACAGGGATTTGATGAATCAATTCATCGAAGTTCAGACTAAAATGATGGCTCCGTTTGTGCCCCACATCTGCGAAGAAATATGGGAAAAACTGGGCAAAAAAGACTTCATTTCGCTGACAGAATGGCCTCAATACGATGAGACCTTAATCGATGAAAAAATCGAAAGAGCAGAGGAGTTTATCAAAGACGTGATTGCAGATGTTCAGGAAATATTCGCGGTCGCCAGGATAAGGGAGGCGAAAACTGCCCATATCTATACTGCCGAGGACTGGAAATGGAGAGTTATGGAACTTATAACGGGCAAGGATATGAGAGATGCGATGAGGAATGTGATGCAAGACTCGGAGCTGAGGAAAAGAGGCAAAGAAGTTTCAGCGTTTGTTCAGAAGGTGACCTCTGAAAGGATTTCCGTGGAAAAGATAGATGAAAATGGCATCCTGCAGGATGATAGGGAGTTCATCGAGGGAGAAATTGGCATGAGACTCGAGGTGAATCCAGATTACGACCCCCAGAATAAGAGAAAATTGGCGATTCCAGGCAGACCTGCGATCTATATAGAGTGACCACTTTCGCATACGGTCACCTCTTTCATCGTGCCATAACTCAACCTGAACGTATCGTCCAAAAGTTCTTATATATAAACCGATATTTCTTTTTGCTGGACTCGTGGCTTAGTCTGGATAGAGCGCCGGCCTTCTAACCCAAACTTTTTACTTAAAAAGTTGGTTCCTGCTTTGCAGAAACAACTTCACTCTGCGTAGCAGAGGTAAAGTTTGATCAAAAATGTCCTACGTTCGCCCTTCGGGCTCAGTAGGACCACTGATACAATTATGACCTATCGAATGAAGCGGAAACGGGTCAAATGATCAACCTTTTGCAGTTGGAACGGATCGACCCGTTGAAGCGAAAGCGGAAACGGGTCAAATGATCAACCTGCTCACTGCTCCGCAGTGAGAGGGTCTCTACGAAGTAGAGACTCCTTTTTGAAGGTTGGTGGAAGATAGCCGGGGGTCGAGGGTTCAAATCCCTCCGGGTCCGCTTTCACCCCGTCATCGTAAACACGACCACGGCGAGGGCAAGCGCTAAGAGTATAATCGAGATAGCAAATGCTCCGCCCATTGCCATTATTGCGTTGATCGTGCTCGCCAGTTGTGCGGTCCTATATGAGCCGAAAATTATGACATCCTCTGCAAATTCGGTAGTCATTCCAACCTCTACAGGCTCTAAATCCACCACTGCCTCATTGACAATCTCTCGGACTATGTCGATCAATTCATCGTGGTCTATTTTCATACCGATAAAATTTCGGCTGGATGTGATGTTCACGACATGGGAGTCGGTGGTCATCACCTCTGCCTCGTCAACGGGCAGCGTCTCGATGATTGCCTCTCTCAAGCCCATGACCATGTTATTTCCATCAATCAGTACGTATGCGGTACGCTGTCCAAAAACTTCAATAACGGCAACCCTGATGCCGAGAGGTCCCATTCCATCTTCCCGCGAGTACATCGCGTCCCTCTTGGATACTCCAACCCTGATCTCGCCGCTCTGGTGAGACAGCAACTCTTCTGTCGCATCCGATGAGGCTTTGATGATATCATAAGAAGTTCGGCTTCCCGGCGTTATCACCTTAGAACTCCCATAACCGCAGTTATGTGCATCTATGAGCGCAGCATACATAGCTCCTTTAACGCGTGCCTCTGCCATGGCAGTTAGCCCGACTGCGAACTCGATATCATCCGCAGGTACTGGCGAATGCGTCACCGTCAGCAGTACGGAGTCCCCAAATCGTTGACCCAGAATACACGTGTCATTTCTTTTTTTACGGGTCGACTTGGTCCCATATTTTACGTATTTCATACGACTTAGCGCCCTCTCTGTGGCAGATATGATTTTGAGTATCTCGCTGGCAGAAACCAGATTAAAATCATGATATGCCGTGCCGTGTGGGACAAAAACCAGCCCGTCAAAACTTTCTGCCACCCTCGCTGGCAAGTTCCCCCCTCCGATCTCTCCCATCGGTCCAGGGTGAACCATCGGTATTACGAACATCGCTTTGTTTTTAGTGTCCGTTCTAAAATTCAGGGCAGTGACGGGAATGTCTACCGCCTCCCCTATCTTTTTGAAGAATTCCTCCATCTCAGAGGAGCCATCAGTCGCATGGGAGATATAACTCTTGATGAAATCAAGCCCACTCACACCAAATGACTTTTTTATTGGGGCATCGACATATCGTACGAATAGATGGCATGCGAAGACGAATATGATGCCCCCTGCTGTTAGATTTATATAATATTCTGGACGTTGGGTATAGAGCAAAAGAAATGTTCCTCCCAAAAGGGTTTGAAGTGAAGCAGGAATGATCATTTTTCCAACACTGTTATTTGAAACCGCGAGCAGTATTAACATCCTAGTCGCAAAAACAACGCCCAGCGCCATTACATATGCGCTGAACGTCACGGGAAAGTTAAACAACACCGAAAAAAGTGCACCGGCGCCAGAAAAAACACCGATAATGATGGCTCCCACCAGAGATAGGAATGAAGACCTGTTGAGCGTCATAGCCCCGCCAAACCATCGTGCCATCGGGGCAGTTATCAGGGCAGATATCACGGAAGGAATTCCTATTAAAATTAAACCTGCGGTGGCACCCTCAAGCCAACCATAACCAGGCCTTAGGGTACCCATTCCCACTATTATCGAAAAGACCAGCAAAAAAGGAAGAGAGCGCGTCCACTTTGGCACCTCAAAAAGGTACTTGGCAAGATCGGCAGTTCGCTCATCCATTTCCTTTACCATATTATTCAACCCTCCACCAGCACTGCCTTCAGAATTCGCAGAGCCCCATAATCACCATGCCATATCCGCTCGGTTTTGACCAACTCGATGCTCTTCGCAAAGAACGTTGCATCCACCACCAGCGTCTCATATTCTCCGCCCTCTCCTGCTATGTGTATGCCATATCGTTCTTTTAATCTCTTCAACTCTTCTATCGTGCTTAGGTCTATTTTTCGGCCCAGCCAGCCTTCGTCCAATCCATGCGCTGCTACGTGGACAATTCGTATATCCATTACCTCGACCATCTCCCTGAGAAGCATTTCAGGGTCCATGTGCCACAGGGGCGTGTACATCTCGAGACCGAGCGACTCGCAGACACGACCAACCCGCGATGCCTGATATTCGGATTCTATCGACCCAGCCACAACTCCATCCACTTTTATGCGGCGCAATGCTCGCTCTAAATCCTTCAATTCACTCTCTTTTTTACCGGACGTCGTCTCCGTTATGAGCGGAATATCGACTGCTTCCGCGAATAGTTCAGTAAGATGTATGTTTGCCGTGTGATACATGTATGAGTGCGGATTTTCAGACCTGATCGTCACCAGATAGGTCACATTGTGTCCTGCTTGTAGTGTCTTATACAAGGCAAAAGCCGAGTCCTTTCCCCCGGAGATGAGTGCTGCCAGTTTCATAATTCATCCCCGAACGCATCCACATATCGCCTGCGCATTTGCTCCCATGTTGGTAAATTGGTTTGACACCCGCACTTTTCTACGATAAACGATGCCGCCGTCGCCCCAATTTTACCGCACACCTCCAAATCACAATCCTTCAACACCCCTACCAAAAATCCCGCCTTATAGCCGTCACCAGCGCCCGTCGGGTCAACTGGACTCGCTTTTACCGCAGGAATGTCGATCGCATCGTCTTCATAAATCTTGCTGCCATCTACATCATAGGTGACCACTATGGTCTTGATATCATCTCTGAGTTCTGAAAACGACTGGTCTGTCATTTCGCATATGCGCTGAATCTCATGCCTGTTCGCAAATAAGATGTTGGTCCTGCTAAATATGGACAACAGGTCCTCTTTTGAATACTTCATTAAATCCTGCCCTGGGTCAAACGAAACGAAATCAGCGGCTTGAGACATTCTGACGTTGAATTTCGGGCAGGCAGTGGCAAGATGCACCATCTGAACCTCAGGCACCTCTAACTCTGGAAAACGACTGGATGCGCCCCAATAAAAATATGTGATTTGATTGTGTTCATCATCATTGAAAATATAAGCTTTGGCGGTCTTCTCATCCTCAAATCTAATCAGACGGCCCAGCTTCACCCCCATATTCCGTAGGTGGGTCTCGTAATTCAAATCGATAAAGTCCGCACCAACTGGAGAGATAAGCTCGCAGTCTCCACCCAATTTTGCAATGGCTGCGGCAGTATTTGCCGCCCCTCCTCCGTAAAATTGTTCATAGTCTTTGATGCAGGCAGATGAATTGGCAGATGGGAATGCAGGGATGTCAAAAATATAATCCAAAGCCGTGTGTCCAACGATCGAAATCGTTTTCATTGCGCCCATATCCATCCTCTCTAAACCGTGAACAATGCCTTGTTCCCTACAACAAATACCTCTAGCCTTACGCCTGCATCCAGCCATGCATGACCATAACTAAAACAAGCCAGTGCATTGACCAAGTCGTTTTTTTCCTGGAAGTGAATACCATCTTCATAATATGAGCGCGCCATCGTCAAATAATACTCAGCAACTTTTTGCAGGTGTTCCGGTGATTTTATCTCAACGTCTCCCAGCGCCCTTTCCAATAACTCCTTATACCGATGCACTTTTTCTTCGAGTTCTGCCGCCATCTTATCTATTTTCGCCCCCGAACACCTTTCTGAAGAAGGTATCATTGGCACTCTTTTTCTCGGTATCACAGGTTGAACCTCTGTGAGTGGCGCCTATAATTCCAGGCGATTCACTGCTGCCATGTTGACTTTTTCTGACCCGTATATCTACGAGGACCGGGCGTTCGATGTCATTGTTGACCAACAGCGCCACTCCCGGCGGCAACCTCTTCACTTCTTCCTCCAGTTCAGAGCTAAATCCCTCGATACTTTTGCCAATCGCCCGCAGGTCATTGGGATTTGTCACCTTCATGATAATCTGCGTGTTACACTGAGACAGGACGTTCTTATCGATCCGTGCAGGTCGTTGAGACACTACCAGCAACCCCAGGCCGAATTTTCGTCCCTCTGATGCTATCGTCCGAAGAATGTCAGTTGATGCTGCTTTGCTATACCCTCTTTCTGGACAGAATCTGTGTGCCTCTTCAACGATGAGCATGGCGGGCGGGATCTTGCCTCTTTTTCTCTCTTCAAACAAGTCCATACAGAGACGAGCTACGATGATGCCCTGCAATTCTGGCACCACGCCCTTCATATCTATCACCGAAGCAGAACCTTTTTGTATCAATTCATCTATCGTCGTAGGATTGCTTGATAGTATAGCAGTTTCACGGAGCGCCTCCAGCGCACTGATTACGCCCCATTTTGCCCCACTCTTGCTATTGGCGATTGCACCTATAATGTCGTCGATTGTGTATAGCTCCTTTTTATCTTTCGCCTTATTGATGGCTTGATATAGGACACCCATTTGAGTATTGGTCAAATCGCCGGGAAGCATCTGTGCCAAATCCATGGCGCTCAGGTTAATTTCATCCAATCGAAACACTTTATCTGCATCTGGATTCAATGTAAGACTCGCAGGCGTGTATACTGTCACCTGTGAGCCATATCCTCGTGGATTGATGCCAAACCTTGCCATTAGACTTTGTTGTTTCCTATCACTGTTCAAATATTTCAGGGAGACATATTCACCATGTGGGTCTATAATCAAAAGCGGCACATCATGCTCTAACAACTCCTCAATTATGACTCCCGTGGTATATGACTTTCCGCTACCGGTCCTGGCTAAAATACTGCAATGGGTTCGCACCAATTTGTCTACATCGAGATAGACTGCCACGTCACATCCTTCTAACAAACCAATATATGCACCATCATGTCCGATGCCAAGCACCGACCCTATCATCTCCTTGTCCGCCTCGTACACGTTATCTCCTGGACTGAAGGGCGTTTTGGGGGAACGAAGCAATCCCTGCCGATCCCTCGACCCGATCACGTTCGCCTTTGCGACTATCTTTTCATCCGTGTCATAGATTTTTGCACCATCTGTGGCGCTTATCGCACCATTTAGAGAATATGCATCGCTGGATTTGGTGATGGATACTATCTGCGCAAGCACCCATCCATCGGATTCATGCCATACCTTCACGTAGTCTGACCTTTTTACTGCCTGACTGTCTGCGACGGCGAATTTGAACTCAAGCGAGCCCGTTTCTCCAAATACCACTCCAATCGAATTTCTGGCCATCATTTCTCCTAACAGGTTCTCTCTATACTCTCTATAATATCTCCTTCTCTATCTCGTTAGGTGCGTCGGCAAGCTTTATGAGCGCTTCCGCTTCAATGAAATGCAAACCCCCTACAATCACCAGGGTATGGAGGGGGAGCCCAAAGTCATATTTTTGCAGGTGCTCTATGTAATCCGCTTTAACCACTGGACTTTCCGAGCCGGCCCTCGCAACCCCTACTGCAACGCCTTTTAGGACATCTTCTTTTCTGCGCCTTTCAATCCTGAAGAGCAGTTCGATCGCCTGGTTTATCGTCATATATCTTTCCGCAATATCCAGGAATAACAATGTATGTAAATTATGTTCTTTATTGACTTTAATCGTATCGTAAGGGTATTCCGATACGTGCCTCTTGTACGGGAACGCAATAGTGGCTGATTTGCCGAACCGATAATTTTGTAGCCCTGTCAGTCCACATACTGCAGAATATATCGACGGTCCATGAATGACTCGCGTTTGGATTCCCTGCTCCATCGCTCTAAGCCTCAGGTCTATATGAGTGGTAGATATCATCGAATCTCCGCCCGTCAAGAAGACCACGTTTTGATTTTTCACATTGGACAATATATCATCCGCGCCCTCCTCGACATCTCTTCGGCTGAGAAGATGTATCTTTTTCCCATACAGTCGCTCCATCTTGTCCAGAGTAGTTCCCATCAGTTTGGATGTGTAGAACTCCGCCAGGACGAGGTCTGCGTTCTTGATGGCTTCAAGGCCCTTTAGGGTTATATCCGCTTCATCATACAATCCTATACCGACAAATGTTATAGGCATTTCACTTGTTCACCACATTTGTTAATGAGCGCGCATAATATCTCGATTTTTTTGCTAATAACCTTTTTATGGACGTATGATTACTTAAACTATGTGAACAACAGTATTAAAGACAAAAAAGGCAACCCCCTCGTTTCCCATGGAAAAAGGAGACACTCACTCAGAAAAGTATTCACATTAATCACACAATTGGGGTGATGTGAATCAAAAAATAAGCAGTTATAGCGGCTTTTAACGTTAAAGATGGGCATTTTTAGTATAGAATTGGTCATCTACTCATCTTCACCCTTCATTTCGACTGAAAGTTTATATAGTAGTTGTTAACTATTATTCACATGTTGTTCACAACAGTGTTTCACACGAAATTGAACACACCATCTTAGAGGGAATCTGGAGGGGATGGGGCACCTAGCCAACTGGGAGGCGGCATGATGAAGGTAAGTTTGGAGATAGTGGATGACGAAGGTGTAAAAACCAACGTGACCTTCGAGGGCGATTTCGCGAAAGAGCGCCTAATCCAATTGATCGAAGCTCTTGATTTCCAACCTACACCCAGACCTTCGTCACGCTCGCCCTCTCAAGGACCTGCACGTGACCTTATCAACGAGGCGCTGACGGCAAAGGATCGATTGAAGTTCTTTTTGAGGTATGAATATCCAAATATCTGGTTCAAATCAGTCGAGGTTAAAGAGCGCTATGGACTCACATATGGACATATGCCCCTGAGTACAATATCTACTTACCTGGGCCGGATGTATCGCGAGGGCATCCTGGAACGGAGGGGGACCAGGGCACAGCGAGAGTATCGGTATATCTCGATGGGAGCGGAAGAGCACAAAATGCCACAAGACATGCGCTCCGCTTCTAGTTTATAGGCAGAGCTTATATTATTTGTTAACGCCATTTGTCTCTGAGGCTTTATCGTGATATCTCCTTGTGTCAAGGTCATAAAATCAAGTGGCGAATCGGTTCGCAAAATGTTGATCGAACTTGGAGCTGTAGACCGGACTCTTAAAATCAAAGCAGATGAGCGGTTTTTGTATATACCAGTGCAAAACCAAGAGCTTGTCCCTTCCACCATGGAAATCACGACTGGAGATTTCAAAAAGATGAAAAAACCCAGGACGCTCGAGGAGATTTTGGGGTTTGCGCCTGCTTTTGATGTCATCGGTGATATCGCAATACTCGATACTGAAGCGAGTCGAAACGCAGAGGAGATTGCCAGGGCGATCCTCGCCGTGCACAAGAACGTGAGGACGGTTTTAAGCGCGGTCACGCCAGTAACAGGCGAATTTCGAGTCCGCAAATTTCGAGTAATCGCAGGTGAATCCAGGACCAATACCACCTACAAAGAGCATGGTTGCCGATATTTAGTGGACCTCCAGCGCGCATATTTTAATCCGCGACTCTCCACGGAGCGGGCACGTATTGCCGAACAGATACGCCACGATGAAACGGCCATAGATATGTTTGCCGGAGTCGGTTCCTTCTCGATTTTAATCGCCAAGCGCGCGAAACAGGTAATCGCCATCGACATCAATCCGGATGCGATCAAGTTTTTGCGAGAGAACGTACATCTCAATTCAGTGACGAATGTCGAGGCAATACAAGGAGATGTACGCGATGTGGCTGCATGCTTGAAAGGGCGCGCAGATCGTATCATCATGAACCTGCCACATAGCGCACACGAATACCTGAATGAAGCACTTATTATGTTAAAACATGGAGGGACGATTCATTACTATGACATCGGGCACGAGGATGAGTTGTTTGATGGCGCCATTGAGGCAATCCGAAATGCCGCGGCGCTTCACCGCAGGAACATTGAGATTCTTAATAGGAAAAAGGTGAAATCATATGCTCCCCGCCAATACTACATCTGCGTGGATGTTCGAGTATCTTAATTGGTTTTGTTGTATCCATAATTCATCAAAACTGTTTTAATTTTTCAACAACTATTTTGAAAATCTCATCATTATCAAGAAGGATGTATGGTAGATTATTTTCTTTACACGCCATTCCGTTTTCTGTATCCCTTGTAACTAAAATCATGCTATTTTCACGAGCATAATTGATTATGGAGTAATCGGTGTGTAGTTTTTTTCCTTCTGACCTCAGTTTTTTAACACTAAAGGCATCATACCCTATTTTTCTAAGTTTATCATCCATGCCATCATCCATTTCATCAACAAGAATTTTCAATTTATCATTAGACATGCTATTTCGACCTTATGTAACCCCTCTATCTGAACGAGCATAAACGTTCCCCTGAATGTCACAGATGGAACGCCGAGCGTATTTTATATGTAAAATGAGTTATCAAGTTGAAATAGACCGACAATTACGCAATTCTTAAGTTTGTATATGGCAATATAACATTCCCACATTGCCGTCGTGGCTTAGTCCGGCAAAGCGGCTGATTCGTAATCAGCAGAGCGAGGGTTCAAATCCCTCCGACGGCTCTTATAAGAGGAGAAGGGGGGAAGGTATTATGGGAGAGGAAGAAAAGTTAATAGATGCTGACAAGTGGAAAAGCGAAAGATTGTGCCCTGAATGTGGCGCCATCTTGCGGGTAGAGCCCTTGGATATAGATATAAAGACTGGCGCTCCACGCAGCTACTGCCCTAAATGCGAGTATAATCGAGTATAGACACTAAGTGATGTTGCTAAAAATATAAGTAACTTCAGCGACTAACATAGGAGAATTGCAAATATGTTGCGGGGGTAGCCAAGCACGGTCAAATCCGAGATATAACCTTGTCTTGAAGACCAACGGCGATAGACTCAAGATCTATTCTCGCAGGAGTTCGTCGGTTCAAATCCGGCCCCCCGCACTTGGGTTGTATATGAGGATAAAATGAGCATCTCAAAAGAGAAACTAGCAGGGATGATCGATCATACCCTTTTAAAGCCTGATGCAACAGTTGAAGATATCAAAAGACTTTGCGCCGAGGCGAAAAAATATCATTTCGCATCCGTCTGCGTCAATCCAGCCTATGTTAAGTTGGCGGCGGACATGCTAAAAGGAACTGGTATCAAGGTATGCACAGTGATAGGCTTCCCGCTGGGCGCAACCGCCCCAAGTGTCAAGGCGTTTGAGACGAAAAACGCGATTGTGAATGGGGCAGAAGAGATGGACATGGTGATGAACATCGGCGCATTGAAATCTGGTGATTATGAAGCAGTGAAACAAGATATAAATACGGTTGTGGATGCCGCAGGAGATGCGATAGTAAAAGTCATCATCGAAACAGGACTTTTGACGGACGAGGAGAAAATAAAGGCCTGCCAGCTTGCCAGAGAATCTGGTGCTGATTTCGTGAAGACCTCCACAGGCTTTGGTTTTAGGGGGGCAACCGTTCGCGATGTTAAATTAATGCGAAGGGTCGTAGGTGAGGATATGGGAATAAAGGCATCGGGCGGGATCCGCACATATGAAGATGCGGTCGCACTTGTCAAGGCAGGGGCCACAAGGATTGGGACGAGCACAGGAGTTGCAATCGTCTCTGGTGAGAACTATGTGGGGCGCAAATTCGAGACCGTTTTCGTTGGAAAGAGCGTGTCGCATCGGGAAAAACGTAATATCATTGAGGTTGGCAGAAAACTAAAGTCAATGCATCTGACAGAGAGTTCCTCTGGTAACCTGAGCGTGAAGGTCGATGATGGTATTTTGATAACCGCCGGGGAAGCGTCCTTGGGCGACCTAAAAGAAGAGGACATAGTCCTACTCAAGGCATACGATTCTGAAAGGAACATCGCCAATGTCATCGGTTCTAAGGAGCCGAGCTCAGAGACGCCATTGCACTATCTGATTTATCGACAGTTCGGATGCAGCGCCATCATACACGTACATGACGATTCACTGTTGGCGCGTCGGAAAGAATTGGGTCTTCCGCTGGCTGCATATGCGCCATATGGCACCCTGGAGCTGGCTCAGAACGCTCTGATCGCCCTCCAAAATGGCAATCTCATAGCGATGGAAAAACATGGCATACTATCAATCGGAAAGAATTTAGAAGAGGCGTTGTCAAAACTAATGCATCATCCAAATGCTATTAAGACTGTAGCGAGGAAGAACGCCACAACAGTAGATATTATGAACAGAACGAACAGCAATGGCTTTTGAAGCGATAAAACCTCCACCCAGGATGTCGTTTTTAAATCTACCCACTCTTCCTCATACCATTTTTTCTGCCTTCTTATGAAACAAACTGGCGGTTTAAATGCCGAGATGGCAGTGGGAACGTCTTCTATGCAGGTCTCACCTGACGCCACACATACTACTTTATAGGGACACTTCGAAGAGCGGTGCCTTATCACCTGCCCCATTATATCCTTAGTTACCTCGTTTATCTTCCTTCTCTTGGCCATTCCACTTTCTCCACAGTAACTATTTAGTTGTAACAGTGATTGTATCCTAATGGATATAGGCTTATTTGTTGTGTAGACTGCGACACTTATAAATCATGATAGTTATTTAGTATATTTATAGGAGGTATACCAATTCAAGTCAATTACTTTATCGAGGCGTTAATAGCTTCTGTCGTAGTGGCACTGGTAATGCTTGGAATTGTATTTGGAGTCATATATATAGTTGAGTTTGAGAGTCCAATTCATCCCGCCATCATGTTGATGATTGGCGCCATCTCCTTCATACTCGGCTCGGCATTCTTTGATACAAGAGGGGCAGGTCAGGCTCTTTCACTGGTTGGAGGGGGAGTCATCGCAGTTTCATCGACATTTGTAATTACGGCTGTATTTGGCGGAATTCGGTACGGTCTCGATGGCAGGCTCCAGGGGTGGGAGTGGGAAACGCTGGTTTCCATGTTAGCGGTTTGCATGATAGCGAGCGTGATCATCCTGAAATTCATATTGCCGCCCCAGTCCCGGCATTCACGTCGAAGGCCAATCTGATATAGCATTTATATTGAATCAGCTGTCAGTGTCGCCCCGGTCTGATCGCGATTAGTTCTATTCTTATCTCCACGTCTTTCAATTGAATCGCTCTTACAAAATTTCGGTCGAACCGAAGTGCTGATTTGTCAGCATTGACCATCAGCGTTCTGGGACACGTATACGAGCTCACTCGCCCGACCAGGTCTTCTGAATGTTCGAACGTTAAGTCTGGATGTCCGTGCCCGATTATTCGTTCGTGCAACTCGCCCGCGAAAAAGTCTACTACAATTCGAGTATCTGGTTGACTTGCCGCCTGTTTAAATCGTATGGAAAGGTCGTTCGCGCCTTTGTCCGCTGATACCGCCACGATACAATCTCCCGCCCCCATAATATGTACATCCTTCGTTATCTCAAACGTGGTCCGATGTCTAGCCGTAATGCTCGGATGCCCTAACGCATGAATGATCTCTTTGACCACAACTAATTATTTGTATCTAATTGTCCTTATGTATTGTGATTTCATGCAGATAGAGGTAATATGCCCAACATGCTCGCCCGAACATCCTGTGAGCCACCATATATTAAAGAAGGATTTGGTTAAGTGCGATGCTTGTGAAACCACCCATATGGCCTCCCCATCAGCGCCTCAAAATATATCGATAAAGGTTGTCATATCAAAACACGATACGTCCGCAGTACAAAAGATAGAGCTATTAGGTCAGAACGAGGTGACGATCGGTGACGAGTTCATAATCGATGAAGACGATAAACCAAGCGTGGTACAGGTCACGTCCATTGAGTTGCCAGGGAATAAAAGAGTCAGATGCGCTAATGCAGAGTCGATCAAAACGATTTGGGCAAAGGTTGTCGACGAAGTGGTGGTGAAAATATCTCTGCAATCCGGTAAGCGTACCGAACCAATCGACCTGCCTGTTCCAGGAGAGCGAGAGTTTGTGGTCGGAAACGTCGAGCATTTCAACAAAAATTACTTCAAAATAATGACGATCAAAGTGCGAGATGGCGCGCTGCTCAGGAAAACAGGCAAAAGCGCCAAAGCCAGATATATAAGGCGAATGTTTGCTCGTTTAGAAAAATCGACATAGAACTGGCTTAGGTTTAAGTGATGGAAGAATATATTTTGGTCTCACGGGCCCGTAGCTTAGTCTGGTTAGAGCGCTCGGCTCATAACCAAACTTTTTAATAAAAAGTTTGAACAAAAACGTCCTACATTCGCTCACATATGCTCGCTCAGTAGGACCAAACATAAAGAGATATGATCAACCTGCTCACCGCTCTGCAGTGAGAGGGTCTCTACGAAGTAGAGACTCCTGTTTGCAGGTTGGAACGGCGCGACTCGTTGAAGCAGAGCGAAAACGGGTCAAATGATCAACCTGTTTGCAGGTTGGAACGGCGCGACTCGTTGAAGCGGAGCGAAAACGGGTCAAATGATCAACCTGTTTGCAGGTTGGTGGGAGACACCGAGCGGTCATGCGTTCAAATCGCATCGGGCCCATAGGTTCACCGATAAAATATATCAAAACCTTTGCTCCGGTAGTGTAGTCCGGCCAATCATTCCGGCCTTTCGAGCAACCTTTTTGCAAGCAAAAAGCTTGACCAAAAAGGGCGAAGAAAGCCGAAGACTCGGGTTCAAATCCCGACCGGAGCATGATGAACTCCATAAACTTAAAATCACCATAGTTACACTTATTTAATCTATGCCGCGCCGTAAAGACCATTTTTACCATAAAGCGAGAAGAGATGGATATCGATCCAGGGCTTCGTACAAACTCCAGCAGATCAATGATAAGTTCAAGCTAATCAAGAGGGGCGCTACAGTGGTCGATCTTGGTGCCGCTCCAGGGGGATGGCTCCAGGTTGCAAAGGAGGTATCTGGCGGTTTTGTCCTGGGCATCGATATCCAAAAAATCGCCCCCCTCGAAGGAGTGGAAACTCTCGGGGGAGACGTGACCAACCCTGCCATGATTGAAAAAATCAAGGGGATTATCGAGAAGACAGGCGGCGCAGATGTGGTCATCTCTGATATGGCGCCAAACCTCTCAGGCAACTGGAGTCTGGACCATGCACGCTCTATCGACTTATCCAATTCTGCGTTGAATATTGCCGTAGAGATACTCAAACCTGGTGGAAATTTTGTGGTGAAGGTATTTCAAGGCGACATGTTCTCGGACTTCTTTAATGATGTCAGGAAATATTTCGGCTTTGTAAAACCATATACCCCGCTGGCATCCAGGAAGGAGAGTGCTGAGATATATATCATCTGCAAAGGATTCTTTCGATCTCCTCCAGCGGGGCATTCGTCTTGAATGACGTGCCTGAAAAATGAGTCCTCGATGCCTTAAAACCAGCATCGCATAATGCAGATATCGTCGACCCTATCGGCGGTGGATTGATTTTCAGTTTTTTGCACATCACGTGTTGGTCATAAAAAGTGGGAATCTCCTGTTCTTCAGCGCACAATCGCACGAGTTTTATCGCTGTTTGTCGTGTGCCCAATTTCCTATGCTCAAGTTCACGTAGAACCATGTCACAAAATTTTTTGTCGTGTAAGTTCCCCAGCCAGAGAGGGCCTGCCAGTGGTATGTGCTCAGCGCAAGAAGGACACTTTTCTGGCATGGAAACCGTTAAGCCATACTTCCAACTTCTAAAGCCGCAGCCAAAACAATGGCATATAAAACCCACTTGCTTCATCATTTCATTTGACTTTGCGGCGCCCTTTTCCACAGCCAAATAAACTCTAACATAGTGCTCCATGGCATAGGATAATAAAGGCGACATCGATTTGTCATATCTCGCCAGATTTCTGGCAATTGCACTCAGAAGGATGCGTACGCCCATCTCTGGATGATATTCCGTCTTGAGGGGGATGGCACCATATTTTCGGATGCCTGATGCCTTGTGGGCGCCACACAAAGGTGCCGTGTCCGTAGCAGTTATGCAGAGCATTTTTTTCACCGAACGGCAGGCAGAATCTAAAAATGGTATCGGAGTGCCAAACGGGTCTACGTCTACTATATCAAAATGAGACTCAGATAGAAGTACGTTCGCATTTTTATTCTGCGCCATGGCATTCAACTGATTCTGTTCGATATTTCTCTTGATCAATTCATATGCCCTGGGGTTCCAGTCGTTTATTACTACTTTTTTAAAACCGACTTCATTCGCCATCCTCGTGCCCATAATACCCGTAGCTCCGAGCACGTCTATATATGTATCCTGCTTTCTGGCAAATGCCCCAACACATGCAACGCTGATATCCCTGTTCAATTCCATCTTTGGATTGTAGAATACTGATGCGCTGGATGGAGGATAGTTCACCTCTTTATCCAATATAGGGACCATGATTTTTGTGCTGCCTTCCTGAATTATCTCGGTTTGCATGGACTCAAATCATCATTGTGTTTGGTAAATCCTTAAAGTGTGCATCTCCAGTTATAAGCTTGCCTCTCTTGACCGATGCCGTTGCGTATATCAAGGCATCGATAGTATGCAATTTATACTCAATCTTCATATCTGCAGCCTTTAACGCAATCTCCTTGTCGATCGGTGTGATGACACTTCTATTTTCCATAAAATTAACCCTCTTACTAGGATCTCTTCCCTCCCTTAGATACTTCGCCTTGAACTCAGTAAGACAGACAGAAGGCGTATAAATTATCTCCACATCGTCGATGACTTTCTTTACTTTCATTCCACATTCAGTGCCGGCAAAGTACTCTATCCATGCAAAGGAGTCAAAGACCTTCATGCTCCTCCTCATCTCTAAGTCCTTCGGTGGTGAGCCAGGGGTCGATGCCGAACATGCTTTTTTTCGTCCTGAACAGGTTCTTTTCGAGAATCTTGTTGATGGTTTCGGATATCTTTCTTCTTCCGAATCTCTCAACCAATATCTCGTGTATTTCATCCTTTAGAATCACAGTAGTTTTCACCATAAAACATACACCGTAGATGTATTAGGAAGGGGTGATATTTAAACTTATGTTTTTAGTTTTTCGGTAATCTCGTAGACGATCCTGTCCCTATTCTCCTTGGTTATCTCCCTCACCTCAAACTCGGACCTAATGCGCTCCGCAAGGGAATGTCTTGACCGCTGATGCAATGTAACCAGCATGGGTTTGTTTGAGTTCAGCGCCATCTCCACAGCTCTGACAAATCTCTCGGACTTCAATTCCATCGGTCCTATCTCATCGATGACAATCCGCTCTGCGTCTATTGAGCATTCGATGGCCTTTGCGCCGATGTTGTCTAAATCTGCCAGGTTGACATGATATTTTCCAATCCTTGGACCTGCTCCATGAACATGTGCAAGCGTGCCAACCATGCCAGTCATCAAATCCATAATCTGAAATCCAATTCTATCGCCGTCTCTGATTTCTGAAGTGCTCATTCCTCCGACTCTGCAGCCCAGAGAATCTATGACTCTCCTACATATCGTGGTCTTTCCAATTCTTGGCGGACCTGTTATGGCAATTCTGTTCATCACTATTGTTTCATCATTCAAAAGGGATAAATCTTGTAAGCAATGGCGTATGGTGCCTAGAACCTAAGGAATTGCCTTACCCTGTCCCACAATTCAACCTTGTATTCTTTTCCAATCAAGCGGGCGGCCAGTTTCTTGAATTCGACGGCAGCAGGGGAATATGGAGCGTTCAACACGACAGGATTCATATCAGATATGCTCCTTCTGACATCAACATCTTCAGGGATGACAGCGACCACGGGTGCATCGCAAACAGAATCAACTTCAGCAATAGATGGTTCATATCCTCTGCCCATCACCCTGTTTAATATGATTCCTTTGACAGGGATGCCATTTTTCTCTGCCATTTTTATCATTTTTAGCGTGTTGTTCAACAATCAACTTAGCCCGTTTTTCCGCTCTTTTGCCCATCATCCTTTATGACATTGTCGTTTTAAGGCATTAAACGTTTTTATGGAATCACGTTTACATATCTGGTGAAATGGTCATCAAAACTGGCAATCGTATCAATCTTCTTGCTCAACATGAGCGCGACAGAAGTCGCATCGGTCATGCTAAACTTTCGTCTATCGTCTTCTCTGAGGATTTTCAGCCCTTCGCTAAAAAGGGCAGGCCCTATGAAAATGACATCTATGTCTGGAGCTGCCAAGATCCCCAGGATTTTTTCATGCACTCTTTTTGTCTCTATCTCCCTTCTAAGCAAAGTAGCTAACTCATCCAACACGTAATCGCTTGTGACCGGTCTGCCGTATCTCCCGCTCTTGATGTTATCCTCTTCATCCAATGCATTTTGGTGCATGTCATCGGTCTCTACGATATGGGCAAACCAAAAGGTGGTATCGATGAAAATCATGCCGATCTACCGTAGAGTTCTTCATCAACTTTCGTTGACTTGACCTTACCCATGCCTTTAACCGGAGTTACTATGTCCCAGACGCTCTTTTTCGATAACATCATCTCCTCGAACTCAGGAAAGTTGGCGATCATGTATTTCACCGACTTAGAGATCAGCTCATATAGCGGGATGTTCACTCCCTCAGACTTTAGATGAGCATGGATCTTTTTTATTTCACTCAGCTCAGCCGACTTCATTTTAACGCTTTTCAATTCTTGCATTTTACCACTGGTAGAATTCTCTACTTGTAGAATATTAAAACTTTCGGTACTGCCCAACGATCAACTTAACCCTTCCATTTGCTCTTTTAGTCATCTTTCACCCAAACCATTTTTTTCTCTCCCTGTCTTTTATGACTATAGAGTGGTTAAAGTTTTTATAACTCTAATTCTTCCCTAGGTGTTAAAGCTTCAATGACATTAGAAGCTCTTTCCTTCTGCTCCTCATCCAAGGTTATTAGTTTAGATTTGAACATGCAGCTAACCGCCACATAGATGGCATCACAGCCTCTTAGCTTGTTTTCAGCAGCAAATTTACATGATAGATTAGAGAGCTCAGCGTCGATGGGAATGAATATGAAGTTGGGTACTTCTCTCAATTCGGTAACAAATTTCAGAGATATTTTGGGGTTATTGGTACCTCTGGACACGGCAGATGCAACTTCTGGTAAAACAATCTCAGGAACGACGACCATTCTTTCGTCCATCCTGATCTTTTCCATCAATCTCTTACTAAATTCGTGGAATTTCTCCCCTTCGATAAATGAATTCACCATCACACTTGCATCGATGCAATACATCCTATCTCCTTGATTCGGAAATTAGTTTCCAACTCGGCTTTTTACTCGTCCAACCTTTACTAATGCTTTTTCCAAGTTTCTCAAGCTCCTTCCAGGCTTTTTCATCTTTTTTTTCTGTTTTGACGCCCAATGTCCTCCGCATAACCAAGACCTCTGCCTCTAGGGATTCAACTTTCGTTTTTAATCCTTGTATCTCCTCTATCTCAACCTTCATTTTTCCACCTTCCTATGTTCTAAGTGTGTTTTATTACTTAAATTGTTGAGTTAAGGACAAACTTGTCCATCTCTCTGAGACTTGGGTATTTCTCGGGATTCAGGATTGTTGTGATTTGTTCTGTAGAGGTGGCTCCATAAGAAAGTGAACTTAACACCAAGAATAATGCTAATCCAACGGCCAACTTAGTCCTTCTTTTGTCCATTCTTCTAGAGCTCAATTTTGTAAGCCCCCCAAGCTACTCAAAGACCAGGTCTAGAAATTCAACTTTTCCGAGATGTTTTTGGTCGTTCGAATATACCTCGCTAACGTCATGGGCTCTCATCACTGAGATATTCACTCCATCATTGAAATCGACACGATAGCTGTTCATGTAATAGCAGCCTTGGATCAAATTTTTCTCATCAATTCCCTTGACTCCCAACGTTTTATAAGAGAAGATTCTTTCTAGGGTTTCTTTTATCTTGTTTTGCTCACCCATCGCCTCTAATACCCATGCGACTTCTTGCAAGACCACCATCGATGTTATCGCCTGCTCGCCGTCCTCTATCCTCTGGAGTATTTTCTTTGCAACTCCGCCAAATTTTTTGTGAGCAGTAATGTGATAGATGAAGACGTTGGTGTCAACAAACCTCATTCGTGCTCCCTCAATAGCTTAGACCTGATGTGGCTCCTAGCGAATTGTTTCGGATGATCTATGACTCCTTTCACGCTTCCTTCCAGTGCCTTTGTGGGATTTTCATATTCCTTGACTGAAACCAGAACGAGCCTGTCGTCTTCATCCACAAATATCACTTCTTTACCGATCGTCAGCCCAAATTTATCTCTGATAGAAGACGGGATCGTCACCCTCCAGTCCGCTCTGATCTTTGTGGTTGCCATAGTCATCACCGACAATTAATAGTAAGAGCGGCATTATTTAAAGTTATCGACAAAATTCATGATGGTGCTATCTATTTTCAGCGTTAGCCATTTCTTGCTTTTTGAAACGTGTAAATTGTAAGTTATTGTGTAAGGCACCATTTCACCATATTTTATCACTCTTTTTTCCTAAACTTCTGATGGGTTGCTTATGTGAAAATACAGAGAAAAATATTTAAACAGGTGTTTACAAAAGTAAACGTGTGTGTAAAAAACTAAACATACTTGAAATATTCATTGAAGATCCAGGTCAATGGTTCCATCTTAGAGAAATTGCAAGGTTATTGGACATATCTCCTAGGACTGCAAAGAAATATTTAACTGAATTGGTGGCAGAGAAGTTCTTATTGGAAAAAAAGGAAAGAGGCTATCTACTATATCGGGGGGACCAAGAGTCAGAAAAATTCAGGGATTATAAGATATCTCACATGATCCAACGCCTCAAAGATACGGGATTCATTTCTTTTTTAGAAGAGGAATTTCTATATCCGACGATAATCCTCTTTGGTTCTGCTGCCAGGGGAAAAGACATGAAAAAAAGCGATGTTGACATCTTCGTGCTAACGGAAAAGAAAAAAGAAGTGGATGTTTCTGATTTTGAAAAAAAAATGAATAGAAGCATACAGCAATTGGTCATGGATAAAGAGGGGTTTGAAAGAGTAAAAAAGCAAAGCCCAGAATTGGTGAACAACATATTGAATGGCATCGTAATTTCAGGTCAGTTAGAGGTGTTTAGGTGAGTTGGCAGGATTGTTTGGAGTCCGGTGATGCCAGACACTCATTTGTGGACAAGCAAAGAGCGAAATCACTACAAGGCATGGCAGACGCCAGGATCAAATTTATCGAGAATATCCGATTGACAGAAGAAAATTCTGCAATTTTAGTAAGTGAAGCATATCAGGCACTACTAGAGGTCGTTCAGGCCATCATAACATCAGAGGGATTCAAGGTATATTCCCATAAATGCGTGACATATTTCCTCGAGGATTATATGGGTATGGAAACGCTTTCTGAAAAATTTGATAAATTCAGGAAGATAAGAAACAAGATCAATTATTATGGAAAGACGCTTGATGTAAAAACAGGAAAGGAATTTATAGCTGAGATCTTTTCACTCATCAATCAGTTACGAACAAGATATAATAGTATGAATCTATCTCAACGATCAACTTAGCTCGTCTTGCTCATCATCTTACCATGACCTTATCGTTTTTAGGCTTTAAACGTTTTCTGATTGGTTTATTCCAATTTTTCATATCTTTCAATTTCTCTGATAGTCTCCCTAACAAGATCATGGGTGATAAACAGAGAGCTTCCCGTTTCCAATTCTGTTACCTTTTTCTCAACTTCTTCCTTCGTTAAAATTCCCTCTCTGAACGCTCTCAAAAGGATACCTACTGAACCATGGGGCTCTAAATTAAATCGGTCGGCTACAAGTCTGGCATCTAAATCATCGGTGAAAAACAGTTTTATTCCACTATGCTCAGCCAAGGCAATAGCTGTCGCTTCTCCCAAATCTATACCATACTTTCTGACTAACATGGCTGCCCTGTTCTTTTCTTTTTTCGTAAGCCTTTGAGTTTTTACTTTGAAGAGTATTCCCATATTCTTAACTTCACTTTCCACTTCCAGAGGTATGACCACATCGAAAAGCTTTAGGACATCTAAACAGTCGATCTCATTCAAATGGATGATTGGACCAGTATCAGAAACCGCCTTAGTCCTTGCCATACAAACCCCATCTAATATCCTCTTCGATAGCCTCTTCCAGGATCTCCAATTTCCTCTTTTCAATTAACTTGCGAACGGCATCTCTTATGGCTTCACTTCTATTGGAATACCAGCCGTCCTTGACCAGTTCATCCAATTCTATGATCAACTTATGCGTTAGTTTGGCGGGAATTGCTTCCATGATTATCTCCTCATAGTTTATACTATAGTATACAATATTTAAACTTTTTATCTCTCTAATCCTTTTTCACATCATCCTTCCACAAACATCATTGGATAGTTTCGCTCTTCATCGTATTCTATTCGTCCAGCGATTAAACGTTATCAGGACATCTTGAAAACCTTCATCCTTCCTATAAATTTCTCTGCTGTCTCTATAATGTCCTTCGCGATCTCTGCAGAGTATTCATATCTATAATCCGCTCCTTCTCTGGCTTCCATTCTAGCATGTCTCCGCCATGACATTGGTCATTTTCAGGTTTATCAATACTGAAACCCGCTTGACCTCAATATTCTTCTATCGTTCGTTATCACCAGCGCCTCTACACCACTCAGCCTCTCCACCAGTTCCATGCCCTTTTCCACTCCAAGCAAAAATATGGTGGTGGACAGCGCATCAGCATCCATCGCATTTTCAGCAATCACGGTTGCGCTCATCATTTCTTGGGCAACGCACCCTGTCCTGGCGTTCACGATATGGAATCTCTCATAGTTTCCGCTGGTCGCAATTGCTTTATCGCAAAGCTCGATGACGGTGACGCGCTCCTTCCTGTTGTCTGGGTCTCGTAAGGCAATTCTCCATGGCACTTCTGCGGTCCTGCCGCCGATGGTCCTGATGTCGCCGCCCGCATTTATCAGGGCGCGTTCTATACCGTTCTGCCTTAAAACCTCGATCGCCCTATCCACGGCGTATCCTTTCGCAATTCCTCCCAACGTTATGCCCATACCTGCCTTTTTGAACCCGATGTTACCATTCCCGATGAGAAGGTTCTCGTAATTGGCCAGTTCCAACGTGCTTCTGGTAAATCGAATACCTGTCATGATGGGCAAAACAGTGATGGCAAATGCGCCGCCACTCAGCCTGGAGTAATGATTCGCCCTCTCGATGACCCGTATGGTGTCAGCGCTCGCACCCTCATAAAACCCACTTTCGTTAAGGCTTCTAACCTCGCTGTTTGCCCTGTAGACGCTCATCAGGTCATCGATTTTATACATTTCGTTGAAGGCAAGGGCCATCGCCTCTTTCGCCACATCCACATCATGATGTATTATGCTTGCCGCCACAGATGTACCCATTATGTTGCGCGTGCCCTCTATTACGTGCGGCGATTCCTCGCCAATTCCATACAGTCGGAGCTTGCTGCCCATTAAAAACGTCATTGCAATGGCAACACCTCCCTTTATAAACTGCCTTCTACTAATCGATTTCATAGCTATTATACCCTCGATTTGATACATTTCTGGGGACATTTCTCAACACATATGCCGCAATCAGTGCATAACTCTGAATCGATTACGGCCAGATTGTCTTTAATCGTTATTGCCTTGAAAGGACATACCTTTACGCAAATGCCACATCCGATACAACCCACTTCACAAATACTCCTTACGTACTCCCCCTTGTCGCGCGACGAACACAGTACATGAGTTTGTTTATCCCTGCTAATCACCGTCAAAATGTCTTTTGGGCACACGTCGACGCACAAATCACATCCAACACACACTTGTTCATCTATCATGGGCAGGCCATCCTCGCCGATTGTAATCGCATCGACAGGGCACACATTTGCACAGTCACCGTATCCTAAACAATTATATGCACAGGCTTTTCCGCCCCCTTTTATTAACGCAGCGGCCCTGCAGCTCTTCACACCATCATACTGAAATTTATCGTCAGACCTTATGCCGCCAGCGCATTGAAGAAGTGCAACCCTTCTCCCCATTTCCCCTATGGATACTCCAAGGATGTTTCCCATTTTCTCTGCCACCTCTTCCCCACCAGGGGTGCAGAGACCAACCGCGGCCTTTCCACTGACCGCTTGCTCTGCATAATCATAACATGATGGGAATCCACAGGCGCCGCAGTTTATACCTGGCAGGACCTCCAATACTTTTTCCACCCGTGGGTCCGTCATAACCGCGAATTTCTTAGCAGCCCATACTAAAACAGCACTACATATAATCCCCAACACACTCAATGCGATTATCGCGTTTATTATCAATCCGCTCATCATAATAGACCCCCGAAAAAGCTCACGAATATGATGGACAGTATCCCGACGGTGATAAACGCGAGGGGCACGCCTTCTAAAGATTTAGGAACATCGGATAGCTCCAGCCTCTCCCGTATTCCCGACATAATCAGTAGTACCATGCCAAATCCAACACCGGAACTGGTGCCGAACACGATACCTTCAACGAAGGAATACCCTCCTCTGATGTTTAGCAGTACAGCCCCCAATACTGCGCAGTTGGTCGTTATTAAGGGTAGATATATCCCCAACGACCGGTACAATGGTGGACTGTGTTTCCTGATGATGAGTTCAATCAACTGAACCAATGTGGCGATTATCAGGATGAAGGATATCGTTTGTAGGAATCTGATGTTCAATGGAGTCAACATATAGGTATAAATGAGCCATGTAGCCGCTGTGGCAAGCGTCATGACGAAGATGACCGCGAGCGACATTCCCACAGCGCTTTTGGTATCCTTGCTCACCCCAAAAAGAGGGCACAATCCAAGGAATTTGGTCAAAACAAAATTGTTAATAAAAATTGCACCCAGTATTATAGCGAGTATGTTCTCCATTTTTAATCACCTGTCTTTTAATAGATTGATCAACCAGAGGAGCAAACCAATCACGAAGAATGCCCCTGGTGCGAGTATCATGAGCACGGCAGGCTCAATATTGACCTGCAGGAGGGTGTGTCCCATAAAAAATATCTCCCCCGTGCCGAACAACTCTCTGATGCCTCCAATTAACGTCAGTGCAAGCGTGAATCCCACGCCCATCCCCAAACCATCTATCGTGGACAGCGCTGGCGGGTTCCTCGATGCAAATACCTCTGCCCTGCCGAGGACTATACAATTCACCACGATCAGTGGGAGATATATGCCCAGTGCTCTGTGCAGTGGCGGCAGAAATGCCGACATCGTCATATCCACAATGGTGACGAAGGTGGCGATGACCACGATGAACGACGGAAGCCTCACTACAACAGGAATTTGCCTTCGCAATAGGGAGATGATGAGGTTGGACGCCGTCAGCACGAAAATAACGGCGGCACCCATACCAAGCGCAAGCTCTATGGAGGTGGACACTGCCAATGACGGGCACAAGCCAAGCAATAAACAAAGAACTGGATTGTCTTTTAGTATGCCCTTTTTGAATTCGTGCGCGTAGCTTTTTTCGCTCATGTCATCGCCTCTCGATTTCCATTATTTTTTCCCTTATGGCATCTACAACCGCCTGAGAGGATATGGTGGCGCCCGTAATGGCATCGATCTCGCCATATGGCGATAAGTGCAATTCTTCTGCAGATATGCCGGCGAATTGATTCAGAAACTGAGGCGCTGTTATTCTATCTCCAAGCCCTGGATTTTCAGTCTGTTTTATAATCGTCGTAGCAACGACCCGGTAGTTCAAATCAATCACTCCAGCGACTTTTATAGGACCAGAATATCCCTCCCTACTCGAAACAAAGGCATATCCAATCAGCATTCCTCCATCGTCGTATGCCTTAAAATAAATTATTTCATTGTCCATATCGAGCACAGGTCTAAACTGGACAGCTCCCGGCATAAGCTCTGAGAATATTATCTCAAGTTCGTTATTGACTGCAATATGCATTTCCGTTATTTCGTGGGTTATGCCTAATGCGCCTGCAGCTATCATTGTGATGAGGGTCAATCTCACTATCGTTCCCATTGCTTCCCTCATGGTTTATCCTCCCGAAGTGGCTTTGGCCTTGTAAATCTATCTATCAATGGCGTAACAGAGTTCATCAATAATATTGAGTAACCCACACCTTCAGCGTAACTGCCATATAACCCGTATATCACCGTCAATATCCCACATCCGATCCCGAAAACAAACCTGCCTTTTTTAGTTACAGGGGTCGTCACAGGGTCGGTGGCCATGAAGAATACGCCAAGTATGAAGATGCCGATGAAGATGCGGGAAATATCTATGGTGAATAGTGCCATCAGCGATACAGTGGTTATCAGATAGGCTGCGGAGATTTGCCACTTAATGTATCCCCTGTTCAACAAAAATAAAAATACCGCACAGACCAACAACACAACTGGCGGTATATCCGCCAGTCTTGCGACATCCATTGCCATGTGCATGGGCCATGCCATGGTCAAAAATGCCCATCCTACCAGCGCAGGATTGAATATATTGGAGCCGTAACCCCCGAAGGCGTGTTTTGCAATTGCCACGGCGACGAATGCTCCGACGATGGGGACCCACAACGGCACATTCGATGGGAGAAGCAGTGCTAACAGCAATCCAGTGACCACGGCGCTGCCATCTGTAATGGTCACCTTTTTCAAACGCATTTTTTGAATAATGCCATCTGTACAAACCGCCGCCAATACGCTTGTCGAGATGATGGTCAGTGCCTGGAGCCCGAAAAAGTGCACCGACGCTGCTACTGCAGGAAGCAACGCAATAATCACGTCCCACACCATTTTTTTGGCTGATGCACCTTCTTTGATGTGTGGCGGTGCGGATACGACCACGCTCACTTAATCCACCCCTTTGCGTATTTTATCAGTTGCACTATTGGTATCTTGGACGGGCATACATATGCACACTTGCCGCATTCCACACAGGCAGATATATTGTAATTCTCGCACATATCAAACCTGGCATCACCCGCAAACGCTACCAGCATGTTCGGCAGTAAATTCACCGGGCATACGTCGATACATTTGGCGCAATTGATGCATGGTCCTGGCTCTACTGTTGAAACGTCCCCTTCATACTGGACGAATACCCCATATGTCCCCTTGACGATTGGCACCTCATCCGTATACTGGGCCATTCCTGTCATCGGCCCGTTGATGATGATCTTTTTTGGCTCACCACTATAGCCCCCACAATGCCTGATTACATCTCTCACTGGAGTTCCAATCTTCACCAATACGTTTTGTGATTTTTTTGTCCCCAAAACGGTAATGACCGTCTCGATCATGGGCTTGCCTGTGCACACCGCATCATACACCACCTTCGCAGTTCCAACGGTAACGGTCATCGTGCTGGCGTTGGATATCTGCTGTCCATGCGACAGTTCCTTTCTGACGACGGCTTTGGCAAAAAGCCCCTCCATGCCCTGCACATACGTGGTTTTTAACGAAACCGTTCCTATGTTTGAGTCGTCAACCACTGCCCTGTTCATGCGATTGATTACATCAGAATCCCTAATGTCAATTCCGATAAGACCACGCGATGCTCCAGTAGCTTTCATCAATATTTTTAATCCTTCTATTATTTCGTCAGGAAAATCCAGCATGAGTGCATGGTTCATCGCCACGTATGGGGGTTCATCCATGCCGTTCAAGATGACCACATCTGACAGGTTCAACTTGGTGTGAACAGGGATGCCAGACTCAACGATTCCTGCCTCTTTTATGATTTCTATAATCTGTTCCCTTCCCTGCCGAGAATAATCCTTTGCTTTGAATTCAATAGAGGAGTCCTTCCCATTCGGCTCGATAATTATAGTCGGGGTGTTTTCATAAAAAGGGTGAGGATGCTTGGAAATTTCAATAACCTTCCCAGAGACGCTGGAGTGGACCGGTGAAATGCCCGATTCGCTTTCGCCAATCTTTTGACCAACTTTCACCACGTCGCCAACAATTACCAGAGATCTGTTTTCCACACCAACATGTTGCTGCAACGGGATCGTCACTTTTTCAGGTATTTTTGCAATGGATGTAATCTGCTTCATGTATCAAGCCCCACATAGAACAGAATTTATTGTTATATATTCAGCTAAGTTATATACTTAACGATTAATCATTTGTAGTGTTAACTTTAGGGATATCCTCGTCAAAGCTGGCTATCTCCAAGGCTTCTCTTACCTTTTTTGGCACTCAAAATTCTCTCGCAAACCACCAGATCATTGACCGTGTTCACATTGACCGCCAGCTCCCTTTGTGCAAGCACAAGCCGATGTTCGTCCTGTTCCTCTCTTATCAGGCGCCCATCCAGGATGTTCACACCTACTGGCACGGTCAATTCACCATTGTTATTTAACACGATGTCTGGGCGTACACCGACCTCTCTACAAACCCTAAGAGGGACGTAGACGGAGAGCGCTGGCTTGGTTATCTTTGAGTATATCTCGATAACTTCATCGATTAGCTTGGCGCTCAGAAGGGGCAGGTCAGCCATTACGATGAGGAATGGAGATTTTAATTCAAGGGACTCGGTCGCCTCCACTAAGTCAGATACATATCCGACGCCACCTGCTTCAATCACACGAAACTTATCTTTCAGGCACCTTCTTGTTTCCGGCGTATACGGCGAGGTTACGACAAAAATTTCATCGACTTTATCGCTTTGCCGAAGCGCATCCAAGACGTACGATATCATTGGATTTCCGCACAGACTTATCAGTGGTTTTTCTCCTTCACCCAGCCTATTTCCAGGTCCGCCAGCCATTACAAGGGCATCCATGTCATCACTCCGATTGCAATCAGTCCTGCTATGCGCCCCACTTCATTGGTTGCTCCGAGAACGTCGCCATTTACTCCTCCGAAGTTGCGGCTGGCGATATGCACTATCACGAGCGCAGACAATAGCGCAGATAATAGAGCGATAATGCCAAACACATCAAACGCAAGCCAGCATATAGCACAAGAAAAAACCAGCCCAATCAAGAAATCACGATGTCTGACATTGTCGATGAATATCGACCCCAGTCCCTTGTGTATGCTCTTTCCGAACATCGCTGCCGTGAGCATGGATTGTTTGGCGCTAATTTCTGCTATCAGGATAGCGAATAACAGGTTCTGCTCTATTGCAGCTATGGCTGAAAACAGAATCAGCAACGACATTACGCAAAAAACAGTGCCGCCAACCCCGGTGGTCGTATCATGCATAATCCTAATTCTTTCTTCCGGGGTGCCGTGCGCAGTAATGGCATCTCCAAAATCCATCAGCCCATCCATATGGTTTAATCCCGTAATGCAGTACAGGGCAAGGATGAGTAATGCCAAGGATAGGTACGGCGGCAGGTGTTGAAGCGCAAGCCCTATGCTGCCGATTATCAGGCCAATGAGGGCGCCTATGAAGGGGAGCAGGTATGTGCGTTTGCCAAGCTTCTGCAGACCGTCCATATCGATTCCAACCGGAATAGTCGTTAGAAAACCCATGCCTGCTTTGATAGCATGAAGAAGGTCATTCATCTTTATCCTCCTTGGCCCTCATCCCCGCATCATACATCTTCGCCGAGACGCCGCCTATCAATCCAGCAATCACATCGTCCATAAACGGACCCAACTCTGTAAGTATGCCCGGCTTTGCTTTATCAAACCTGATATACTCAAACAGCCCCTTATATCCGCCTATGTAATTTGCAATGCTCATCCCCAACACTTCATCGGCAATGAGGGCTGCAAGGTCATTTTCATATCCTTTGAGGTCAGGAATCATGCCCCTTTTTGCATCTCTTTCGAGAGTAATTCCTGCATAAATCAAAGCGCTCACGTTAGGGTCTGCCAGCGCATTGTTTAATTCATCTACAAATATTTGCCTCGCCTCCCTACCTGACTCTATTCCTGGGTGCGGGACAAAGAATGTCAGAGCAGTCTCTACAATCTTGGAAAGTGTTATTCCCAGTTCTTCCAGCCTCTGCATGATGGGCCTGTCTACGGTAATTTGTTCTTGTTTTTGGAGCGCCTGCAGCGTAGCTTCCCTAACAGTATTGTAAATCATCTTGCCAAGCGTTGTAGCAGTTCCGGCATATTCTATTCTCTCGCCTTTGCCCGTGAAGGCGATTGTCACCGTGTCCGTGCACGTTCCAGTTGCCTCCACACCTAAAAGCTGCAGGGCAAGACATTTGCCTTCTGTAGCGGTGATTACGGCGTTTACCATACACGACGGCGTCAGGTCGCTGTCTATCAATAGAATCGTGTTGACCGTATTACTGGATAGGCCAGCAGTAACCATGGCACAGACAGCCAGACCCCTCTCCTCTTCAAAAATTATTCCGGGATCATCCACGTTGGTAGCAGTCATCAGCCCTATTGTAGACTCTGGTAATTTTAGTCCTCTAATAACTTGTGCCAGTTTTGCCCTGGGTTCCAGACTGAAGTTTTTTCCAACTTGGTGGTTTATTATCGTCGTCGCCCTGCTGAAACCGCCATTTAATGCCGCAGAGCTTAGAATATAAAGAAGCCTCTCCGATTCTATCACAAGTGTTTTCTCTTCTACCCTCACACGAATCCCATCTATCGGAATCTTCAACATCATTTACATCACCAGCGGTAGTTTTGCGTAATAGAGGATGAGAAGGGATAACACGATGAGCATCATAGACGATATCCTCGTTATTTGAATTGCATCTCTTATTTGTTGTGGCTCGGGTAATGCAAACTCGCTCCCTATGGTATGGTACAGCGGCTTTTTCAGGGATATCTTCAATGCTCCAGCCATCGCAGCCATTGGCCATCCAGAATTTGGACTCGCGGTTTGACCATGGTCCCGTCTTGATGTTCTCAGAGCGGAAAGGGGCGAACCATGGACAGCTGACGCCATAGTGATAAAAAGCACTGACAATCTTGCCGGTATGTAGTTTGCTACATCATCCAGTCTTGCGGAAGCCCATCCAAAATCGCCCTGATTCCTGTATCCAATCATGGAATCCAGGGTGTTTATTGCCTTGTACCCCAATGCCCCCGGTAACCCAAAGAGCACGAAGTAAAATATTGGAGACAGTATTCCGTCTACGAAGTTCTCTGCGGTCGATTCTATGACAGCAGAACACATCTCCTCTCTTGTAAGTCCCTCAGGGTCTCTCCCAACCAGCGCAGGCAACTCCTTTTTGGCACTGACGAGGTCATCTTTCTCAAGATGTTCACATATCTTCGTCGCAGTATCCGTCAGGCATGTAATGGAAAATGTCGATTTTAGAACGTATGCGGATACGAGCAAACCGATGAAGCCATGCACGAGGGTGACCAGATATCCTCCCAATAGAGCGCTGCCAACGACTATCAACACCAATATGCAACCGGATATTTTTGATTTATCCTGGCATATAAAGTGAAACTTTGTATGGCTCAAGTAAATATGAGCGTAAGCGAACATTTTCTTGAGATGACTTTGTATGGCATCTATCAGTTTACCGATCCAGACTACCGGATGGAACGTTTTATTGGGTTCGCCGAACAGCAAGTCCATAATGGCCGCAAGACCAAGAATTATCCAGTGCATAATCGCCTCTCTATGATTTTCCAGACTTTGCTCAATTCATCACCAGCGAGAAGTCTGTCCAGCACCTCTTGCGCCACATCTGGCTGGTGTATAATATTGCAGTTAATACAACTCCATGCAACACCGCCAGATGATTTCTTCGTAAATTTTCCAGGGCGCTCATCCTCGCATGAATAGAACGGGCAGAAGCAGAAAGTACAGTCCTGCCCCTCGAAATGGCACGGATAATATTCACAGCCAAGATGGTCATGTTCCAAGGCATGATTGAAGGCAGTGGCGAGCCCCTCATTTTCAGCCCTTGTTTTAACGGCAACCCTGACATGGGTTTCACCAAGGGACCTAAACGAACTACAATCCCTGACCTGTATCCCATGTTCGAGCATGCGCTGCGTAATTTCACGTGATGTGAGGTCAGTGCCACTTATATCGAGCAAGATGAAATTAGCCTTGCTCTGCAAGGGACGTATGCCTATTATACTGCTCAATCGATTTATCAACCACTCTCGCTCGGTTTTTATCAATTCACGCGATCGTTCCAGATATTCAGGATTTTTGAGAAGATGGACGCCAATTACATCGGCAAATATATTGAGATTCCATTGCAATCGTGCCCTATCAAGCAATTCCACCAATCTAACTGAGCCGATGCCATATCCTATCCTGATTCCAGGCACTGCAAAGCACTTTGTCAGCGACCGAAGCACGAAGACGAAATCATTTTCCGCAGCGACATCGGCGATGCTCTGCTCTGGGTCGGATAGCTCGATGAACGCCTCATCCACGAAGAGAAATATCTTATTTTTTGAGCACCTCGTTGCCAGGTCTGTTAATACATCCCTTGGAAGCAGGTCGCCGGTCGGGTTGTTTGGGTTGCATATACAAAGGGCCTTGGAACCCTTTAATACACTATCACTTATTTGTCCATTTTTGACCTTCTCATATTCAATGAATCGCGGTCTTGCTCCAAATAATCTGGATTGAAATTCGTATTCCCCAAAGGTTGGGCAGGGGATGGTCACCCAGTCGCCGCGTTCGATGACGGTTTCGGCAAACAGCCTGATTATTTCCGTGGAGCCGTTTCCGGGGATTATATTATTTGCGCTTACGCCAACGAAGTTCGCGGCAGCCTCCCTGAATGCGGTATATCGGTCATCTGGATAATGCCCAATCCGTTTATATGCAGCCAACACGATGTCCGTTGCATCTGGCGGCGCAAGTGGGTTGATGCTGGCACTGAAATCGATTATGTCGTCTGTACTATTTCCCCCATGTACACATCGTTTTAGATTCAGCGCTTCTTCTCTGATGCGTTCCCTCATATTCTTACACCCAGCATTCTCGATATTGCATCCAAATCAACGTTTTCTTTTAATGCTCTGACAAATTCGTCTGGATTTTTGATATAGGGAATGACGCCGAGAACAGGGACCCCGGTCTCATCCTCAAGGAATTTCAGCCCAGGCTCCAGAATTGTACGATCTCCCCTGAACTTGTTAATCAAAAATCCGGATATATGCAATCCTTTTAGCAATATGTATGTTCCATACAGTCCGGCGAATACGCCGCCTTTTTCGATATCTCCAATCAGGATGAGCGATGCATCCGCATCTGCAACTCCAATCCCTTCTATGATGGTGCCGTCACATTCGCATCTTAACTGCGATTTGTCGATTTTGTGACCGAACAGTCTGTAAAGTGCATTGACTATTGTAGTTTTGCCGCATCCCTTACTCGCCCCCAAGAACAGGATATTATTCATAATGCTGCCTCTGTCCTTTCAATATCCACGCTCGCAGAAACGATGTTTGCCAGCCTATCTATCTCATCATCTAAATCTCGCTCAATTGTTTTAGAGGGTCTTTTCATGGCTTGTAATATTGCTTTTCGTACAGGTGGGGCGTCAAAATGGCCATCATGATTTTTCAGTCCCAGTGAGTCTTCCTCTGGCAGATTTAAATCTTCGATATATGGAACTACGCCCAGAACCGGTTTGCCGATAACTCTCTCAATATCACTTGTATCAAGTGATTCGCCATGAAATTTATTGATTATGACTCCTTCATATCGCTCTTTTTCATCTTCCAAGAGTCCCAGCGTGCCGAACAGATAAGCGAATGATCCTCCGTGCTCAATGTTATGAACAAGTATGCATTTTGCCTCAGCCAATCGAGCAGGATATATGTTCACGATATCCCGATGCATGATATTAATTTCCGCAGGACTACCCGCCCCTTCCATGATGACTAAATCATACTCCGATAACAGATATTCAAGAGAGGTTTTGACTATCTGGCGCCCCTGTCTTTCGATAAAATCATGATACTCACCAACATTCATGTCAGCGTAAGGTCTGCCATGCACGACCACCTGCGAAACATGCTCTGCCTTTGGCTTCAACAATATCGGGTTTATGTCGACAGTGGGCTCAATCCTGGCAGCATGCGCCTGCAATGCCTGCGCCCTGGCAATCTCCCCTCCATCTTTGGTGACGTACGAGTTCAACGACATGTTTTGCGCCTTGAAAGGGGTCGCGCTGTATCCCTTGTCAGCAAATATTCTGCAGAGAGCGGTCGCTATAATCGTTTTTCCTGCATTAGAGGTAGTTCCATGAATCGCTATCGCCGGCATCGCTGTAGTATTAAGCATGGATGATAATCTATAAATAGGTGGTTAACTTAACCATAGGGATGGTTAATATAACCAACTTGCTGGATATGTTAACTAGATAAGGAGAACATCAAATGTCTATAAAAATGGCTCGAAAGATTGCGATACTTCTCATTGCGGGTATATTGCTCATATGTAGTGTCGGTTTGGTAAGTGCAAGTCCTGTGATAACATCATGGGGTAACGATTTTACGAATGATAATTCAACGAATATAACAGTTTCCACAGGGACAACGGTTATGTTCAACGCCACTGCCAACGAGACGATCACGACGTGGAATTGGACAGTGAACAGCGTTGATCAGGATAATAACGCAAGCACTTTTAATTACACATTTCTATCGTATGGAATGTATAACGTCAATGTTTCTGGCACCAACGCAAACGGAACAACACCGATGGTTACCTGGAACGTCACCGTAGAACTGGTGATTACGGATGACCTCGGAAAAACTTGGAGGATATCACAACAACCGCTGAAGATAGTCTCTCTTGCACCAAGCAATACTGAGATTCTTTTTGCGGTTGGAGCTGGGAATAGGGTTGTCGGGGTGACAAACTTCTGTGATTATCCCCTTGAGGTGGGGGCAAGGGTGAGTGCAGGAAACATAACAAGGGTTGGTGGCTTCGTCGTACCTTCTACCGAAATAATCATCAATCTTACGCCTGATCTGATTCTGGCTGCTCATGGCAATCGCATAGATGTGATTAACAAGTTAATAGTGCATAATTTCACCGTGGTGGCATTACACCCAAAAAACATCTCTGACATACTTGGTCACATAGAACTGGTCGGAGACATAACGAGACAAAAGGCTAACGCCACCGCATTGACCACGAATATGACGCAGAGAATCGAAACCATAACAAGTAACACAACACATTACTCTGAGGCACAAAGATTGCGCGTCCTTCACGTGGTTTGGTACCCAGGCATATGGGTAGCAGGTTCAGGAACATTTCCCCACGACATAATTCAACAAGCAGGGGGAGTAAACATCGCATCCGGCATCTCTGGCTGGTCAATGATGAGCTTAGAGGACATACTCGTAGGCGACCCCGAGGTCATAATAACTTCAGGAATGGGCGGGGGGTCAGAAATCATCAAAGCCAATTTAATGAATAATACGATCATCCAGCAGACCACTGCATATAGAGATGGCAGGATTCATGCCATGGGTGATCCAAATATCATCGAGCGGCCTGGGCCTAGAATTGTATATGGGCTGGAGGAGTTTTATAGCGTATTCCGTTCTACACCGCCAATCACAACTATCGCAAGTTCAGCAGGAACATCCACATTTGCGACATCAACGGTAATATCGGGGGCTGTAAGGGATGCCGATCCTAAATCGCTTACACTAAATGGAGTGGCAATAACCCCTGCAGTAGATGGCTCTTATAGCAGGGGAGTGTCATTATCAATTGGATATAACACGTTCACGGTCGTGGCAACCGATCTTACCGGGAATAGCGTAACGCAGACAATCACGGTAAAGAGACTGCTGGCTGGTGGTGTTGCACCTGCTCCCACGCCAGTGCCTACACCAGTGCCAACTCCAACACCAGAGCCCGAACCTAAACCATGGTATGAGATTCCGGGCTTCGGAGCGATATTCGCAATCCTCGGACTGCTTGCGGTAGCATATCTGTGTCGCAGATCGAAGATCTGACTTCTCAAATCTTTGATTTGGAACTGTACTGAGACGAAAGGGAGAGTGAAAACAGGAAAACTCAAATAGGGGGGAGAATCTCTCCCCATCTTTGTATATGTGTAACCATGGACTGAAAAAAGATTAGCAAGAAGAATGGAGGGAGACAAAGAGTGCTCAAACAAAAACATAGCAACAGTTGAGAATGATTAGATATATGATATCATCAATTATTTGTTTACACTACAGGTCATATAATGGATTATATCAAAAAAACTCTCAGGTGGAAATCAATCATCTTCGCCTTAATGATGGCCTTAGTGTTGACCATTATCATAATCGTTTCCATAGGGCCTGTAAAGATACCGCTTCCAGACGTTTTTAATATACTCCTTAATGCGCTCCTCAATGAAATATATCTGCTACTTGGCAAAATGCCTCTAATAAACGGCCTGATTGCTCCCCCACAGATTCTCGTCAATCCCACCCATGAGAGCATAATCCTTCATATTCGTCTGCCAAGGATATTGCTGGCAGTGCTTGTGGGTGCAGCACTTGCAGCTGCAGGCACGATGATGCAGGGGTTGTTTAAAAATCCGATGGCAGACCCATTTATAATCGGGATATCCTCTGGCGCAGCAGCAGCAGTATCTGCGACGATAGTGCTCGGAATTGTTATATTTGGCGGATATACAATTCCAATTATGGCATTTCTTGGAGCCACTACCGCAGCCTTTGTAGTTTACAATATCGCCAGGGTTGGAGGAAAAGTGCCGGTAGAAACGTTATTGCTTTCTGGAATAGCTGTGGGTGCGTTCTTATCTGCTATCACATCATTTATGATATTTTTAGCCGGTGAGGATCTACACCATATCATATTCTGGATGATGGGTGGATTTTGGGCTGCCAATTGGGAGCAGGTTAAACTGATATCGCCTTTAATCTGCATAGGCATAGTGATTGTATACTTTTTTGCAAAGGATTTGAATGTGATGCTGCTGGGAGAAGAGCCTGCACAGCATCTTGGCATAAGTGTGGAGTCTTTCAAAAAAATCATGCTAATTTTTGCCTCTTTGATCACTGCAGCAGCAGTGTCGTTCAGCGGGCTTATTGGATTTGTTGGCTTAATCATCCCACATATAGTCAGAATCTTAACAGGTCCTGACCACCGCATTCTTCTTCCGGCATCTGCATTAGTTGGCGCCATATTTTTAGCATGGGCAGATACGTTAGCACGCACAATCATGGCGCCTGCAGAACTGCCGGTTGGAATAATAACTGCACTCTTTGGCGCCCCCTTCTTTGTTTACTTGCTGCGCACCAGAAAGAGGACGATGTTCTAAGGTGAAATCATGCCATTAAAAATCGACAATATCGATTGCTACTATGGAAGCATTAAGGTTCTGGAGAGTATCGACCTTTTAGCGGACAGCGGCGATTTCATCGGCGTGATAGGGCCAAACGGCTCAGGTAAATCGACCTTGCTCAGAAGTGTCAGCAGAATCCTCAGGCCAAAAGTGGGAACGGTTCTTTTAAATCACACAGATATTTATGCTCTGTCAAGCAAAGAGATAGCAAAAAGGCTTGCCGTAGTGTCTCAGGATAACGTGATTAATTTTGCCTTTACAGCACTGGAGATAGTGCTCATGGGACGCACACCACATCAGGGCAGATTTGAATTTGAAGGAGAAAGGGATATGTCCATTGCCAGAAAAGCCATGGAGCTGACCAATACATGGTATCTTTCCGAGCGCCCCATCACCGAGTTAAGTGGAGGAGAGAAGCAGCGAGTCATAATCGCCAGAGCCCTTGCCCAGGAGCCGAGAATCCTATTGCTCGATGAGCCCACCACCCATCTTGATATCAATCATCAAATTGAGATAATGGATATAATAAAACGATTGACCCGAACAGAAGGCCTAATTGCCATAAGTGTTTTTCATGACCTCAACCTTGCCAGTCGGTATTGCGACATCCTTGCATTGCTTGACCATGGAAAGGTCGTCTCCATTGGACCGCCGGAGACGGTCCTGACCGCCGAGAACATCAAAAAAGTATATCATACCGGCGTGCTGGTGAAACGGCATCCGGTGACGAACTCGCTCTACATCATTCCGCTGCCTGACGAGAAACCGGCAGCAGCATCACAAAGAATGGCCATTCACCTGATATGCGGAGGCGGGAGCGGAGCGCAACTAATGCATTGCCTCACTGAACATGGGTACCAGGTCACTGCCGGCGTGATTAATGTACTTGATGCCGACCACGAAGCGGCTCGATATTTGAATATCCCCACCATCAGCGAAGCCCCATTTTCCCCGATTACGCAGGAAGCGCACCAAGCCAATATTGAGTTAATCGACCAAGCCGATATAGTGATATTAACGAACATACCATTTGGACATGGGAACTTGAAAAATATGGAGGCGGCAAGCATCGCCTCGAAGGGCAAACCATTAGTGCTCATCGAGGATGGTCCAATCGAGCAGAGGGATTTCACAGATGGGGATGCCGAGAAGTGTTATATCGACTTGAAAAACAATGGTGCGATAGTCGTTAGAAATCTGGGCGAGGTGTTATCGATTATTGAAAAACAAGGTGAAAAGATATGGAGTTGATTGGTGCCATAAATAAGCCAAAAAAGGGCCCATTGCCCAACTATTCAGCATATCATGTCATCATGGCATTCTTTATTCTCGGTGATGGCCCGATAGGAAGAAGGGCGCTGGCGGAACGGCTTGACTTGGGTGAGGGAACGGTGCGCACCTTAATCGAGAAGCTGTATGGTCTGGGGCTGGTGAGCGCATCTGCCAAAGGATGTCAGTTGACCAAAAGAGGAGATAAAATGCTGATGGATATCAAAAAGAAGGTCTCTTACAAGCCACATATAGCAGCCGGTACCATAACGATTGGAAAAGCGAATTCTGCCATTCTCATCAGAGACGCTGCTAAGCTCATAAAATCTGGGATGGAGCAGAGAGATGCGGCGATATCAGCAGGCACCATGGGCGCAACTACCATCCTACTTGACGAAGATGATCCAAGAATCCCCATGTTCACAGCAGATGGACGCATGCAGGCAAGAACGAGAGTGCTCTGCGAGGACATGAAAATGGAAAAAGGCGATGTGCTGATCATCGGAACTGGCGAGACGGAAAAAGAGGCAGAGCGAGCAACATGGGCCGCAGCATATACTGTGTTGGAGCGTAGGTAGAATGCAGAAAATCAGAGAGATAATTGCTCAAATAGAACTGCTGGATAAAAATGCAATGAAGCTTGCTAAGGAAAGGCAGGATATATTGACCAAACCCAAGGAAAGTCTGGGAATACTGGAGGACCTATCGATCAAAGTGGCAGGCATTACGGGAAATCCCATGCCAGAAATACGCGATAAAGTTATCATAACGATGGCAGGCGATCATGGAGTTGTAGAAGAGGGGGTGAGTCTGTTTCCCCAGGAAGTAACTCCTCAGATGGTTTATAATTTCATTAGGGGCGGAGCAGGTATAAACGTTTTAGGCCGGCATGTTGGTGCTCGAGTTGTAGTTGTCGATATGGGTGTGGCTGCTGAGGTGGAGCATCAAAATATAGTGAATAAAAAAGTAGATTATGGAACGAAAAACATGACTAAGGGTCCGGCTATGAGTAGCGAACAAGCGGTGAGGTCGATTGAAGCCGGGATAGAGGTCTTTGAAGATGAACTGAAAAGAGGTCTGGACATCGTGGGAACAGGGGACATGGGCATTGGAAACACGACTCCGTCCAGTGCAATCGTGGCTGCCATCACAGGGGAAAAAGTTGAAAGAGTTACAGGCAGGGGCACAGGAATTGACGACACTGCACTTGAGGCTAAGATAAGGGCAATTAAAAAGGCGCTTGAAATTAACTCTCCAGACAAAAATGACCCATTAGATGTCCTGGCAAAAGTTGGGGGTTTTGAGATTGGTGGGTTGGCTGGCGTGGTCTTGGGTGCAGCAGCCCATAGGATACCGGTGGTGATAGACGGATTTATTTCTACTGCTGGTGCTCTCATCGCCACAGAGCTCGCTCCTTTAGCCAACCAGTATATAATTGCCTCTCATTGTTCAGTAGAAAACGGTCACAAAGTCATGTTGGAGAGAATGAGTCTATGCCCCCTTCTCAATCTACGCATGCGGTTAGGGGAGGGGACGGGTGCCGCATTTGGAATAAGCATTGTGGAGGCGAGCACAAAGATATTGAAAGAGATGACTACGTTCGCAGAGGCAGGAGTTTCGGAGGCTGTTGAGATTCCATAGTAAAATAAGAGCATAATGATATCATACCAAAAAAGACTTATAAGTGAAATTATATAACTAATTAGGATGTATAGCAAGGACAAGGGGATATAAGTGATTTAAATGGTTTCAAAAGTCATACTCATTTCAATGATGGCGATTATTGTTATTCTTGCAAGCATTAGTGGATGCATAGAATTTGAGCCACCAGTAGCAGAGCCAGTAGTAGGATTCACAGATGCACAATGTGGTTTCTGCCATAGGGCAGAGTATGATGCCCTCCAAGCTGAGGGGGGCTTTCATGGCAGAATGAGGTGTACAGCCTGTCATCCAGCACATCCTCCGGCCTTAGACCACACAATATCCTGTGATGATGCCGCATGTCATGACGTTTTCCATGGAGTTGACCCACTGCTTTTGAACTGCACGTTATGCCATTACGATCCCCATGCCATACTGCGACTTAACATGGAGGCGATGACAGATGAGGCATGTGCGGCATGTCATTACGATGTCGCAGCAGTGGTATATCAACACCCATCTAAACACGACTATGTAGCGTGCTCGGCCTGTCATCCGGAGCATGAAGCCGAAGCGACGCTTGCCTGTATGGTCTGCCATTCTGTTATTTCAGGACACTATCCCGGATTGACAAATATAGAGTGTCTGAGATGTCATCCACACGGGCACGATGAAATACCCGTCGTATATGTGTTACCCATACCCGATAAGTGGTGTGCATCTTGTCATGTTGAACCGGCCGATATCATAGCGACACGTGGTGCGGGGCACGCGAGAGTTGCGTGCGTATCATGCCACCCAGAACACCCACCATCTCCGAACCACACATTATCCTGTAATGATGCCGCATGTCATGGTCTACCTCATGGCACTGTGTTCACGGACTGCCTGACATGTCACGTTGGTGGTCATAACTTGAGGATATAGATATGACCTAAAGTGGGGGGAGAGGAAGAAAGACTGTGTCAAAAAAAGCGAGCATAACAATTGTTATTGGAGCATTTTTGACCGTTCTTATGGTCTATCTGCCATTCGCTATGGCAGGAGTGGTGCCAATCGACACCGGAGATTGTACCATATGCCATCTTGATATGATAGACGGTCACGCGACGGTAGGTGACGACTGCACCGCATGCCACATCCCAATTGCTCATCAAGAAACTCCTGAGGACTGTGCCATCTGTCATGGTGTAACCGCTACCAGGATGAGCTTGCACATAGAAACCGTAGTAGGGTGTGCAGAGTGCCATACTTGGCAGTGGAAGTAAGAAGTTTACATAAGTGATCAAACTAAATGGCGTCAAAGATAGGTATTGAGGGAAAACAATATAAATTATTCAGCATGGCGGTTCCATGGCAGCATTTTATACTCGCGATAGGCACGTTTTTATGTACGATCACTGGACTGTTTCTACTTTTTGCCGGGGGAGCCTATGGATTCATTCCAGGTCTTGCCGGTAAATTTGCAGGATATTTGAATGATCCCACAATGATAATCCTTCACTATGTTGGCGCAGCAGGTATCGTTGGCGCGGCAGTCTACCATATGATATGTGTGCTAAAGGACCAGGACTCGATATTTACGCCGAAGGCAGACTACATCGGAGAGGGCCCCAGCATCAAAAATATTCTGGCCATGGTGTCGGCCAAGTATCCCCTAAAGAGAGATGAGTATGACCTAGCACTCCAGACCTACGCATTCGTTATACTATTTGCCATGGTCATCGTCACTGGCTTCATAAAGTTATTTAAGGTCGAGCTCCTCGCCATCATAACGCCGCTTGGCTATGCGCACAACGTGATCTTTATGGCCAGCGTGCTTCACGGCATAGCAACTGTTCTTCTGATACCGCTTATCATAATTCACATAATAGACTCTGTAACTGCTGTCACTTGAAGGGCGCTGTTGACGACAAAAGTATCACTTGATTACGTAAAACATCACCATGAAAAATGGTATGATGAGCTGATGAGAGAGAGTCGACGCAGTGCCGGTAAAAGAAGGAAATAGAAAAGCCGGATAATTTGCCCTTTTTGACGTAAAACATGAAAATCCCGAGCTTGATGACAAATATATAGGAAGTTGTTTGACTTTTTGCTGGAACAACGGGATTTGTAGGGATTTAGACTTATCTGTAGGGGGGAGTAAAGATGCAGAAAATCCTCGTGGCAGGCATTGGGAACAAGTATATGGGAGACGATGGTTTCGGTCCAAGGGTCGTCGAGGCGCTAACGACGAGGGACCTGCCCGAGGACGTCGAGGTTAGAGATGTTGGACTCTGTGGCGTGACACTTGCACCAGACCTTGATGACTATAAGTTTGTCATCTTTGTTGATGCTGTCAAGAAAGGAGGAAAACCAGGGACGATTTATCGAATAGAAATTGGGGCCGGACAGATAGAAAAACTAAAGCCTGAAGATGCGAGGAGTTCACTTCCCCTCAGTATTCATGAAGCCAAGTTAGAAGAGCTCCTCCTCTTCGCTAAGGCAATTGGCACTCTACCTTCTACGATTGTCGTTATTGGCTGCGAAGTTGTGGAAGTTACACTGGGTGAAGTATTAAGCCAGGAGGTTGAGACCGCTGTCCATAGGGCGGTTGAACTCATTTTGAAGGAGTTACAGCGGTACCGCGAACGGAAGTAACTCGTGTTTAACTATTCGCTTACCCATATGGACAGCAACTGCACATCCCACGCACGGATCAAAGCTTCTTATAACTCTAACGACATCGACGCCTTTCCATTCTTCAGGCTTGCCAGCTTCGGTGATCGGCGTCTGGAGGAGGGCTTCTTCATAGGGCCCAGGATTGCCTTCAGGGTCTCTGGGTGATGCGTTCCATGTTGTTGGTGCGTGAAATTGATAGTTGTGAATGACCCCTTTCTTCATCACGCACCAGTGCAGACAGGCACCACGCATAGCTTCAGTCGCACCAAAACCTATGCCTTCTCTGGGCTTTTTGTATGGCGTCCATACCGCCACCTTGCCAGCCTTCAGGAGTTCTAAAGATTTCATTACCATCTTCAGCACGCAAGACGCAGAGTATGCGTGATAATATGCTCTGGCTCTAATCCTCTCCACAGTGTTTGGCTTCTCTGGAATCTTCCACTCAAATTCCATCTTTTCTGCGTACTTGAAACCTGGGATGACGGCTGCGGGTAGTTCAAACTTGAGGCTCTTGCCCGTGGATTCAGGAACGAGTTTTGCCTTTGTGGTCACCCACATCCTCGCTAGTGGTCCAAGTTCGATGTTGTGGTCCTCGCCATCCCCCTTCCAGTGCCGCCATCTCGGCGAGGTGCACCAGGAGTATGCAGAATCAAATTTTCCTAATTCGCCGGGCTTTGGAATCGTGCGCTTGTTCCATGGGTGTTCAAGGGCTATTTTGTTGCCTAACGGGTCGGTTTCGATTTCTTGCTTCCACTCACTCGAATACCAACTACTCCCGATATGCTCACGCACTCCGACATTGAACTCAACAAGGTCTGTGGTGACGAGTTTGCCGTCGAGGATAACTCCTGGGGATAACATCCTCTTGCGACCCCAGTCAGTCATCTCGCCATACTCGGCAGAATACGCCTCTGGATCGTCATAGGCGCCTGCAGAGCCGAGGTTTGCCTCTCTCGCACCTACGTCCTCATACCCTTGCTCGAGAACGAAATCGAGTAAATCGTCAGTAGCTGTAACCAGTTCCTTTGTGAAGGCCACATGCCTCATGAGAAGCGTGAGATAGGATTCAATGTCTGATGGCGAAAGATTTGCCTTAGCAACCCCTCCAGGAACGAAGGTTTGGACATGCGGGTGCTTTGCACCGAAGATTGCGGCCATGTTGTGCCCTGCCTTTTGGACGAGAAGAGACCTCAGGTAAAGCTCACCCGCTAGTGGATTAAGTGCGGTCATGATCTCGGCGATTGTCCCAAAGCCATGAACATCGGATCCCGATGCCTTTGTCTTTTGCGCTTCTTTCCACCAATCAGGGTTAAACTTCTTTATAGCAACCTCGCTGTAATCAGGCCCTTCGAGGTTGATAACGCCCACCTCTGCATCGTATAACTGCTCTGCACCATGGACCAAATTTCTGAGAACAATGCCCATGGGTGGTGGAGATGCCCCATATACCTGGTCAACAGCTATGACTGAAGCGAGAGCATGAGGAACAGGGCAAACACCACAAACCCGCTGCGTGATCATGACTGCTTCAGATGGTTCCCTTCCAACGAGAATGATTTCAAAACCCCTGAACATCGGGCTGTATGCATATGCATCGGTAATTTTTCTTGTGTTAGTGTCCACCTTCACGTGAACGCCGAGATGTCCCTCAATTCTCGTTACGGGTTCAATTGTTATTTCCTGTATAGCCTTTCCTTCCTTCATCATATCTTCCTCCTTTTAGCAGCCGCGATGGCAAGCTTCACTTGAGTCCTCAAACCGCGTGAGAAGTCCTTGAGGTATGCTATCGGAGGAGCGTCACCGAAGAATGGCGACGTTGGCGGGTCGGGGAAGTTAGGGTCGGCACATCCAATGCATGGAGAGCCCGTTTCTGTGCAACCTCCATATCCGTCCATCCACGTCGCTGAGGCGTTACAATGAGTGATGAGACCTTTACAACCGACGAGACCGAGGCAGCCTCTCTCTCCAAAGCCATGGCCAGCAACACCCCCTGAGAAGAAGCCGCATATTGAACAGTTTTCATGAGCAGTGTCACCATATAAATAAGTGGGTCGATGATGTTCATCAAGCTCTGGAAGTGGTGCTAATCCTCTCGCAGCCAAGACAGCGTGACCTAGGACCTGTACGATGTTATCAGGTCTGGGTGGGCAGCCAGGTACACAGATGACAGGAAGGCCCAGCCCTCCCTTCCACTTTTTTCCCAAGTAGTCCAGGAGTCCCCTCGCACCTGTTGGATTGGGCTTACCACTGGGTATGCCGCCATAAGATGCACATGTCCCAATGGCTACGGCTGCAGCACATTTCTTCGACAAGCCGTCTACGACTTCGTCAAGCAGGAGAAGTTTATGATTGTACTCACCAATAGCGCAGTAAACGCCGGGTTTTGCCCTCGCCTCGTCGGGAATCGCTCCTTCAAGAATCAATACAAATGGGTCATACTTTCCTTCCATTGCGTCAACGAGAACCTTTGATGCATCTTCTCCCCACTCGAACATGAGGGTTGGATTGAAAACGAGCTTCAGCCCTCCAAGCCCCGGAATAGCTCCCGTTACGATATCGATTAGCGTTGGATTGCTTGCCTGTTTGATAGAAATGGTACAACCAGCACAGTCCAGACCTTCAAGCCATATTAGATTTATTTCTTCCAGCGCCATGGCATATATACCTGTATATATGCTAAACAAATCAACTAAATAAATCTTTCTGTTTGAACATGGACAAGAGTTTGTTGACCCCCCCCTATTAAAAGGTTACAGAGCAAAAATTATTTTAATCACCTCATCCCTCGTTAATTACCGAAGAGCCTAATATCATACCGAAAAAGACTTATATATGTGAGATTATGTAATTAATTAAGACGTATAGCCAGATAGCCAGAACTAAGGAAATATAAGTGGTTTAAATGGTTTCAAAAGTCATACCCATTTCAATGATGGCGATTATTGTTATTCTTGCAAGCATTAGTGGATGCATAGAATTTGAGCCACCAGTAGCAGAGCCAGTAGTAGGATTCACAGATGCACAATGTGGTTTCTGCCATAGGGCAGAGTATGATGCCCTCCAAGCTGAGGGGGGCTTTCATGGCAGAATGAGGTGTACAGCCTGTCATCCAGCACATCCTCCGGCCTTAGACCACACAATATCCTGTGATGATGCCGCATGTCATGACGTTTTCCATGGAGTTGACCCACTGCTTTTGAACTGCACGTTATGCCATTACGATCCCCATGCCATACTGCGACTTAACATGGAGGCGATGACAGATGAGGCATGTGCGGCATGTCATTACGATGTCGCAGCAGTGGTATATCAACACCCATCTAAACACGACTATGTAGCGTGCTCGGCCTGTCATCCGGAGCATGAAGCCGAAGCGACGCTTGCCTGTATGGTCTGCCATTCTGTTATTTCAGGACACTATCCCGGATTGACAAATATAGAGTGTCTGAGATGTCATCCACACGGGCACGATGAAATACCCGTCGTATATGTGTTACCCATACCCGATAAGTGGTGTGCATCTTGTCATGTTGAACCGGCCGATATCATAGCGACACGTGGTGCGGGGCACGCGAGAGTTGCGTGCGTATCATGCCACCCAGAACACCCACCATCTCCGAACCACACATTATCCTGTAATGATGCCGCATGTCATGGTCTACCTCATGGCACTGTGTTCACGGACTGCCTGACATGTCACGTTGGTGGTCATAACTTGAGGATATAGATATGACCTAAAGTGGGGGGAGAGGAAGAAAGACTGTGTCAAAAAAAGCGAGCATAACAATTGTTATTGGAGCATTTTTGACCGTTCTTATGGTCTATCTGCCATTCGCTATGGCAGGAGTGGTGCCAATCGACACCGGAGATTGTACCATATGCCATCTTGATATGATAGACGGTCACGCGACGGTAGGTGACGACTGCACCGCATGCCACATCCCAATTGCTCATCAAGAAACTCCTGAGGACTGTGCCATCTGTCATGGTGTAACCGCTACCAGGATGAGCTTGCACATAGAAACCGTAGTAGGGTGTGCAGAGTGCCATACTTGGCAGTGGAAGTAAGAAGTTTACATAAGTGATCAAACTAAATGGCGTCAAAGATAGGTATTGAGGGAAAACAATATAAATTATTCAGCATGGCGGTTCCATGGCAGCATTTTATACTCGCGATAGGCACGTTTTTATGTACGATCACTGGACTGTTTCTACTTTTTGCCGGGGGAGCCTATGGATTCATTCCAGGTCTTGCCGGTAAATTTGCAGGATATTTGAATGATCCCACAATGATAATCCTTCACTATGTTGGCGCAGCAGGTATCGTTGGCGCGGCAGTCTACCATATGATATGTGTGCTAAAGGACCAGGACTCGATATTTACGCCGAAGGCAGACTACATCGGAGAGGGCCCCAGCATCAAAAATATTCTGGCCATGGTGTCGGCCAAGTATCCCCTAAAGAGAGATGAGTATGACCTAGCACTCCAGACCTACGCATTCGTTATACTATTTGCCATGGTCATCGTCACTGGCTTCATAAAGTTATTTAAGGTCGAGCTCCTCGCCATCATAACGCCGCTTGGCTATGCGCACAACGTGATCTTTATGGCCAGCGTGCTTCACGGCATAGCAACTGTTCTTCTGATACCGCTTATCATAATTCACATAATAGACTCTGTAACTGCTGTCACTTGAAGGGCGCTGTTGACGACAAAAGTATCACTTGATTACGTAAAACATCACCATGAAAAATGGTATGATGAGCTGATGAGAGAGAGTCACGACGCTAACAAGAAAATGTTCGCTACGATCACATTTAATTTATTAGATAGCAAGAGGGTGTTGCCAAATGAGGAATTATGATAATTTTACTTTTTAGTCCTCTCGTCTAAGAGGAACTTAAATGCCAAGTTTAAAACTGAAACAGCGGTTTGTCTATTTATTTTTTCTTTTTTTGGATGAACCGAGAATATCCTATATACATTACACAATTCTATAAGTGGTCTGTGTTCCTTAGGTATAATATTACCATATTTTTCCTTATTTTCCTGATATTCTCCTATAAGTTGTCCCAACGTTAAGCCTTCTAATTTTGAATCTGGTTTTACAGATTTCAGTAGGTTTAAAAGTCTAAACTCAATTGCAGATACCGACATAGCTACTGTTGAATAATAGCAACGCTCTAAGAAACAATGTATTGCCTCGTTCAATCTTTCTTTTTCAACGGCAGCTAGAAGAGAAATTTTTTCCTCTATTTCATCTTTAGCTTTGCTAAAAATATCTTTAATGAGGTCTATAGAATCTTTAAAATTCTTTTTTGTAGCATGTTCTGGATCTCCTAGAAAGCTAATATGGACTCGGAGTACTTCTTTATTTGCTTCCAACCTTTTAATTCCGAATATATCACTGATTTCCACGACCTTTTTGATTACATCAAAACGTTGTCGGTATCTTGGAGTAAAGCAAAAATACGCATTGTACGCTATAGGTGAATCTAAACCGAGACCTCCTTTAAAAAAATTTTGTAGTGTATCTTCCTTAAAATCCTCACACGACTTTTCCATATTCTGTATATGCTCTAGATAGTCTATCATATTGTCCTCTATCATCCACCCTTACTAGCAACTTAGTTTGACCATCACATTGACCGCAAAACATCATTGGTTTTCAACTTTCATAGGCTACTTTAACCACGCCGTTCGGTCTCTATCTCACTCGTAATCAGGATAAGCCCTGCCGAACTTCTTCACTCATCCTCTCGATGTCCACTTTAGTTGAAAACAGGTATGCATAGAGCAGCGTGAACGCCAGTATGTTGAACAACAACACGTACACAGGATATCCCTCGATCTGACCACCCCTAACCACGGCTGGGTGGAGAGTTGCCCAGATTCTCACCGATAGATGGCTGAGTGGCACTCCTATGAAGGCGACGATCCCAAATACCGCTGCAAGTCGTGCCCTTCTCTCCTGCTCGGGGACGGCAGACCGCACCATCAAATATGCGGCATATGATAGCCACAGGATTAGAGCGGTCGTCAGTTGTGGGTCCCATGCCCACCAGACGCCCCATGCGTCTTTCGCCCAGATTGGGCCCGTTATCAGGACCAGGCCGCAAAATATGACTCCAATCTCTGCTGATGACGATGCAAAGGCGTCCCATTTTAGCGCTCTGGTCCGCAGATACATGAAACTTGAAGCCGCCGTGACGAAGAAGGCCAGGTATGCAATCCATGCCAATGGCACATGGAAATAAAATATCCTGAAACTATCACCGAGGGGCACACCACCAGGACCGTATATCGCAGAAGCAGGAGAGAATACCAAATATATTGCAATGACCATTATCACAAGGGTTACCCAGGGGAGAGCCTTTTTGACCGTTTCATCAGTCCTCGATGACATATTCAAATATAAGCAGCGATACTATAAAAAATATTGCACCATAAGTACTCAATATCCTCACTTCCGCCCATATGTCATTTATGCCGCCCAGTACCTTACCGGTGGCAAGGACGGCAGAGATAATCACTGGCAATATGACCGGGAAAAGTATGACTGGAAGGAGTAATTCTCTCGCTCGCACATTTACTGTCAACGCGGAGAGCAATGTCCCCACAAACACGAATCCCAATGTTCCGAGTACGATGACGAACATCAGCCCTAATGGATTGGGAATGCTGTAATCGAAGAGCACCATGAATACTGGCACGGTAACCATCACCATTATGAGCATCAGTATCATATTTGATATCGCCTTCCCCACGTAGATATCGCTTCTATCCACCGGGCAGAGCTTCAGTCCATCAAGGCATCCGTTCTCTTTTTCAGATGCGAAAGACCGTGATAGTCCAAGCATTCCGGCGAAGGTGAACGCAACCCATAGTATGCCTGGTGCCAGCTGGTCGACGTTCTCGGGAAATGGGCCAAATGCAAAGCTGAATATCACGACCGCCAGCAATGCGAAGAGCAACATCGAATTCAGCATCTGTTTCGTTCTGAACTCGGTTTTGAGGTCCTTCCTGGCTATGTTCAGACAATGCCTCATAATTCCACCCCTACACACTGCTCGTAAATGGATTTGAAGTGCGCTTCATCACGAATTTGGTTCTTTTGCATATCACAGGTTAGCTCTCCCATGTTCAATATCGCCACCCTATCGCCCATCTCCAGCCCCTGGTTTATCATATGCGTAGTCATCATCACTGTCTTGTCCAAAAGGTTCAACCGTTTTAAGATTCCGTCAAAGGTCATGGCGGCGTGCGGGTCCAATCCAGTATAAGGCTCGTCGAGGAGTAATATAGGGGGGTCATGCAGAATTGCCCTTGTGATAGAAAGGCGTTGTTTCATGCCCCTGGAAAATGTTCTGACCATATCATCCAATCTTCTTGACAGGCCGACATCTGATGTCACTTTGGATATGCGCCCATCCAAGTCATCTACCTGGTACATCTTGCCGTAAAACTGTAGATTTTCGCGTGCTGTCAAATCATCATATAGATATGTCTCGTGCGAAATGACGCCAATCCTTTTGCGCACTTCAATGGGCGCCTCTTTTATATCATAGCCATCTATCGTGATGGTGCCTGACGTTGGGCTGATTAACGTCGACATGATTTTGATGAGCGTCGTCTTGCCAGCGCCGTTGGGACCGAAGAGCGCTATAAACTCACCTCTTTTTAATTCGAGATTTATCTCCCTTAAGGCAACGTTGCCGCCGAAGACCTTTGATAATCCGTTAATCGAAATCATCTTTGTTCACATCCCTTCTTTATAGAAATCGCGCTATTAATAAACTGACCTCAAATAATACCACCAGCATAGATGCCACTATTAATTGTGAGATGGCGGTTGGATCCGGTGATATGAACGTTGCAAAGGCCAAAAGCCCGAGATATATCCATAAGCGATTCTCCTTCAGCGTTTTATATTTTACCAGTCCCATCTTCACAGCGAGAGTTATCAATAAAGGTGTCTGGAATACCAATCCCATTCCAACAAGCATCGTCGTCACAACCGAGAACGTTCTCCTGATCGATAGTTGTGCGACTGCGACATCGCCGGAGAAAAGTATCAGGTATTTAAATAAAAGCGGCAGTACTATGAAGTAGGCCAGCAGCCCCCCAATTATGAACAAAATCAGCGAAAACGGTACGACGATAAGGAAAAAACGCCTCTCGCCAGGGAACAAGCCAGGATTCGCGAATGCCAGTAGTTCGTACATGAGCAGCGGGATGCCAAACACGAGGGCGCAGACGAGGGAGAGCGTAATTCTCACCGTGATGATTTCCCATGGCCCGTAGACCACCATCTCAACGCCGGGTGGGACCAGGTGGCTCCATATCATATTAAGCAGCAGAGAGGAAAATGGAAATACTATTGCGGTTATGATGGACACCCCTGCCAGGATTACGAGCAATCTATATCGCAATTCGGCTATGTGTTCCATCAGCGGCTGTTCTTTATCACATGGGGGCGTGCTGTATCTCGCGTTGCTGGTCTTGTTCATCACATACCACTCCCAATAAGGTCTTATCACTCCTTAAACTTAATTAATAAACTGCCCGATAGTTCTAATAAGGTAACGCACTTTATTAAGAATAGATGGAGGAAAATGTCCTTTAACGTAGTTCTGGTAAAATTACGGAAAAAAATGGTATACATAGGGGCCACCATAGCCATTGGTACGTTCGGAATATTCCCTTTTATGGGGGACATACTTCATCGAATCAGGACCGATCTTCTTCCAGGAGAGGCAGAACTGGTATTCCTTCACCCTCTCGAGGTGGTAATGCTCCAGTTGAAGTTATCTATTTTGTTTGGCATGCTTGCAGCGCTGCCGCTGGTCTTATACTATGTAAATAAAGCGCTAAAAGGAAGGATAAGCTCGGTGAGTTTATTCGGCATGGGGAGGTATTCCTGGATACTTGTGGCGACGTCCTCTATTTGTTTGTTTTTAGCCGGTGCAGCATATGCATATGTTATCATGTTGCCCGTGTTGTTGCAGTTTTTATATTTCGAGGCTATCAGGGCTGGTGCTATAGCAACGTATTCAATACATGAATTCATCTCCTTTGCGGCAATGATGGTCATCATATCCAGTCTGTCATTTCAAATGCCACTGGCACTATCCCTGCTGGTGCGCGCAGGCATTGTAGATTATCCGACATTGGTTCGACATCGAAAACATGCAATCGTCCTCATTTTCATCATCGCGGCTATCATAACTCCGCCAGACGTGATAACCCAACTGATGATTGGGGTCCCGATGGTGCTCTTCTATGAGGTCAGTCTATTGATAGTGAGGATTACTTCCAGAAAACACTCCCCATAGAAAGGTTTAATCGTTATGCTTGAACTAACATATCCTATAAGTATGCAGGATAACTTTGGCAGGAATATCAACAGTCTGCGCATATCAGTCACACAGCGATGCAACCTGAAGTGCTTTTACTGCCACAAAGAGGGGCAAGATGCCACAGACGGAGAGATTTCCCCTCCCGAAATCGAGAAAATCATAGAAATCAGCGCAAAGCTCGGAATGACAAAGCTAAAGCTGACCGGCGGGGAACCGCTTCTCAGGGAGGATGTCTGTGACATCATTCAGCGTGCGTCGAATCACATACACGACATATCGTTGACCACCAATGGCACGTTGCTGGACCAATATTGTGCAGAGCTCAAAGATGCAGGGCTAAAAAGGGTCAACATTAGCCTTGATACGATGGACTCCCAGAAGTACAAAATGATCACCAAGACGGATGCTCTGCCGCAGGCAATTGCTGGGATTGAAGCAGCGGTAGCTAACGATTTGACGCCCGTTAAGCTGAACATGGTCGTCATGAAGGGCATCAACGATTCAGACATCGAAGATATGATTCACTTTATTGCCGATAACGATGATATAATTTTACAGTTGATAGAGCTTGAGACAAGCGACATAAGTAATGAAATATATAAGAGATATCACCATGATTTCACGCTCATTGAGGGCTGGATTCGGAGGAGAGGATTACGAGTTCAAGAGCGCGAGCTGCACCACCGATGCAAATATTTCATCGAGAATGGCGGCGGCATCAGCGAAGTGGAAATCGTAAGGCCGATGCACAACACCACGTTCTGTAAAAATTGCACACGGATGCGGGTAACTTCTGATGGAAAACTGAAGCCGTGCCTGTTGAGGGGCGATAATTTGGTTGATATAATTGAGCCGATTAGAAATGGCGCATCGGATGAGGAGTTGACCGAGATGTTTAAAAAAGCTATCTTGCTGCGAGAACCATTCTGGGCGTGAAACTATGATCGACATTATAGAGGGCGATTTCAAAATTGAGGACATCATATTGAAGATGAAAAATAAGGACGCAGGTGCGCTTGTTCTTTTTCTTGGCACAGTAAGGGTGCGCTCAAAAGGGAAAACCGTTGAGAAACTCTACTTTGAGGCATATAGGGACGTAGCACTGGAGAGGATGAATGAACTAAAAAACACTGCAATGCAGCGCTTCGATATCAAGGATGTGACGATGGTACACCGAATTGGCACTCTTGACATTTTGGATAATATCGTGCTCATTACGGTCAGCGCAGAGCATCGCAAGGACGCGTTTGCGGCGTGTGAGTTCCTCATAGACGAGTTGAAAAAGGTCGTGCCAATCTGGAAGAAGGAGTTCACGACCGATGGTGAATACTGGGTGGAAGGTGGTGTTCTTGCAAACGAGAATGATTGACATAGGCGCCAAGGACGTTGTAAAAAGGAGCGCAAGAGCAAGAGGGGAAATACTGCTCAAGAGAGATACGGTCGACCTCATACAAAAGGGCAAAATCAAGAAGGGAAACGTTCTTGCGACGGCAGAAGTAGGCGGCATCATGGCCGTCAAGAAGACTTCGGAGATAATTCCACTCTGCCACCCAATTCCATTAACAAGCGTGAGTTTTGACTACGAGATTGAAGAGGACAGAATCATTTGCTACTGTCAGGTCCAGGCAGATTACAAAACAGGCGTCGAAATGGAGGCCATTACGGGCGTGACCATCGCATTGCTGACTATCTGGGACATGGTTAAATATCTGGAAAAGGATGAGGACGGACAGTACCCTTCGACCAGAATAACAAATATAGAAATCTTGGAAAAGGTGAAAGGGTAAATGGGCGTCAACGACCACAAATGTCATGCACTGGAAAATGTGCGGTGTGTGGTATTGACCCTCAGTGACACGAGGACAGAGGAAACCGACGAATCAGGGAAGCTGATAAAAGACCTATTGCAAGAACATGGCCACATCGTGGTTGGATACACCATTCTAAAAGATGAGCTTGAAACCATCAGGAAAGTGGCGTCCAGATTGATAGACAATCCTGATGTGCAGGTAATCATCACAAACGGCGGCACTGGGATATGCCACCGCGACGTTACCATCGAGGCGCTATCGGGATTGTTTGATAAAAAATTAGATGGCTTTGGCGAGATTTTTCGATTCCTCGGTTATGAAGAGGTGGGGAGTGTAGCGATGATGAGCCGTGCGTTGGCTGGCATCGCAAAGGGCAAAGTAATAATCTGCCTGCCAGGGTCAAAAAATGCCGTAGCTCTGGGCATGAAAAAATTGGTCATACCAGTGCTCGGGCATATGGTCTGGGAGGCAAATAGATGAGCATGCGGCCTTTTAAATCACTGATTCCATTAGAGGTGGCGCTTGATATCGTGAAAAACACGGTCAATCCAATCGAGCGGACGGAAGAAATTGCCATCGACAGCGCCGTTGGGCGTGTGCTATCAGAAGATATAATCGCCAACATGGATGTCCCGCCGTTTGACCGTGCTACCATGGATGGCTATGCTGTTATAGCAGAGGACATATATGGCGCAGGACAATCCAGCCCAAAGAAGTTGAAATTAATCGATGTGATAGAGGCGGGAGAGGTCAGCGAAAAGACGGTAAGGTCCGGCAAGTGCATTCAAATCGCAACAGGCTGCAAAATGCCGCAAGGTGCCGATGCGGTAGTCATGATGGAGAATACCGAGGAAGATGATGCAGAGATAAAAGTATTCAAGCCGCTTCATCCCAGGGCGAACACTTCCGGGCAGGGAGAGGATATTTCCGCAGGCAGTACGGTTCTGTGTGCCGGAGAACTGCTGAATCCAAGCAGGATAGGCGTATTATCAGCGATTGGGATGCAAAAAGTTCGCGTTTATGAGAGGCCGAATGTGGCAATAATCCCCACAGGAGATGAAATTGCGAATCTCGGTGATGATTTAAAAGAGGGGCAGGTATATGACATCAATTCATACACGCTCTCGGCGATTGTAAACGAAAACGGGGGCATTCCAATTAGGTTCGAAATAATTCCTGATATATATGAAGATATTAAGTCAGCGATGGAGCGCGCGGTAAGACAACACGATTTGGTCGCTTTTTCTGGCGGGAGTTCGGTCGGGGAGCGGGATATATTGTGTGATATTATCCGGGAGCTGGGCGAGGTGCTATTTCACGGCGTTCAGATTAAGCCAGGCAAGCCAAGCCTATTTGGCGTAATCGAAAATAAAGCGGTATTTGGGATGCCAGGATATCCCACTGCCTGTATGAGCAATGGCTATCGATTTCTGCTGCCTGCGGTTAGGTCGCTAGCGCGCTTGCCAAAGAAGATAGACATCATCATACGGGCGAAGATGGCAAAACGCATCGTCTCATCGTTGGGGCGAAGCCAATTCTTGACCGTGAGGTTAGAGGGCGACATCGCTCACTCCGTCTTCAAGGAGTCCGGCACGATAACCAGCATGGCGGATGCCGATGGATATGTAGATATCCCTGCTAATGTGGACCTCGTCGAGAAGGGCGAGGAAGTCGATGTGATACTATTGTAAAGGCGATCGCGATGATTCTCGGCGTATATGGGTATTCAAAAACGGGAAAAACTGTCCTGATAACGGAGTTGACGCAAAGGCTGACTTCTGAAGGGTACGACATAGTCACGATAAAACACATTCCGCACGAAGATTTCACCGTGGATGCTGAAAACAAGGATACATGGCTGCATGCCCATGCTGGAGCGAGTGCTGTAGTAGCCAGTTCACCTGCTGAAACGGCATTTATAGTTAAAAGCGGGATGGAGCTTGAAAGAATAATCGAAATCATCCAGAAGAGCCTAAATCCAGATTTGATCCTCGTCGAGGGATATAAGGATGAGGATATGCCAAAAATCGCGGTCGGCGATATCGAGGAAAAACCAAATACGGTTTTTAGATATGACGGCGACTTGGGAGAAGTTCTGCAGTATATAAAGCGAACGATCGGTGCAGAAAAGATTAACAAGCAAATGCCAGGGCTCAACTGCGGGAAATGCGGTCTGGAATGCGCGAAGATGGCAGAGCTCATTTATGATGGCGAGAAAAATCTCACAGACTGCCCCTCTTTTTCGCAACTCAACGTGATGGTCGAGGCAGATGGGGAGGGGATTCCGCTCGGTCACTTCACCAGGGAGCTTATCGCAAACGTGATCAATGGCATATTATCCTCATTGAAGGGCACTGCCGATGCAAACGAATTGAAGATCATACTCAGGAGATGAAATTTATGAAATTAAAGGCGAAAGTATGGTTGGAGAGGGATGGATGGCCCTTATTAGGTGAAGGTCGCGCAAGATTATTAGAAGCAATAGATGAAGAACGTTCAATCCTTAAAGCTGCAGAAAAACTTGAAATGTCATACAGGCATGCGTGGGGCATCATCCAGAGGGTTAACAAGGCATGGGGCGAGGATGTCGTACGCTCGGCGCGCGGCGGTAAAAAAGGTGGCAAGACCGAGCTCACCGCGAACGGGCGTGCCCTGTTAAATGAATATCATGAAAAGGTCGCTACATTAGAGCGGTTTTTGAGGTAATCGTCCTATGTAATCGTCCTTTTAGATGATATTTAGTTCGACCTTCTCCTAATACTTTTTGATTCATTAATGATTTTAAGCATATCTCTTTGTAAGACGAATAAATCATTTAACATCTTCTCACTCAATTCAACTATGCCCATTTTGAATCCAATTTTTGTTTTCTTTACATCAACGTTAGATTTCTTATTTATCCAAAATTCAAATTGGATGTACGGGAATCTACCGTCAATATATTTTTGAAAAGATTTTTGAGGTCTTTTGCCTTTTAATTGTTTGATATAATACTCAAATTCGTTTTTGATATATTCATCAAAAATACCATATCTTTTGTCGGAGGGGATATCCCTAATTTGCAGAATCGGATTCTGATTATTATGAACATATTCTATTTTGTCAGGATTATGGACAAGACAGTTTCTTATACAAACATAAAGAGATAAATCGACAGAATCATTAATCGATTGGTAGTAAGAAGGCAGATTATTTTTAGGATTTGTAAGGAAAGGCAAAATGTCTTTAAAGTTTTTAACGCTAATATTATTTTGTTTAAATCCTATCCGTTCGTATAAATTAATTGAAATCATGATTAATTCAACCAAAGTGGTGGTGAAATTTTCAAATCGTGCTAAAAAGAATTCTTTGAATTCCTCACCTTTATCCCAATCGAATCTCTTTGATAAATAATCAATTTCCATTTGTAGAATATTTAGATACGCAGTTTTACGATATATCAATCCTAATCTTTTTTCCTCTTCTGGGAATTTATTTTTCAGCTCATTTATATAAAAGAAGATAGGAGAGAATTCAGCACCATGTTCAGATGGGCTTTTATGCCATTTATAGAACGAAATCACTCCATAATATGAATCTAAGGCATCTAATTTATCAGGTTCTTTCAGAAGATTTTTTGGTGGATAAACATAAGGAGCAAAAATTGATCTCACCTTATCCGGTGCTTCAATATCTTCTTTAGACAACTGTTTAATTTTGTTTAATGATTCATTAGCTCCTTTTTTATCCATTCTTGCACCAATTCCAAAATCTATATTGCCCTTGTTATTATCAACTATCCTACTTTTAAGCTCCCAGTCACGTCACCATGCTTTGAAAAGCAGGGAATCCTTTTGAAGACTAAAATACTTCATCTAATATTTTAGCTCTACTTAATTTTTCAAAATTTGTGTATCTAGGTGCTTGTGGCGCCTTTATTTTACTTTTAGATACTAGTTTTATAGGTCCTATTTTTTTCGCACTATTCTTAAAATGAACAATGTATTTTTCTGTGTCTTTATACTTCTCTATTTTTGCAACCTCGGCGTAATAGGTAATTGCGGATATTGGAGCAGTTTGATACCCTGCAATATATTTAATTTTATCAATCATTGAACTAGAAATTCTAATTGCATACCAACAATTCGCACCAAGAAATGTCTCATTGAACCCATCTTCATTTGCTGGCACAACGATGGTATCTAACTGTTCTAATGGTTTTCCTGCTTCGCTTATATCCCTTATATCTTGTTGAAATGGCATAAATTTATGAATATGATTATTTTCCTCCCCTTCTTTGATATAAGTCTGAAATTCTAGTATATCAGTTTTCATTGCCAATTGATTCAAGACATTCGTTAAATCAATAGTAATTTGATCAATGATTACTATTGTTCCAACTGATTTATCAAAAATTAAATCTTCAAGAAACGCATCTATATTCCGATACCCTGCCCTCTTGACACCTTCATTTATTTTTTTCTTTTGTACCCTTGTCTTTGTTAATCTCTTCAAGTAAAAAAGATTTAATTTTTCGACCGTTTCCCTTATAAGAAATTGCAAATTTCAAAAGTTGTTCGCCAATATGTTTATAGGGATCGTGAGTTACTAATTCGTTCTCTAAAATATAGAGTCGTGGGTGTTGAGAAAATGAAAAATCTATCAAGTATCCATCTGGAATTGAAATTATATTGTCCAAACCAATTCTTTTTTTAACATCTATATAAACTGAATTTTCACCAAAGATTTCTTTAGAATGTTCGACTATATGTTTCTCAAAATCGGACTCGTTTTCATACTCGAACATCTTATAGATTGAATTTTGAAACATTATTCTATACATAGTCTTACCCTCTTTCTATCAACTCCCAACCAATATCAAAGTTACTATACCCATGCTTAAGATACTGAGTCTCATATAGTGTGCTATTTGCTTGTATTTATGGCGAAGTTCTTTTGAGGAGATATTAATTTCCACCACGCCCATCCTTGTCTTATTGAGCCATGAAAACGAGCTTTGTACGTCACCAACTTTTAGACAGATACCCCCTCGAGCCTTCTGTAGAATCCTTAGGCTGATGGAGTTTTTTAGTTGCCCTTATATTGAATACGGCGCCTGGTTAAAACTTAATCTTATAACAACTCGACAAATTCATCAACGCCTATTTCAGCATCCCTTAGAAGTTTTCTTAATAATCCTTTACCAAGCACTTTATGTTTTGGAATCGTTAATGGCTTCTTGCTTTTGTCAATTTTGTGCCACATGCGGATATGGCTTCCTTTTTGCCTCACGACTGTATAGTCCAGCTTTTCAAAGCATTTAATCGCCTTTTCTCCGGAGATAGCGGGCAATCTGTTCATATCTCTACCGACACGACATGGTAACTGAACTCTTGGATTGCATCAAGCTGTTCCACAATTTCTTCCTTCTGCTCTTCAAGACATAACTCAATCACTTCATGTATGTTTTTCAATGCCTCGTCGAGTGTTTTACCTTGAGTATAGCATCCCCGAAGAAGTGGGCATTCGACTACAAAGAGATCATCCTCATCTTTTTCCACAAGAACAGGGAGATGAAGTTTTTTAGCCTCTATCATTCTCAATCACCATTTTA